>JAZDOU010000107.1:0-37653 GCA_043798385.1 Pseudomonadota bacterium
AAGTTTGAAAAAATTTCAGAAAATACTCAAAAAGATTTCTGATTCAGAACCGGAAGATTACGACCGGATATAATAATAAATCTACAAAACCTGTACCTGCATCAGACCGCTGTCTTGTTCCTCAGGTTGTTGAAAAGGACTACATTTTTCTGAAGACCATAAATGGCCAGAAAAGTGTTGTCCAGGTAGGTGCGCCCGATGACCCTGGGAATGACTTCTTTGACACCCGGCAGGGTAGCTAAACCCTGAATAGTGGACAGGGGTATGGGGGCATTGGAGCCGAATTGATCCAGCGTGATATAGAGGTCCGCCCCTGATTCCAATACCGCCCGAGTTTCCCTTTTTAGCCCTTCGGAAATAGACATGGCGGTCAGAAAGGGCGTCAGGATGGCGCTTAAGGATAAAAGGACCACCAGACTACGGAAGGGATTGGCCTAAATATTTCGGAGTGAGGTGAACCACAGGTTGAGAAAAATTGAAGCCCCCTTCTTTTTTCGACGGCTTGGGGTTATTTGGTCAGTGTGGGGCCTGTTTCTCCGGAAGATATTTTTGCAGTAAATCCTGTAAGGGTTTTTCTTCCCGGAAGACCTCACCAATCAGGATCTCTCGAATAATGCCCTGCCGATCGATCAGAAAATTGGTCGGGATGGCATAGACCCCGTATTGACCGGCCAGGTCCCCCCTGGAATCCAAAAGAACCGGCATGGACATATTCATCTGGACCGCGAAAACCTCAGCCACCTGGGCGCTTTGTTTTACGTTGACGGCTAAGACCAGGAACCCCTGGGAAGATAATTTCCGATAATATTTATCAATCACCGGCATTTCAAAACGACAATACGGACACCAATCGGCCCAAAAGCGGACCAACAGCAACCGGCCCCGGCAATCAGCCAGTCTCCAGGTATGACCATTCAGGTCTTGAAGAGAAAAATCCGGGGCCCGGCTGCCGATTCCGGGAAGGGGTATTTCCCCTGGATTGTCTTTACAGGATACGAATCCAAGAATCAAGAAAACCATTAAGGATAGCCGCAGCCTATACGTTCCCGCGATCTTCACTCTGGAAATTCATCTCTGACTTATTTGAGATTGCGAATGACGCGTTGCGAGTAACGGGTTGCCGGCTTAAAAATCAAGACCTTTTCACTAACAACCCGCAACCCGCAACCCGCAACCCGTACCGGTTTATTATTGTTGGCCATATTTCAAGGCCGCAGCCGTCAGGGCCTGGAGATTTTCTTTTTTTAAGTCCGGCCAGAGGTCACAACCCGGCCAGAGGGCATTAATACCGGCCTGAAAACAATTCTTGACGACCTCATCCACCTCTTCGGCCTTCATGGTAACCAGGGTCCCATAGGGATCGAAATTACCAAAAAGGAGCCCATCGGGACCGATTTTTTTCCTGGTTTCAGCCAGGGTATTCTTTTGGTCTACGCTTAAGGCATCGGCCCCGCACTCGGCCATCTGTTCGACAATCATATCGGTGCTCCCGCAGATGTGCAGGATCTTGGGCGATTCCAGGGCGGAAAATATCTTCATCAAGGGCGGCTGAATAAGTTTTTTGAAGATCCGGGGGCTGATGATGTCCGGTCCGGCACCCATTTCCCGAACGGTGATATAATCGGCACCGGCCTGCCTGTAGATCCGGGCAATTTGGATAATGGCCTCGGCCAGTTGCATTAAGACCTCCGCCACCTGATCGGTCTTCTTGAGGGCGGATTTGGCCAGGTCCCCGATATCGGTCAATTGCCCGGCCAGGGTATAAGGACCGAGGACCCAGGCCCCGATGGCCAGTTTATCCCCGACTTGCTCTTTTAAAAGCCCAATGGCCTTGGCGACCAAGGGAATTCTCCCGGCCTTTGACAGATCCGGTATTTGGATCTTCAAATCTTCAAATTTGTCGGCCGCTTTTTTGGTAATGGTCGGATAGACGATATCGGTACGATGGGCATAATAATTCACTCCCGCCCCTAAGGCCTCGGCTTCCACCCCCATATCAAAAGGGACCACCGCACATTCAAGACCGTAAAGCTGTGAAGTGGTAGCGGCTATTTTGGCCATCTTTTCCGGATCCAGATGAAGTTCGGCGAAATTCCACTGATACGGTTCCAGACCCTGGATGGTAATATTCCCCATGCCGCTAAAGAACGGCAGGCGATCGACTTTTTCCTTATTCAACACCTTAAGTACCCTCTCTCTGGAACTCATTTCGGTTCCCATAAGACTGTTCCTCCTTATTTTATAATAAAGGGTTCAAGGTCTAAGGTGCCAGGTTCAAGGAAAAACCTTAACCCGTGGACCTTAAACCATTAACATGATTGTTCCTTCGAATCCTTAATCAGATAGCTATATATCCCTGGTCTCTTCCTCCATCTCATTTTTTCGCCGGCAGAAATTCCTGTAAGTTCGGGAAGGCATCTTTCATATGGGGAATCCACATGGAATGAGCAAAAATTTTCTCAAATTTCGGAGAAATGGTCAATTCGATGTATTCCACCTTGCGGGCATATTCATCCGCCTCCCGACGTTTATTGACATTTAACAGGGCCATCCGGGCCCCATCCCCGGCGGCATTTCCAACGGAATAGACATTTTTGGGATCACAATCCGGAAACATACCCAGGACGGCTGCGGAAAGTTTATCAATGTAACTCCCAAAGGCCCCGGCTAAAATGACCTTGTCCACCTTGTCGATCCCCAGGGTTTCCATCAAAATCTTGCTGCCGGCGTACATGGCCGCCTTGCCCAACTGGATGGCCCGAATGTCATCCTGGCAGACGACCACATCCTGGCCGATAGAGGTCTCATGTGCCCAGGCGATGACATATTCATATTGATCCCCTGAAAATCGTAACCGGGGATTTTCGACCGTTTTAATGAACTTGCCGCTTTTATCGATAATCCCGGCCAGGAAAAGCTGTGGGATAGCATCAATAATCCCCGAACCGCAAATCCCCTTAGCCTTGACCTCCTCCGGTTTCATTTCGGTATTCCAGCGAACCTCATCGATGATCTTAAAACGCACCTCTTTGGTTTCCGGATCGATCGCTATCTTTTCAATAGCGCCTGGGGCGGCTCGCATACCGAAGCGCAATTGGGCCCCTTCAAAGGCCGGTCCGGTGGCACAGGAGGCGGAAATCAACCGTTCCCGATTGCCGAGGATGATTTCCCCGTTGGTCCCGATATCGATAATCAGCTCCATACTGTCCTGGTTATAGGGGGCTTCGGCGATGAGCACCCCGACGTTATCGGCGCCTACAAAACCGGCCTCGATAGGCAGGCAATGGACATACGCCCCTGGAGAGATCTTAATCCCCCAACCATGGGCCTCTTTTTCTTCCATGGCCTCCTTCTGGGCAAAGACGGCGCAATGAAGGCAACGGATCGATTCCGGCACCACCTGGTCTTCTTCCAGGCCCAACTCCACTTCGTCAAAACCGGCTCGTTTATCCGGGGCCAGTTCGGCCGCCTTCTGGCGGGCTTCTTTCCGGATTCCCTCTTTGGGAATCTCTTCTACGGCCTTAAGGGGTTTAGGGCGGTCTTCCTTCAGGTCCTTTCCGGCCAGATAGAGTTCAATGGAAATGGCTGCTTCCTTTCCGGCCCGGATGGCCTTGATGACATTGGCCGGACCGCTGGCCGCATCGCCACCGGCAAAGACCCCCGGCAAACTGGTCTCCAGGGTCTTTTCATCCACTTGGAGCACACCCGAGGCTGTGCGGGCCAGATCAGGAAAAAGCGTCTCGTCCATTCGTTGGCCGATAGCCACGATGACGGTATCGACGGCCATGGTCGGGGCGCTCTGATCGGAGAACTGCGGCGCAAAGCGTCCTTCGGGATCGTAGACCGATACACAGCCTACGGTTTCCACTCCCTTGACCTGACCGTTTTCAGTCACCAGGGCGCTGACCCCCAGGGAGGGATGAATGATCACCCCTTCTTCACGGGCCTGTTCAATTTCCAGGTCTTGAGCCGGCATGCGGTCTTTGCAGGTCAGGTCAGAGGACTCCAGACAGATCAGATGAACCTCCCGAGCCCCCAGACGTTTGGCTACCCGGGCGGCATCAACGGCCACACTGCCTCCACCGATCACCGCCACCCGGCCCGTCAGGCCCATTTTTTTCCCGGAATTAATCTCCCGGAGGAGATCGAGGGCATAGAGGACATTGGGGCTTTCCTCTCCCGGAACATTGAGCTTCTGGCTCTTCCAGGTCCCGGTGGCCAGAAAGACGGCTTTATACTCCTGAGCGAAGAGCTCCTCCGGGGTTTTTATGGGGGTCTTGGTTTTGATCTCTACGCCCAGTTCTTCGATATATCGAATTTCATCATCTAAGATGCTTTTCGGTAAGCGGTATTCCGGGATGCCATAACGCATCATTCCTCCGGCCTGGGCCTGGGCCTCAAAGACGGTTACCGGGTGCCCCCGGCCGATCAGATCATAGGCGCAGGCCAACCCGGCCGGTCCTGAACCGACAATGGCGATGGGGGAGGCCTTTTTCAATTCCACCGGGGTGGCCTTTTCCCTTCCTGAGGACAGTTCCCAGTCGGACAGGAAGCGATGAGCGGCCCGGATGGAGATGGGGTCATCCACCCGGCCCCGCTCGCAAATCCCTTCGCAAGGGTGGGTGCAGACCCGTCCGCAGACCCCGGCAAAGGGATAAGACAACCGGACCAATTCCAGGGCATCCTTAAATTTCCGCTGGGCGATGAGATACAAAAAATCATCGACATTCACCCCGGCCGGACACTCCACCCGGCAAGGGGCATATTTCCCTTTCTCTTCCCGCTCTTTTTCCTGGGGGATCTTGAAGCCGAAATCCCGGGCCTTGATGTCCAGGGAATGGTGGAGACTGGGGGCAAAAGGGGAACGACCGATATAGCGGGGATTGATGTTCATATAAATATGATGCATACAGGTATTGCCCACCAGGGTCATATCCAGAATATCCTGGCGTTTGATGCCGGCCCGCTCGGCTGCCTCGGCGGCAATATTGTTCAGGCCGTCGATGATGGCCTGATTTAAAATCTCCAGACCGTCCGGATTGGTCATGGTGTAGCTGATCCGGGACATGACGTCTTCCCCATAGACGATCTGGGGATTCATCATGGAGGCCGTTGCCACTACGGTGCCGTCGGACAGGTCACACAAATAGCCGGCCACCGTGGAGGTGCCCACGTCGACCGCCAGACCGTAGCCTTTTTCCTTGATTCCCGGCTCAACCCGGATGACTTCCTTCCCGTGCCAGACCGAGACGGTAACCTTCCACTCGCCTTGACGGACCAGGCCCTGGAGTTCCATGAGTACTTCATAATCGATGGTAAGATTCTTCAGACCGTATTTTTTTTCCAGGGCGTCGGTCAGACGTTCCCAGTCGCCGAGATTGTCCTCCAGGGTGGCCTTGATCAGTTCCAAGGCATATTTTTTAACCACCGGATTGACTTCGATCGGCCGGGTGGTCGGGGCCTTCCGGACGACCTGCTTGCCCATTCGGCTTTCCTCCGGTACAAAGACGACTACATCGTCGAGGATCTGGGCCTGACAGGCCAGTCGGTAGCCTTCATCGACCTGGCGCAAATTGAAAAATTTTCTCTCCGAAGGTCCCATAGCCGAGAGGCTTTCCCGGCCGGAGCGAATGCCGTATTTTTCGAATTCACCTTCTTCAATCCGGACCTTGCAGGTTCCACAAATGGCCTGTTCGCCACAGACCCCTTCAATGTCCACACCTAAGGCCACAGTGGCCTGTTTAAGGGTTTTCCCTCGATCGATATATCCCCTGCATCCAGAGGGTTGAAAAATGACTAAGCATTTTTCATTTTCACCACTCGGCATAAGACTGCTCCTTTCTCTATCCCGAAACGAAAGTTTGGACGAGCGCTTAAACTTGCAAAAGAAAGAGGAGCTTAACTATTTGGAAGTTTCCTCTGTTCTCAACATCTTAATCAATTTGATGGCTTCATCCACGGCTGTCCCGGCATCCTTGGCATAACCGTCGGCCCCATATTTTTCCACGGTTTCGGGCGTGATCGGCGCACCGCCCAACATGACCCTGACCTTGGGATTTTTTTCTTTCAGCTTTTTGACGATTTCCGGCATGCTGATCATGCTGGTGGTCATCAGGGCCGAGAGGCCGACGATATCCGAATCCGTCCTGAGCTGCTCTTCGACAAATTTTTCCAGCGGTACATCCTTGCCCAGATCATAGACGGTCCAGCCGGCCACATCGAACATCATCTTGATCAGGTTTTTGCCGATATCGTGCACATCGCCCTCAACCACGCCCAGCACGATGGATCCTTTGGCCTCACTGATTCTTCCTGAAGCTACAATAGCCGGTTTGAGTAATTCCAGCCCGGCATAAAGGGCATCGGCGCACAAAAGCAGCTCCGAAACAAAGTATTCTTTTTTATTGTAGAGATCACCAACCTGGATCATGCCTTCGGCCAGGCCTTCCATGGTAGCCTGAAAAGGATCCACTCCTTCATCTATGGAGGCCTGGGCCAATTCCCTGGTTTTATCCTCGTCAAATTCAACTACGGCCGCCTGAAGACCTTTCAGGATCTCCTGGGTTCTTTCTTCTGAAGCCATGTCTGTTCCTCCTTCAATGAATAAAAATAGTTGAAATTTATTTTCTCAAATCGACCCACCGGAGATGAGCGAGCTGTTTAGTTTCCATCCGGAAATTCGAATTTCCGGATGGAAACACCTCGATTTCGGCCGGTCGATTTTATCGACCTACGCTAAGGTCCCTATTCGGGGACCGGCATTAAGCTCTCGCCAGAAACCCTTTTTAAAGGGTTTCTGGCCAAAGAGGATAGCCGGCAGCTGTATGTTCTCATCCGGAAAGGTCGTTTCCGGATGAGAACTATTTAAGTTCTTTCGAATGATACTGGATACTGGATATTATCCAGTATCGGTAGTTTGATCCAGTATCCGATATCGTCCGGTCAAAGGCGGTCGATCTCACGTTATGATCGGCTATTTAGTTCTCATCCGGAAATTCGAATTTCCGGATGGAAACTATTTAAAAAAATCATCCCTGGCCTTTTTAATCTGGACGATATTTTCCAGAGGCGAGCCCGGTGCGATGCCGCAACCCGGACACAGGAAGTCCGTCCCATTTTCCAGGGCGGCAATCGCTTCCTGGTAGACCTCCTGGGGGGTGCCGTTAAAGAGAGTGGTCGCCGTGGCCACATTGCCCAGGACCTTGACCCCGTAACGATGGGCGATTTCTACGGCTGTCTTTAAATCCGCCTTTTCCTCGATACTGATCCCGGCCACTCCGGTCTGACACATGAACTCAATAATCGGATCGGTATCGGCACAGATATGCAGGACCACCGGGCCTTTGATCCGGCTGACGATTTCTTTTTCCACCGGCAGGACCAACTTCTCATACAAACGCGGATTGAGCAGGGCCGGTCCGGAAGTCGGTTCGGCAAAGACGAAAAAATCCACCCCGTTATCAAAGGCAAAATTAGCGGCGGCGATGGCGGCCTCTTTGGTGACCTCCATGGTCTTGGCCAATTGATCCGGTTTTTTTAAGGCCCATTTGATAAATTGTTCCGAACCGACCAGATTGGCGGCACAGGTAAAGGCGCCTTCGGTTTCCCCGAAAATGGCCATTTGATTCCCGACACGTTCTTTAAGGAGTTTGATATGTTCCTTGAAAACGGGGAAGCGGCCCCTGGAAAGGAAGTGGGAGGGAAATTCGAGTTTGTCCACCCCATCCGCATAGGGATTTGAATTGATATAATATTGTCGGTCGATCTTGGGGGTCCCCAGTTCGCAGCCCATGGCCTCTCTCAGGGCCAGGATGTCCCAGCCCATAGCCTTGACCCATTCGAAGCCTCCGAAGGTGTGCCCGGCCATAGCCAGCTCGGTCATGGCCAGGGGATCGGTATCGGCCAGTGGCCGCTCGTAGCCACATTTCTTCATAAAATCAACTACCCCATAGGTAGTCGTACAGCCTACAGGGGTAAGATCGACCTCCTTGCCCTGGAGTTTGTTTAAAAAACGTTCTTTTAAATTCATCGTCATGATAACCTCCTTTGAAAAAAGGGTTCAGGTTCAAGGTTTAAGGAAAAACCGCCTACCGGAAACCGTAACCCTTATAGCGAAGATTTTTTTCTATTCTGAAATCCCTCTAGGCGTAGGCCCCTACGGGCCGGAGGCCGTAATTTGAAATTGACACTTTTTTTTCGAATTCAATTCACTACGGTCCGGTTAATTTTTGCAAGTTTTTTTGAATCTATTGGATAGTTAACCGGAGCGTAGTGAATTCAATTTCCAAACATCCCTTTATAGAGGTCTTCCGGTTTCGGAGGAACCCAGTTTTCAGGAACACAGCAGCCCAGAGGCTTGAACAAGGTTTGAACCATAACGACTTTTCCTGTCTGTGTGTCCACAAAAACGGCCCAGCCTCCGACGACCGAAGCCGGATGGAGGGCCTTTTGGGGAAAAAAGTTAAAGGCATAAACAAGGTAATAGGTCATTTCGTTGGCTTTTCGTTCCGGATAGATGAGTACGCTGTCTGCTAGTAGTCGGTAGCTCGATTTCTTAAAGTCCGGAACCTTCCCCTGGGCTATTTTTAAGGCCCGGCCTCTTGAAATTTTATTGCTCTCAGGCACGAGAACCTTAGGGTAGAGGAGGGCACCCAGTGAATTGATCCGCCCCTGGGAATCAATTGAAAATCCCAACGAAGACTCATAGATAATGACCCCTTTAACCGTTTGCCAGTAGCTGACATACCAGGTATCGTAAACCTTTTCAGCGGTTTTCAGCCTCAGATGATCCGACTCGAGGGGAAGAACCTTCTGATAGTGTTTGACCAACAAAGGCCCCACTTTGGTTATCTGGTCCCGGCTGATTTTCGAGATTTTTTTAATTTCCAGGAGCGGGGTGCCCTCCCCCCGAATAGTTAGTGGGGCGTTTGTCAGGGGATCCCGCTTCACCGAAACCTTTTTGCCCTCGATCGTGACTGTCTCCGACCAGGCCGGAATCAGGTTACCCCCCAACAAGGCCAGGCCGAGAACCAATCCGATTGACTTATGTAAACTACAACTCTTTTTCTTTAAAACAACACCGGTCTGGTTAAACCTTAACACTTAAATATCGTTCCTCAATGCCCTGGTCGGCCTCTAATTGGGCCGGGGTCCCTTCATAGACAATAGACCCTTTTTCCATGAAGTAAATTCGGTGACAGATTTCTTTCAGGGTCTTCAGATTTTGTTCCACCAGGAGGATAGCCATTCCTTTTTGGTTAATGGCCTTGATCGTTTCGCTGATTAACTGGACTAATAAGGGCATTAACCCTTCGGTCGGTTCGTCCAGAAGGATTAATTTCGGTTTGGTAATCAAGGCCCGGGCTACGGCTAACATTTGCTGCTCTCCACCGGAAAGGGTGCCGGCCTTTTGTTTGAGCCGTTCTTCCAGGCGGGGAAAATATTCGAAGATTTCCTTTAATTTTTTTTGATCCATGACGCCTTGGACAATAGGAATCATGAGATTCTCCATGACGGTTAACTTGGGAAACAGATGCCTCCCCTGGGGTACAAAGGCTATCCCTTGTCGCGGAATCTGATAGGGCGGCAGTTCGGAAAGGGGCACTCCCTTGAATTCAATGCGGCCGCTTTTTGTTGGAACCAGCCCCATAATGGATTTCAGGGTGGTGCTCTTGCCTACCCCGTTTCTGCCCACCAGGCCCACTAACTCCTGTTCCCGAATTTCCAGGGAGGTGTTATGCAGTACATGGCTTTTGTCGTAAAAACAATTCACATTGTTCAAAGTCAACATGTCAGCTTCCCAAATAGACCTTTTTAACCTGCTCGTTAGTTTGAATTTCTTCGGGGGAACCTTCGGCCAGGATGCTTCCGTAATGGAGCACCGAGATCCGGTCGGCTAATGCCATAACTACCCCCATGTCATGCTCTACCAGAATGATTGTTTGACCGCTGATCATGTCCCGCATCTTTTTTACCAAGGCCATGGACTCCTGGGCGTTGAGACCGGCGGTGGGCTCATCCAGTAAGAGGAGATCCGGGTTGGTGCTTAAGGCGATTCCTATTTCCAGGATTCGCTGTTCACCGTAGGAAAGTTCAGCACAGATCAACGAGGCCTTATCTTGAAGGCCGGTGAGTTCCAACATTTGTTCTGTTTTTTCTCTTACGTCGCGCCAGGTAAAGGCCCTGATAAAGGGATTAAAAAATCGTTTCCGGGATTGAACAGCAGCCCAGATATTTTCATATACGGTCAGCCCGGTAAACAGACTGGTGATCTGCAAAGTCCTGGAAATGCCTTTGTGAGAAATTTTGTCCGGACTCAAACCGGTAATTTCTTCGTTTTTGAAAAAAATATGGCCCTGGGATGGAGAATAGATGCCGGTAATGAGATTGATCAGGGTGGTTTTTCCCGCTCCGTTGGGTCCAATGAGTGCCTGGAGTTGCCCTGGTTCAACCAAAAGGTTGACCCTGTCGACCGCCATCAGGCCACCGAAGGATTTACTGACATTATTGAGGGTTAGAATCGGTTCCAAGGATCAATGACTCCTTTACTTACTTCTTTTTTGAAGTAGCCCGACCAGACCTTTGGGGGCTACCAGGACCATAAAGACCAGGACAATCCCGATCACCAGGTCTGTGCCCTGAATATAGTTTTCTAAATAATGTTCCAGGGCCATGATGATACCTGTTCCAATAACCGGGCCGAAAAGGGTCCCCATGCCTCCGACAATGGTATAGACGACGGCATGGCCGGAGACCCCCCAATACAGGAAATTGGCTGAAGCGTACTTAAGGGTGATCCCGTACAATCCTCCGGCGACGCCGCTTAAGGCCCCGGCAATCACAAAGGCCAGCAGCTTATACCGTTTGACATTGTACCCGATCAAGCGGGCCCGATCCTCGTTCTCCCGGATGGCGATAAAGACCTTTCCTAAGGGGGATTGGACCATTCGTCTCAGGAGAAGGAAACAGAGGGCTACCACGACTAACACCAGGTAATAATTGGTCTTGATGTCCGTGAAGTCTATTGTTAACGGCCCTATCTGGAGGGGAGTGAAGGGGATGGTCAAGCCGTCGGCCCCGCCGGTCAAAGACGTCCAGGTTTCTCCCAGGGTGCTTCCAATCAGGGCAAAGATCAGGGTAATAATAACAAAATGGATCCCGGTCAATTTTACGGAAAAATAGCCCACAAACCAGGCAAAGAGCATAGGGATCAAGATGGCGAGGATAAAGGCCGGTCCGGGGCCCAGGCCGAATTTTGAAATAGGGATGGCCATGGAATAGGCCCCTAAACCGAAAAAGAGGGCTTGCCCGAAACTGAGCAGGCCCGTATAGCCGAAGATAAGATCAAAAGAGACGGCAAAGAGGACCCAAACCAAGATTTCGGTCAGGAAGGTTTGGTAGAAGAGATCTACGAAAAAAGGAATAGTGATCAGGACACCTATTACCAGTAAGAAACCCAATAAAAAACCGGTCGATTTTTGTTGATGATTAGGCATGGTCGACTTCTATTCTCCGAAAAGCCCCTGAGGGCGGAACAATAAAACGATGATCATAAAGGCCAGGGAAAAGACGGTGGCGATGGCCGGAGGAACGAATATAGAGCCCACCCCCTGGATCAGAGAGATAATAATGGCCGCTAAAACTGAACCCTCGAGATTGCCCATGCCTCCCACAATGACGATGATGAAAGCCATAATGAGGATCTCCCGGCCCATCATAAAATCTACATAGACAATGGGAGCCGCTAAAACCCCGGAGAAAGCCGCCAACGCCGACCCTAAGACAAAGGTCCACATGTAGACCTGGTTGACCGGGATACCGAGGGCCACAGCCATCTCCCGGTCTTGGACGACCGCCCGCATCCAGAGCCCATACTTGGTCTTGTTTAAGAAAAACCACAGAGCGATCATGACCCCGATCGAGATAGCGGCGATCACCACCCGCATCAGGGGATACTGCAATTCAAAAAGCTGAAAGCGGCTCTCAATAGGAACATTAATCCGCCTGGGGGTGCCCCCGAAGGTCATGAAAACCAAATGCTGGACGGCCAGCATGATCCCGAAAGTGCAGATGATAGTGGTAATGGGCTTGTCCTCAATGGTTCGGAGAAGCCCCCGTTCCATGACCATCCCGATCATCCCCACCACTAATGGGGCCAGGATCAGGGCGATCCAGAAGTTTCCGGTCAGATCAATAAAATACCAGGCCACTACGGCCCCCAGCATATAAAGGATCCCGTGGGCCATATTGATGATATGAAGAAGGCCAAAAATCATATTCAAGCCCAGAGCGATCAAGGCCATGATCATTCCCCAAATCACCCCGTTTAAGATGGCTACGGCCAGATTGGAAATCACAATTCCGTTCCCCTCCAGTTATTGGGCTCATTTTAAGTTTCTTCCTGCCCCTATCGATTCAGGGTCGACGGGGCAGGAAGAAGGTTTGGGTCAATGGATCTGAAAGGCTTACAGCTTTCCCCTCAGATCAACGGCCGGCTCATACATCAGTTTTTCTTTAGGGATGCGCAGGAGAACCTTAAGCTTCAAATCAGGGGTGACTTCAGAGATGTAATGGTCATGGAACCCTTGATGGTCCTCTTCACGCATAACCAGATCCCCCTGCGGGGCCCAGGGGCCGGCCTTAATTTTCATCTTGACCACGGCCTTGATGAAATCGGTATTTTTGGTATTGTCTTTCCAGCCCGTCTGTTCCACGCCCTGTTTGATCATATAGGGTGTTGTCCACATGCTCCACATGTGGGAATGGGCCGAGGTGATTTTATGATCTTTGGTGTCTCTCCCGTCGTCGGTTACACCGACCGCCTGGCGATAGGTTCGTTCGAAAGACTGGAGTTCTTTGGGCACCTGGTCGAAATAACGGGGATGATATTCCTCATAAAAGGCCCCGGCGGATTCTTTTCCAACCACATCCTGGCCGATGCCTTCGGTGCAACAAATGACGGTAAAGCGCTTCATCTTCTTGTGAAGACCCAGCTCCACCGACTGCCGCATGACACCCAGGGCTGCCGGGTTCAGGAAGGCCGTAAAAAGCACATCGATGTCAGGATCGATCTTCTGCAGGAAGGGGACAAAGTCTTTGGTGCTTTGCGGGGCTCGGATGCCCTGGGCCTTTCCGCCGGCGGCCTTGACCCTTTTCCCGAATTCCTCCTCCAGAGAATGGCCCCAGGCGTAGTCGGCTACCACCAGGGCCCATTTCTTCCCCAGGTTTTTAAAGGCCCACTCCCATCCGGCCATGGCCTGCATCAGGGCGTGAGTATGAATACGAATGTAATAGGGGACGGCGGCCTTCCCGGTCAGGGCCGAGGCCATGGCCCCTCCGCCGAAATAAGGGATTTTGAATTGCGTGGCAATGGGAAAACAGGCCAGTTGAATGCCTGAATGGATGGAACCCATAATAAAATCGACCTTGTCTTCCAAAATCAATTTTTTGAACATCTGGGCCCCATGGGCGGGATTGAATTTGGTGTCGTAATCAATAAGTTCAACTTTTCTACCGGCAATGCCGCCCTCGGCATTCAATTTAGCCACGGCGGCCTTGCCTACTTTGTCTAACCAGTAGCCGTATTCGGTGGCTCCGACGGTAAGCTCTTGAATCATGCCGATCTTGATGGGCTTTTCGGCACCGTACGTAAAGGGAGTGAAGGCCCAGGAACTGAGACTCAACCCTGCGGCACCGGCAACGGTAGTTTTCAGGAAATCACGACGCGAAAACCCTTTTTCGATCTCCTGAGAAGCCTTGTTTTCTTTTTTCTTGAAATCCATTTTCCCTCCTTTTCCTAAGCTAATGTTAAGGTTTGGTCAGTTAAGGTTTTTGGAATCAATAAAAAACCCAAGCCACACCTCCTTTCCATACTGAATGCCTTTCCATCTCGACCGTTAGGGGACAAGAACCTGATCGATTAATTCCGTCAGATCATAAAGCTTCATACTGCTTCCGATTCCCTGGGAACCCTGGTTTAGATTATAATGGCAGAAAGGACAGATGGAAACCATATGTTCGGCCCCGGTTTCCTCTCCTTCCTGGATGCGCAGGCCCGCATTGCGCTGGGCCCAATCCGGAAATCCGGTCATAACGCCGCCGCCTCCTCCGCAGCAGTAGGAATTGGCCCGGATCCGTTCCATCTCGACCAGTTCCAACCCCGGGATGGCCTGAAGCAGCTCCCGCGGCGTGTCATAAAGGCAGTCCGCCTCATCCAGGCTGATATAGGCCCCGGCCCAGAGTTGGGAGCCGTCTTTGTCCACTATGAATTTGGTCAGGTGCCGGCCGGAATGGCAGGGATCATGGTAGGTGATTTTCCAGGGCAGGGATTTTTTAAATTTCAATTTTCCGGCCTTGACAAGGTCGTTGAGAAACTGGGAGACGTGAATGATCCGGATGCCCTTCATCATTTCTTCGTATTCCTCGGCCATGGTGTAATCTTTCAGGATGGCCCGGTAGCATCCTGCGCAGGCGGTGATTATGGTTTCCACCCCTCTTGTTTCGTGCAGTCTTTTAAAGGTTTCCAGGTTGGTTTCGGCGACCCGCTTGAAGGCCTCGGCATCCCCCAGTCGCATGGCCGTAGAACCGCAGCACAGTTCGTTCTCCCCCAGAATGCCGAAATCGAGACCTAATTTCTGAAAGATCGAGGCCGTGGCCTGGGGGATGACCCGAACCGGCTGGTTATAGGCCCCGGTACAACCCACATAATAGAGAATGGGAGCGGGCTCCTTGTTGATGTCCTTAAGGGGTTGCTTCTTTTCCTTTTTGAAAACCCGGGCCCAGTCGGTCCTGACACGCCTCGGGCCCTGGTAAGGGTTGTCATAGCTCCTCATGGACTGGGCGATGACCTTTTGGGCCGGCAGGGGACCGGCTCCGACCTCAACGGCCTTGCGGCGCATGGCCTCGAAGATCTCAGGGATATAGGGTTTATGGTCGAGCTGGCACTGGGTCTGGCAGCCGGCACAGATGGTGCATTTATAAATGGCCTCTACCAGCTCGTCGTCCCATTCCAGGTCGCCGTTTAGAAGGCCTCGGGCAAAGGCGATTTTGCCTTTGGAGGCCATAAAGCCTTCAAAACCGAATTCGCTCCCCGACGGACAAATCTCCCGGCATTGGGAGGGGGGGCCATAATCATAGGTGACCTTGCAGGTTCCGCAGGCCGTGCAGCGCCAGATGGCGTCTTCAAATTTCTCCAGAGAGGGGATAGTCCAGTTCATGATAACCTCCGATTTTGAAGATTCCCTGCACTCAATGCGTGGGATTGCTCCCACGCCGTGGTGCTGGGAATCTTCCAGGCAAGGAAAAGGTTTATTATTGTAATTCGCTGCTCACCCCGCAGCAACCTGTCTGCGTGCAACGCACAGGCAGGCTGCGGGGAAGGCGCTCGCTATCCATGTTCAATGAAAATGATTATATCCCTAATTTTCCCGGATTCATAATATCGTTGGGATCCAAGAGCGTTTTTATTTTTTTCATTAACATCAGATACCCCGGATGGGCTCGTTTATTGATCTCCGTAGCGAAATCCACCGAAGGTTTATAGGGCATGCCGCCATGGTCCAGATCCACCTTGAGACATTCGACAATGGCCTGGCGGGCGTTTTCGGTTTCCTGGGGGCTTTTTTTATTGAAGGGAATCATGGCCCGCAGCATCCCATAATGAACCCCCCGGTACATACTCATTCGAACCGAAGGAGAAAGGTTGTGTTCAATGAGTATTTTTTTCCAATCCGTATAAACCGGGGCCCACTTGTTGGCCGGGGTAAAGGTGCCCGGCCAGGAGATTCCTCCCCCTCCCTGTTTACAGTAATTTTTCGTGGAGCCCACGATCTGGCTGGGGAGCTGAGTCCGGGCCCGCAGGGCCTCCTCCGGGTACTGGGTTACTGCCAGAGAGGTCCCTTTCTTCTTTTCCTCGGCCACCACCGTTTCCCAAATTTCAACCCGGGCGTCTTTTTCTTTTTCGGTAAAGGAGTTGGTGTTGGCGAAGCAGAACCATTCCTGAGCGGAATCGGGTTTAGGTTTATAAGGATAGGGGATGGGGACCTGAGCCAGCCACCAGGACACGGCCGTCAGGTCATCGCAAATCTCGTAAAGGCTTAAATTCATCATGTAGGAGACCATGTCTTCAACGTTTTGACTGGAAACCGTGAAGACCTTCAGGACCGGCGGAATGGGATGGACCGTAATGCCTAACTTGGTCACCACACCGGTACCGCCCAGCCAGCCTTTGAATAACCCGTCCATTTGAGGCATAGGCAAGACGCTGTGCCAGGCCTCCGGATTGATGGCGCAGGAACCGACTCGAACTAATTCCCCGGTGGGCAGAACCACCTCCATACTGGTTATTTCCTGACTGTTGAGCCCGTAGCGGGCGTTCAGTCCGCCGATGCCGTGCGAGATGGCGCAGGAAGAGACGGAAGCCGAAGGAGGACCCACCGGCCAGCCGAATCTAAGATTATGTTTATACAGGGCGCTGGCCAACTGGGCATGGGAGACCCCGGGTTCGATGACCGCATAATGGGACTCGACATCGAGCTTAATGATTTTGTTCATCCGTTTAAGATCCAGGAGGATACCGCCCCGCTCCGGGATGGTCAGTCCTCCGATGTTGGTCCCGGCCGTATAGGGAACAACCGGGATCTTTTCCCGGTTGGCCAGGAGCATGATTTTCTGGATTTGTTCGACCGTCGTGGCCATGACCACATAGTCCGGCATCTTAGGAGTGACGAAGGACATATCGTAGGAATAGGCATAACGGATATGCTTCGCAGCAGTGGCATTTCCCGGGCCCACGATGGAAGCCATTTCGTCTAACAGGACGTCTTTATTGGTAACATGCATAAGAAACCCCTCCTTGAAACCGTCATCCCCGCTAAAGCAGGGATCCAGGATTATTTAAAGGGTTATTTGATTTGACCGGATTCCCGTTTTCGCCCTCCGGTCTGGAAGCCCTGCGGGCTGGAAGCGGAGACGGAATCGGGAATGACCATTGAAACTTTGCCATCAGATCCTCAGACCAGGGCCTTTAGATTTACGACCCTGGCAGCCTTCTTTTTGGCCACGAGTTTAAAATTTCTGGGGATATCGGCCATCAGGGCCATGGATTGATCGGCGGCCGTATGATAAAAATTTAAGATAGTTTCTTCAATGGCCAAGGCCTTTTGTACGGCCTCGGTCCAGGAGGCCGACGCCGAAAGGGTAGTGTCGATCCCATAAAGATCCGATTCCAGTTGAAAGGCATAACAGCCCTCAATGGCATCGGTGATGACGGACTGATAGGCCCTTTGAATCTGAATGACAAACTTACGGTTCTCTTCCGGGAAGGCCGCCAGGGCCTTGGCCTCGGGATATTTCTGGAGCAGATCTTGGTAAAAAAGGGCTGAACTTTCTTCCAACATCCTGCCAAAACTGATCGTTTCAGATGTGGTACATAATTGCATAAGGTTCCCCTTTCTTATAGCCACCGATGGATGCAGACTTTGCTTTCCGTAAAGAAGCGCACCGCCTCTTTGCCCTGGGTGTGGAGGATCCCCATGAAGGAGCCGGCCATGCCGCTGAAGGGAAAAAAGGCCATGGGGGCCACGATGCCGATGTTGATCCCCACGTTTCCACTGATGACATCATACTGGAATTTGCGGGCCGCTTTGCCGCTGGAGGTAAAAATGGCATGTCCGTTATGATAGGGGCTTTCATTACATATCGCTATGGCTTCGTCCAGAGTTTTGACCCGCATGACACCCATGGTGGGTCCGAAGATCTCTTCCCGGACGATACGCATGTCTCGGTGGACATTATCCATAATGGTAGGACCGATGAAGCAGGTGTCCGGATAATCCCCCTTAATAGTCGGTTTTCGGCCGTCCAGCAGGATTCTGGCCCCTTCTTTTTCCCCGATGTCGATGTACTTGAGGACATTTTCTTTTTTCTTGGCATCCCGAACCGGTCCCATCTGCACCGATTCATCCAGTCCGTTGCCGACGATGATGTTTTTGACCCGGTCGATCATCTTATCCATGAAATTTTTATAAAAGGCGTCGTCTTCGCCGACCATAATCAAGGTCTGACCGGCCAGGCAGCGTTGACCGGCATTGCCGAAGAAGGAGGTCATTAAACCTGGAATGGTGCCTTCGACATTGCAATCCGGCATGATAACCAGGATATTGGCCGCTCCGCCTTGGGCAATACAGCGTTTTCCGGTCTGGCCGCATCCCGGATAGATGACATCTCTCATGACCGGGCTGGAACCGACAAAGGTAATTCCCTGGATCTGGGGATGTTCCAGCATACCGTTGACGACGGTTCTTCCGCCATGGACCATGTTCCAGACCCCGGGAGGAAATCCGGCTTCTTCGGCCAGTTCCGTAATCCGGGTCTGGCTGAAAGGAACTTCACTGGAAGGTTTGATGACCACCGTGTTGCCGGTGGCTACGGCATAAGGGGCCGACCAGAGCGGGATCATGAAGGGAAAATTGAAAGGTCCGATGACTCCAAATACTCCCAAGGGCACCCGCAGGAGGTATTCGTCGATCCCTGAAGCGATGTCTTCCGAACTGTCACCCATCATCAGGGTGGGAATGCCGCAGGCTACTTCTACATTTTCGATCCCCCGTCTGGTTTCCCCACGGGACTCGTCTATGGTCTTCCCATGTTCCTGGGTCTGAACGCGGCTTAGGTCTTCAAAATTATCTTCCAAGAGTTGGAGCATGCGGAGTAAATAACGGCAGCGGGTAACGGCCGGGGTCCGGCGCCAGTCATGAAAGGCCTCCTGACCGGCCTGGACGGCGGCATCGATCTCTTCCCGGGTTGAAATACCGACCTTTCCAATGACCTGGTTGGTGACCGGATTGACCACATCAATGATCTCCCCTTTTGACTCCACCCATTCACCGTTGATGTAATTCTTGACCATGGGCGTCCCTTTTATCGGTTCTTCAAGAATGGCCATGTAGTGGTTCCTCCTTATCCTTAAGTTTAATGTATTAAATCAGTTTTTGTTGTTTAAGTTTTTCCCGGGTCGCCGGATTTTCACTTGTCAACCTCTTATTCGTAATCGCCTTGGCCTGAAGAGAGGCCACTTTCAATTTGGGGGGGATCCTGCTGCCGTTGAGTTGTATCAATTCAGCGGGATCAAAGGGGGCCGACTCCATAAAACGACAGAGGTAACGATCCACTTCCAAAAGATCCTGGGTCATGGCAATCCCGGCCCCGATGGCATCTTTTCGGATTAAACAGTCCAGGATATGCTGATGGGCCTTGCGAACCTCCCGATAAAAATCAGAGCTCAATTTCATTTTTGATTTCAAGGAACTCAAGAGGTTATCCACAAAATCAACAATCAAGATTAACAAAGTATTTTCAGCCATCCGGGCCAGGTAACGGTGAAAACTGATTTCCTTGAAAATTTCATTGTCGTTTCCGGAAGTCTTTTCATCGAGGATCTTTTTCAGGTTCTGGATGTCCTTGGCGGTAATTTTGGAAGCGGCTATCTGGGCAACCGTAGGTTCGATAAGATAGCGGAGCATGGTGATTTCTTTAATAGAGATGGGCTGGAAATGGAGAAAGTTGATAATGCTGTGGATGGTCGTCCTCATGTCCACTTCGGCAATAAAAATACCCCCGGAAACGCCTTTCCGCATCTCGATCAATCCCATGACCTCCAGGACCCGCATGGCTTCCCGCATAGTGGCTTTGCTGACGGAAAATTGATCGGCCAGTTCTTTTTCGGAGGCCAGGCGGTCCCTGGGTTTCAGTTTTCCAGAGAGAATAGCGTCCCGGATTTGGTCAATGATCTGGTCGGAAATCTTGAAAGTCTTTTTGGCGGCTTGAAACATTGATTTTCCCCGAAACGGTTTTGATCGTGATCGTTAAGTTATCGAGCCGGGACCAAGGTGATTCTAAGATTTGAAGGACCTGTAAAAAATTGATAGTCTTTCGCAGACCCAGAAGGCCCTTTGAATAAACCTTGACTTTTTACAGGGCTGACTTTGACATTTACTGAAATCAAAAAGTCTTGTCAAGCGAAATATTATAATATTTATATTTTTTATAATTTTTAGTTGATTTTGCCTTTAGTTTGATGTAAGGGGATAAAAAAAGGATTCAAATGAATTTCTTTCAACCTTGAACTTTGAACATTGAACGGTATTTTCATATAAAAGGAGACCGGCCATGGGAATAAAAATTGATCCCCTGAAATGCACGGCCTGCATGGCCTGTGAAGCGGCCTGCGGTTACCATCGCGACGATGCCTTTGCCTTGCTTTCGGCCTGCATCGTGACCTATCGGACTAAAGAGAAAAAGGATTATTTCGGTGTAATCTTGAAAGAAACGGAGAACTTAGTCATCGCCCGTCCCGAAGGACTGGAGGTCAAGAAGATCGGTGTGGTCGAAGAAGGCAGCCAGGCCGATGCCTCAGCCAAACCGATGTTGTTGCGGGAGCCTTGTGATTTGTGCAGCGATCGGGAAGGCGGTCCTTTATGTCTGAGTTTCTGCCCGGTAGAGGCCATTTACATCGAGTAACAAATGCTTCAAGGGGTCTCTGAATGTTGGTTCCTCGTTACTGGTTGCTGGTTAAAAACGAGGAACGAGAAACCAGTAACGAATCTCGAATCCTTGAACCCTATTTTCGTGTTAAGGAGAAATAATCATGGAACATTTATCCTCCAATAAAATCGCCATAATCGACCTGGGGAGTTCGGAGATCATTGAAGAAACCTTAAGTGAAGACCTGGTTAAAGAAAAGATCGGCGGGGCCGGGATTACGTCCTTCTTATATCGAAAATATGAAAAAGATGATCCTATCGTCATCGGATCGGGTCTTCTGACCGGGACGTTAGTGCCCGGTTCTGCCCTGGCAGTGATGACGGCTAAAAGCCCCCGAACCGGGACCTGCTGTCATGCCCCCTTAACAATGTATGCCGGTATGGAATTAAAATTTTCCGGCTTTGATTATCTGGTAATCAAGGGGGTTTCTGAAAAACCCGTCTATCTTTGGCTTCATGACGGCATTGCCGATATCCAGGGGGCGGATGACCTCTGGGGAAAAGATGTCTGGGAGGCTACTGAAAGCGTCCGTAAAACAGTCGGTGATGATCTGGTTCAGGTCCTGGCTATAGGAACCGCCGGGGAAACCGGTTCCGATTTGGCACAGGTCTCCATTAACTATTGGGCCTCCGGAGACTGCTGGGGGTTTGGAAAACTGTTGGGGAAAAAACGGCTGAAACTGATTGCTATCCGGGGGATGGGGTTATTGGAAATTGCCGACCCGGAAGGCTTTATCAGCCAGTGTCAAGAATTGTTGAATCAGATCAAAGGTGGGACCTGGGCCGGCAAGAAGGGGATCGGCCAAATAATGACTGCCCTGGGCGAAGAAGATATGGAAACCTGGCTGGCGCCTATTGTCCATCGGCACAAATCCTGTTTCAATACCCCTTATGCCACCAACACCTTTGTCTTCCTGGATGAGGATCCGAAATTGATGAAAGAACCGGAGAGGGCCGATCCGGGAGTGCTGCTTTCCGGGATCGAAGGTCTCCTGGGATTAAAGCGCTGTGGGCTCTCGGCCCTGGAGAGCGCTCGGATTCTAAAAGAATGCGCCAAGATGGGATTGGATGGGGCGGCGGTTTCCGCTTTGTGCCTGAAGGCTGGTCGGACGAATTTTGAGGAGATCAAAAAATTCCTCCCTGAAGCCGACGGCCCGCTGGATACCCCGGCCAAAGGGCCTTTCAGCCCCTGGGCCCCGGGAAAGCCCCTTTTCGCTGATTTCGGCTTGCCGGCTGACGGCAGCCAGGATGTCTCCTGGTGGTCCCGACGACAGGCTGTGGCCTATCTGTTCGGGATCCACCCCGTCTTCGCCCTGATGGCCCCAGAGTTGAGTGAAGAGAAGCTGCTGGAATTGGCCAATCTGGGAACTGATCTGGGGTTGACGTCCGAGACGGTAGAACAGGTTATAAAAGAGATAAGCAACCCTTCATTATAATCGGTGCAAGGTATACGGTTTAGGGTTTAAGGTTCTTCCTTAAACCTTGCACCCTGAACCTTGGACCCTGAAACTATTTTCATGCCTGGCGGGGCATGAACGCCTAACAAGGATTCCATCATGTTGACCGGTTTTCCTTATTATCGGGACCTGAATCACAAGATCCTGGCGGGCCGGGACGTCCGCTATAGTCAATGGATAGGGCAGGGAACCGGGAGGCCGAATCAACGGATCGAAGATAGACCTTTGACGTATCCCAGGATCGGTATTTATGCCGGAAAAGGCTGCTCCCATTCCTGGCTATGGTTTGCGGATCTCTTTGAACGGGTGGGTTTTTTCGATCTGGTCTTTTTAGATGAAGATCATATTCGGGCCGGGGGATTGCGTTTCCTCGATTGTCTGGCCATATCCGGTGGAGACACCATCGCCATGGCCGAAGGCCTGGGGAGGGAAGGGGCTGAGGAACTGGGCTCCTTTCTGGAAAAGGGCGGACTCTATCTGGGGTCCTGCGCCGGGGCCTATCTACCTCTAAACTCCTCTAAGGAACACCTCCGGGACTTTAATTTCGTTGCGGCCAAAATAACCAATCTCACTAAAGAGCTGCCTGATTCCCTTCAGTTGCCGGAAAAAAGCCTAACCCCCTATGGGTGTTCCTATATTTTTCATCCGGTCAGAGAGGCCGTAGAATTAAATGCCGGTAGCACTCCTCCCTTTGCCGGAAGGGGAACCTTTCCCGCCCCTTTATTCGGCGGGCCGGGGATGATCCCCGGACGGGATTCCCAGGTCTTGGCCTGCTACAGCGGTTTTACTTCCCAAACCCTTTTCCTGGTTGATCCGGATCTGGCCAAGGAAACCCTGTTAGGCCAGGCGGCGGTCATAAGAAATCCTTTGGGCCGGGGATGTCTGGTCCTTTTTGGCCCCCATTTTGAGCACCCCTATTTCCCGACAGCCAACCAACTGGTCTCGGATCTTATTTACTGGGAACTCTCTCAAACCTCACGGCCCAAGAAACCCGGTGATCACCGGCCTTCCGCGACTACCTTGACCGGGGCCGGATTAAAGAAATGGATCAAAGGGTTGAAACGGGAAATCAGTAACAGCCGAATCGTTGCCAACGGCCTGGAGACCCTCCCGATACAATGGCTGATCGGCAATAAAATCTATCAACCCCTTAAGGTCCGCTTTTTTTTGGAGGCCAGCTGGACGCGACTGGATTGGCTGGCAAACCAGCCGGACCTGGCCGTTTCCGAGGGGGAAGAAAAAAACTTGACGGAAAAGGCCATTCAACTTACTTTCTTACTCCGGGATCTGAAAAACCAAATCGATGCCGGGCAGGATACCCTGCCTTCAGCAGAAACCCTATTCAAAGAATTGCAATTTTTTACACGCCGATTTTTAAACATATACTTTAAATCGCAGTGGTCGGCTTTTAAACCGAGCCGGAATTGAAGAGAAATCTTTACAAGGCTAGTTGAAATTTGGGTTCTCAAGCCCGATACTCAAAAAATATGGGAGAATTTTACTCTTTGAAATGATACTGGATACTTGATACTGGATAAACCCTTTATCGCAAAATTATTAAGTGAATTATCCAGCATCCAGTATCCAGGATCGTCTGTCCAGAGGCTGACGATCTTGCGTTTTAGAAAAGTTAGAGATAGATTCCGAGATTTGGTTGCTAAGAATATAACCAAAGAGTTTTAAAATTTTCGCCGTCCATAAAAAGGCCGTCATGTCCAGGATAGCCCGATTCACCTCCTATCTTTTTTTGATTTTTTTGATTCAAAACGGCTTTTTCCTGCCAATTAGCCATGCCATGGAAACCGCCGAGCCTCCCTCTTCCTGGTTCATTGATATGAGCCGCCTGGCCCTTTCCGCCCATTCGTCCCTGAGCTGCGAATCCTGTCATGGAACCATGAAAGAACAGGACCGGCCCCACCCCGATTCCCAAAATACCCGCTTTTTAAAACAAGGGGCCTTCAGTAAATATGATTATAAACGCTGTCAGACCTGCCACCGTCTATCCTATGACCGCACCCTCCAGGGTGCCCATGCCAAGGCCCTGAAGAGAGAGTCAGAGGGGAATACTCAAAGGGTTGCCACCGGAAAGGGCCTTCCCGGAAACACCATCAAGGCCCCAACCTGCGGCGATTGCCACTCTTCCCATTATGAGAAGGCCCATCGCAGCCGCCTGGAAATAGGAAGACAGCAGACCGAGCGGTGCGGTTCCTGTCATCCGGCCCAAAAGGTCACCTATCTGGAAAATTATCATGGTAAGGCCGCGGTCAATCTGGGAAAAACTAAGGTCGCCTTTTGTACGGATTGTCACGGGGCGCACAACTGTCTCTCCTTAAAAGATAAGCAGAAGACCCTGGAGGCCTGTCAACGCTGTCACCCTCAGGCTACGCTTAGTTTTGCCGGGCAGGTCATCCACCCCACTTTGCCGCCGGACGCCAAGACGGACCCGGAAAAGGCAGCCAAAGTAACCGTGATTAAACTGGTCACCCTTCTCATGGGAACCATGGTGATCATCGTGGTGGTCTTTTTTTATGGCCATTCCTTCCTGTGGCTGCTCAGAGAAATTCATGAAAAGTTGAGAAGGCCTAAATAATGGAAGCCAGGTCCCTGTCAGGGGAAGACTATACCCGATTTTCAGTCCTGCACCGTCTATTGCACTGGGTGGTTATGGTGGGTTTTCTGGGACTGGCTTTAACGGGGTTTTCTCATAAGTTCAGTGCCCAGTGGTGGTCCCAGGTGGTGGTCTTCCTCCTGGGAGGGCCGGAACGACTGGGCTATTGGCATCGTTTTTTTGCCGTCATCACCTACAGCGGGGTGATCGTTCATCTGGGCTGGCTGGTTTATTTTAAAACGGTCTTAAAAGGAAACCTGACCGGCCCCCAAACGCTCTTTCCCGCCGGGAAAGATCTCAAAGACCTCTCTGAAAATCTGGGCTATTTTCTGGGTCGATCTCAGCCCCCGCGATTCAATCGTTTCACCTATTGGGAAAAGATCGATTATTGGGCTATCCTGGTGGGCATGAACACCATGGGCCTGACCGGAGTGGTTTTATGGTTCCCGGAATTTTTTTCCACCCTTTTTCCGGGATATTTTATCAATTTAGCCCAGGTTATCCATCTCTATGAGGCCATTTTGGCCGTGGCCCTCAAGTGTGGTATTCATATCCTGACGGTCCATCTGCGACCGGAAGTCTATCCCCTGGATAGTTCCATTTTCAGCGGGATGACTTCTCGGGAACGAATCCAAAAGGAACACCCG
The DNA here is from genome assembly GCA_043798385.1 of Pseudomonadota bacterium. Lineage (GTDB taxonomy): Bacteria > Desulfobacterota > RBG-13-43-22 > RBG-13-43-22 > RBG-13-43-22 > RBG-13-43-22. Next base: position 25,253 of record JAZDOU010000107.1, read on the forward strand.
GGGGAATGGGATTATTTAGTAGGCCTGTCGAATCCCGGACCAGCAACGGCAGCGGGAGCGGTCGCCCCTCAAAATGGTTTAGAAAAGGCGCCTCCCCAGGAAGAAGGGGAAAAGGAATAATGTCCAAGCTGATCGCTGCCCTGGTCTTGATAATGACCGCCATCCTGATGGTCGCCCCGGTTAGTGCCCAGGGACCTGAGATGATCCCCCTGAAGAATGACGGGAAAGAACGGGTCTGCCTGGACTGCCACCGTTTTCCCAACATCAATACCAACGAGGGCATCATGACTTCCCAGGCCGGGTGTAGCGAGTGTCATGGCCAAGCTGCCCTGGAACGGAAGGTCAACGGCCGATCGGTTTCGCTGACAGTCACCCTCGAATCGTTTAAAAAAAACCGCCATGCCGTGGTGGCCTGTGTGCAGTGCCATACCGACGTGGCCCGTTCCCCCCATAAGTCGTTAACCGGGGCCCAGTGCCTGGGCTGTCACCCGGTCCACGGGGAGGGGTCGGTCGGTGATCCTCACTTAAGGATAAGTTGTCAGTCCTGCCATCGCCAATCACAATTTACGATTTTAGACCGCCGCCAGGACCGGATCAGGCTTTCGTCCCTTGATGATAAACAGATCCCCCTGGCCCTGACCAATCATGCCCTGCCCGACACCAAGGATAAGGGTTTATGCCTGAAATGCCATTTTCCTAAAAACCAGGTCGGGGCCGCGGCCTCTGTTTTGCCGTCCAAGAGTTTTCTCTGCCTCCTGTGCCATAACGCCCCTTTGTCTATCGGGCACCCCCTGTTTTGGGGGGCTTTTATCATTTTGATCCTTGGGGTGGTTCTGACCGTCATCTTTTGGTTTCAGGGAAGCGTTCAGGGCGAGGAACAATCCCTCCATCGAAAAATTTCTTTCAGCTCCGAGGCGGTCTGGAGCAGCTTGTTTTCCAGACAGGCCGGGCCCATCTTAAAGACAATTTTCTTTGATATCTTTTTACAACGCCGGATCCTCCAGGAAAGTGTTAAACGCTGGTCGATTCATTCGCTGATCTATCTTTCCATGCTGCTGCGGTTCGGGTTGAGCCTCTTTACCTATTTTGCCTTTCGGATAGGTCCAAGGAGTGCCTTGGCCCAGGCCCTGATCGATAAAAATAATCCTTTCGTGGCCTTCAGTAATGATTTTCTGGGCCTGTTGATTCTCCTGGGCCTGATATTGGCTTTTACCCAGCGCTTCGTGTTCAAACCGCCTCACAGCTTGTCCGAAGGGCAGGATAATTGGGCCATCGGGATTATCGGGGTTTTGGTCATTTTAGGGTTTATGGTGGAAGGGGTCAGGATCCTGATCACCCAAATCCCGGCGGAAAAGGCCGTCTATTCTTTTATCGGCTATCCCTTGTCCAACCTGTTTTCCTGGATCCCAGGGGACTGGCAATCCTGGTATGTCCTGCTCTGGTATGCCCATGCGGTGGTGGGAGCCGTTTTCATCGCCGGCCTTCCTTTTGGAAAAATGAGACATATCATCCTGACCCCGTTGACCCTGATTTTAAATACCAAGAGAAAGGTGCCATGTCCGAAGAAGAGTTAGTCCCAGAAATTAATCCTCCTGAAGAACCCCCGGTTCGGGAACTGGCGATTTCAAATCTGGATATCAAGAGACTGATTCAGCTCCAGGGGTGTACCCGTTGCGGGGAGTGTTTGAACTGGTGTCCGGTTTATGACCAGGACGCCCGGGAGGCTATTCTACCCCGGAAAAAGATCCGGGACTTTAGGCAGATCGTCAAGTCCCAGCAGGGACTGCTGGCCCGGATCATGAAACAGGCCAGGGTAGGGGACCCTCTTAAAAAATTGTTGGCCGCAGTCTTCGGCTATCGGGAAATTGGATCTCACCAGATGGATGAGTTTGTCCGCAACCTTTATGAATGTTCCACCTGCGGGCAGTGTCAAATCGTCTGCCCGGCCAACATCGATACGGTCAACCTCTGGGAGGATATCCGCCGGTTGATTGTTTCCGCCGATTACGGGCCGCTGGATTCCCAAAAGGTCCTGGTGAAAAGCGTCAAGGCTTATGATAATCCCTGGCAACAGCCCAGGGCGGCCCGGACCAAATGGGTGCGCCGTGCTCAAAAGGATAATGAGATTAAAAACCCCCCCCGGGAGATCAAAAAAACCGCGAGTAAGGTCCTCCTTTTCCTCGGTTGTACGGCGGTCTACGACGTCAATGTCAAACAGATCGCCATCAGCACCATCAACATCCTGGAGAACCTGGAGATCGATTATGGCTGCCTGGGGGGAGACGAAAAATGTTGCGGTAGCGTGCTGCTTCGCATGGGCGACCCGGAATTTGAACGAATCGCCGCCGACAATATCAAGATGCTCAATGCCTTGAATATTCAAACCCTGGTCACTTCCTGTGCCGGGTGTTTCAAGACCATCAAAGGGGACTATCCCAAGGTGGGAAGGCTTAATTTCGAGGTCTTACATACGGTGGAATTTCTAAGACGCCAACTGGAAGAGGGGAGACTGAAATTTCTCAACCCGCTGGAAAAAAAAATCACCTTTCATGACCCCTGCCATTTGGGCCGGGCCAGCGGGGTTTTTGATGACCCCCGCATCCTGATCCGGGCCATCCCCGGACTGGAGTTGATCGAAATGCCCCGGAGCCGGGAATACTCCCGCTGTTGCGGTGCCGGCGGGGGCTTGAAGGCCGGCTATCCGGATATCCAGAATAAAATGGCCCAACGACGGGTCCGGGAGGCCGAGGAGACCGGCGCGGAAGAACTGGTCTCGGCCTGCCCCTTCTGTTATGCCGGGTTGCAGGTCGGCATTAAAGCCCTCGATTCGCCGTTGATTATGAGGGACGTTACCTGCCTGGCAGAGGCGTCATTAAAAAAGGAGTAACCTACCCCCAACCGGGGCATCCGGCAGCTCGGAGGAGAATAGCGATTAAAGCCTATCAGAAATTCGTTTATTGGCTGACCATCCGGGAATTCGACCGGCTGAAGGAGGGACTGGCCGATAAAGGTCAGGCTCTATTCAGAACCAAAAAGGCCGTCTGTCTTCCTTTGTCGAGAGACCGGGAGATCGGTTTCGTAGCCCCGGAAGACTGGGATGAGTACCGTCTGTGTAAACGACAGTTATCCTGGTATCGGATTTCCCCCTTTCGCCACCAGGTCCTGGTGGTTAGTTCATTCGGGCTGGAAGACTATCAATTGCAGCCGGAAACCATTATCCGCAATTCAACCTTCCGGCCGAGGCTGTTTCCCGGCCGGGAAGAGCAATTAGGCTTGATCAATCGGGAGAGTTATCAAAAGAGCAGGCCCGACGAATGGGAAGATATCGCCGGGGAAGACCAGGAGCAGCAAAAACGATGGCTGAAAATTATGGGACTCGGCCATAAACGCTATGAAGAATTGTTTATCAGCCACTGCGCCAACCATGCCAATTTTATAGAACCGGCCTATTACAGCCTGGAAGAAGACCAACGGGTGCCCTATTCCATCGGCCGAACGCCGTATATCTGTTCCGCCTGTCTGGAATTTTATAATATCGTCGGCACCAAGGCCAAAAAAAAATACGTCGTCCCCTGCCCCGGGGCGGTTTTGTTTGCCGGAATGGGGCCCAATCACTATTATGAAGTGTGGCATCCCTGAGTCGATTTTAGCGGACTCAAGGCCCTGGAATCACCTCTGGCGATGCGGGATCTGAGTTATCTTCTGGAGGAATCGCTTGAAAAAAAGACCGGCTGATGATCTCGAAGATTTTTTCTCCGAGGCCCTGGCCATGGCCACTGGTTTATTTCGATTGACATGATAAACTAAATAATATATTTAAATTGTCATGTATAAAAGAATAGTCGATTTATCTCTGGCGCCAAAAACCAGTTGTTTTTTATGGGGTCCCCGCCAAACAGGCAAGAGCACTTTGCTCAGAGAAAGGTTTTCCGGATCAAAGCGATATGATTTGCTTCTTTCCGAGGAATACAGACGCTTGTTGCATCAGCCGTCCCTACTCCGTGAGGAATGTTTGGCCCTGTTAAAACGTGGAGAATTAAAAGACCACCCCATCATTTTGGATGAAGTTCAAAAGATTCCCGATCTCTTGGATGAAATTCATTGGCTGATTGAGAACAAGGGAATTAGATTCATCCTTTGCGGGTCAAGCGCCCGGAAACTGAAAAGGGGCCATGGGAATCTCCTGGGGGGCAGGGCTGTCCGCTATGAACTCTTTCCTTTGGTGCTCGCAGAGATTTCCGATTTTTCCTTGATGACGGCCCTGAATAACGGTCTGCTTCCTCCTCATTATGCCAGCGATATGGCTCGCCAACGTCTGGAAGCCTACGTGGGAGATTACCTGAAAGAGGAGATTACCGCCGAAGCGGTGACCAGAAATATCCCCGGATTCAACCGATTTTTGGAAATTGCCGCCTTGGCCAATGGAGAGATCACCCAGTTCACCAATATCGCCCGGGAATGCGGAGTAAGTTCTCCAACGGTAAAGGCCTACTATCAAATTTTGGAAGACACCTTAATCGGCAGATTTGTGCCGGCCTTTCAAAAAAGGCCCAAGCGCCGAGTAATCTTGACTCCCCGGTTTTATTTTTTCGATGTCGGTGTGGTAGGATCCCTGACCAGACGTGGACGAGTCGAACCGGGATCGGAGCTCTTTGGAAGGGCCTTTGAGCACTTTCTTTTTATGGAATTATCCGCTCACTCCCGATACTCAGGGCTGCATTACCCGATCTCTTATTGGCGGACCGCCTCCCAGTTGGAAGTCGATTTTGTCCTCGGCGACTGCCAAGTGGCCTTGGAAGTAAAAGGAACACCTTTCGCCCAGCCCAACCATCTAAAAGGACTGATGGCCTTTAGTGAGGAATATAAAACAAAGCGTCGCATATTGGTCAGTTGTGACCAAAAACCTCGAATCGTTTCAAGCCGGATCGAGATCCTTCCCTGGAAAATTTTTCTGGAAGATCTTTGGGCCGGAAAGATCATCCGTTAATTCAATGCAACGGATCAATGGAAGAGTCAGTAATATGAAAGAACTAACCTCATGAAACAGCGACGTATCGAGGAGGCTGTTTCGAAAGAAATAATTTCCGACAGTTGTTTGCTGTGCAGCGAAGACAAACCAGACTTCTGCCACCGCCGGCTTGTTGCAGAGTACTTTCAACAGCATTGGGGCAATGTGGTTATCTCCCGTCTTGGATAAGGAGTTAGCAATGAAACTGAAATTTTTCGTCATCGGCCTGGGGATTCTGGTGGTGATGCTGTTGAACTGCGGCCTGTCACAAGGGGCTGATAAAAAACCGGTTCGCATCGCCTACCTGCAAAACGACATTCATCAACTGGCCTGCTGGGTGGCCCTGGAGAAAGGGTTCTATGCCCAGGAAGGGCTGGACGTTATTGTGGCCGGGATCTTTAAGGCCGGTCCGGAATTGATGAGCGCCTTTGCCGCCGGGGCCCTGGATATGGGCTATGTGGGCGTCGCCCCGGCCACTACGGCCGTGGCCAATAAAACGGCCCGGGTGGTGGTCCTGGCTCAAGCCAACAGTGAAGGTTCGGCCCTGGTCGTCAGGAAGGACTCCCGAATCCGGTCGATTTTAGAATTAAAGGGAAAGACCGTGGCCGTGCCCGGCCATGCCACGGTTCAGGATTTTCTCCTCCGCAAGGCCTTGAGTCAGGCCAACCTTTCGGATCAGCAGACCCGGATCATGGTCCTCAAACCGCCGGAAATGATCGGGGCCCTTCGGAACGGAGATATCGACGGTTTTATCGCCTGGGAGCCCTTTCCGGCCAAGGCCGTGACGATGGAGGTCGGGAAGATTCTGTCTACCTCAGGCGACATCTGGAAAGACCATCTTTGCTGTGTCTTGGCGGCCGAGAGCCGATTTTTGGAAACCCGTCCGGAAGATGCCAAAAAGATGCTCAGGGCCCATGTCAAAGCCACGGATTTTATCAATCAAAATCCCCGGGAGATTATACCCCTGGCAATAAAATTTACCGGTATGGATGAGAAAACCATTGTACAGGCCTTGAAAAATGTCAAGTATGCCTATTTTTTGAATACCGCAGCGGTAAAAGAATACCTTCAGTTCCTGTCCCAGTGGAAATATATCAAGGTGAACGATGTCCCGGCCTTCATTAGCCGGTTTATTCACCTTCAGCTTCTCAATGAAGTGCTTAAAAAATGATGACTTTGAAAAAAGTCCCTATGCTTTGTTGCGCTGCATCCTTCCCCGGCTTTCACCGGGGCAGGCGTGTTGCAGCGTACATAATGTACGCCTCACTCCTCAGGACTTGCGCGCCTCGCTTAGGGATCTTTTTACAAAGTCATCCAGTCCTTCTTTTTTTCGGAACCGATAGAAATGACCAGGGATAAGATCCTGCCAATCATACTATTACTCCTGATCTGGCAGGGGCTGGCTGCCCTGGAATGGATACCCGCTTACAAACTCCCCTCTCCGGTCCAAGTCTTCAGGGGTTTCTCAGAGCTCTTGGTCTCCGGGATGCCTCCAGGACATCTCTTGCACTATCACCTCCTGTTCAGCCTTTATCGAGTGGGTCTGGGCTTTTTCATTGCGGCGGCCGTTGCCGTACCCCTGGGCCTTTCTCTGGGATGGTGGGAAGGATTACGGAGAATCGTATCGCCTCTCCTGGAGATCGTCCGGCCTATCCCGCCTCTGGCCTGGATCCCCATCGCCATCCTGTGGTTTGGGATCGGGATTAAATCAGCGGCCTTTATTATTTTTTTAGGGGCCTTCTTCCCGATCCTGCTCAACACCGTTTCCGGGGTGGTCACCATCAATCCCACCTTGATTGAAGCCGCCCGGACCCTGCAGGCCAGGGATCGGGATATTTTTTTAAAGGTCCTGCTTCCCGGGGCTATCCCGGCCATCTTTGTCGGTTTGAGGATCGGGGTGGGCATCGGCTGGATGACCCTGGTAGCGGCTGAATTTACCGGGGTTAGGGAAGGCTATGGATTAGGCTATATGATCATGACGGCCCGGGATATTCAGCGGCCGGATGAAATCATCGCCGGGATGCTGGTTATTGGTCTGATCGGTCTCCTGATTGATATGGGTTTGCGGGCGGTTGAAGGCAGGATTGTCCGTTGGAGATAATACCTGAGTGATGGAATCGCCATAAGTTAAAATCTGGATGGCTTTGAAAAAATCCAACTGCGAGGCGTGCCAATCCGGCAGGAGTGAGGCGTACTTACTCGTACGCCGCAATGACGAAAGATGCAGCACAACAAAGCAGATGGACTTTTTACGAAGCCATCAGGAGTATTTCTTTGATCTTAAAGTTAGTCGAGCTTAGCAAAACGTTTCCTGGAAAAGGTCCGGGAGAAATCATTCCCGTCCTGGAAGATATCAATTGTCAGATTGAACCCGGCCAATTCATCTCCTTTGTCGGTTCCAGCGGTTGCGGAAAGACAACCCTGCTACGGATTATCGCCGGTCTGGAGTCGGCCTCTCAGGGCCGGGTTCTTTTAAACGACCTCGAGATCCAAGGCGTGACGGATCAGATCGGCCTGGTTTTTCAGGAATATGCCCTCTTTCCCTGGCGCACCACCTTGGAGAATATTCAAATGGGTCTGGAGTGTAAAAGGGTAAGTCGCCTGGAACGGGAACAGTCGGCCCGAGAATACGTCAAGGCCTTTGGCCTTCAGGGGTTTGAGAATCACTACCCCCGGGAGCTGTCGGGCGGGATGCAGCAGCGGGTGGCTATTGCCCGGACCTTGATCATGAATCCCCGGGTGGTCCTGATGGATGAACCCTTTGCCTCCCTGGACAATCAAACCCGAAACGATTTACAGGAATTTCTGCTGGCGGTCTGGCAGCAGAGGGCTGATACGGTCCTCTTTGTTACTCACCAAGTGGATGAGGCTGTTTTCCTGAGTGATCAGATTGTCATTCTTTCCCCGAGGCCGGCCCGTATTGAATCGATTTTTAAGGTGGAACTCCCACGACCCCGGGATCGGACCGATCTGGAGTTCAACGACCTGCGGCGGACCATCTTGCAGGTTTTAAAGAAACAAAAATTTACCGAATTCGAAAAGGAGGGCAAGCAATGAAGATAGTAGGGATATGCAGCAGTCCTCGTAAAGGAAAGACCACTCTTCATGCCTTAGAGCAGAGTCTGGCGGCTGTACGAGAAACAGGACCGGGGATCGAAACCCCGATTCTGGAACTGGCTGATTTGAAGATCGGGGGATGTCTGGCCTGCGGTCATTGTCTGAAGGAATTGAAGTGCAGTCAGGAGGATGACTTTGAACAGGTCATTCCCATCCTCTCCGATCCGGACTTGGCCGGCTTGATCATCGCCACCCCGGTTTATCTGGGGTCCATGACCTCTCAATGTAAGGCCTTCCTGGATCGCGGAGTCATGTTCAGGCGAAACGGCTTTATGCTGAGCAATAAGGTGGGCGGCGTTATTGCGGTCGGCGGCTTTCGCAACGGCGGACAGGAGCTGACCATCCAGGCGGTCCAGGCGGCCATGTTGATTCACAATATGGTTGTGGTCGGGGACAGCCGTCCCACGGCCCATTTCGGAGGTGCGGCCTGGAGCGCCCATCCGGGAGGCATTACAGAAGACACGGTTGGTTTGGATACCGCCCGGAACCTGGGCAAACGGGTAGCGGAAGTGGCCCTTAAGATGCACGGATGATGGGGGATACTGGATACTGGATACTTGATATTGGGTGTGAGTTGCGTGTTACTGGTTGCTGGTTGAAAAACGAGGAACGAGCAACCAGGGATAATCCTCGACTTAAATGAACGGACAAATCGTAGCAGAACTCCAAAGCCTCGGTCTGCGCCTCGAGGCCGATATCGTAAAACGTAGCGGCGGGGCCGGCCCGGCTGAAGGGGGGACCATCTTGTTGGACGGGATTCCCGTTTGTCTGCCGGTTGGCGGGGCCTATGTGGCCCATTCCCCCTATTCCCTAAAGACTGAAGGAGGTCAGTCTTTTCTATTAAAGAATGGGCAGAATATTCGCCCCGTGGAATTAATTTCCCATCCGAGATTTTACGATTCTCTTACCGCAGAAGGGATCCCTTTTCCCAAGATCGCCTTACTGCATGGGAAAGATTGTCTGGCCACGACCATCCTGCAAACCTGTACCAACTGGCGCGATGGGCAACAATGCCGGTTTTGCGGGATTGAGGTCTCGTTAAGAAATCAGCAAACCATCAGCAGAAAAGACCCTCAGCAGATAGCCGAGGTGGCTCAAAGGGCCAAGGATTTGGATTCCATCCGACAGGTGCTCTTGACGACCGGAAGGGGAATAACCCCCGAAGAGGAGTTGTCTCATCTGGCCCGATGTGCTTCAGCCGTCAAAAAAACCACCGGTTTGCCGATCCAGGCCCAGTTCCTGCCTCCCCCGGATCCGGAGGGGCTTGATCAGTTAAAGGCGGCCGGGGTGGATTCCGTTGGGATTCACATCGAAAGCTTTGATAATCAGATCCTGTCTGCCCTGGCCCCTTTCAAGGCCGCCATGGGGCTAAAGCGATTTGAGCAGGCCTGGAAAAGGGCCGTTGAGCTCTTTGGCCCTAATCAGGTCAGCAGTTTTTTAATCGTCGGACTGGGCGAAAAAGAGGAATCGGTGATCCGGGGAGGGGAGTGGTTGTCGGACCTGGGCGTGTATCCTTTTATAGTCCCCTTCCGGCCCATCCCCGGTTCTCTGATGGAGAAGGGTCTCCCTCCTGATCCCCGTAAGATGATCGGTCTCTACAAAACAATGGCCGAAATTTTAAACAGAAAAGGGCTGGTCATGGCCCAACAAAAGGCCGGATGTGTCCGCTGCGGGGCCTGCTCGGCCATGGCCTTCTTTGAACAGCCTCCGGCGGCCCTGATCTGTCATCCGGCCTGGAGCCGCCAGGATTTCGACCAGGCCTTTCAAGTCCGTCACCAGGTCTTTGTCCGGGAACAAAATCTCTTCGAGCGATCCGATGCCGATCAAAACGATGCCAAAAGCACCCATCTGGTGGCCGAACTGGAGGGCCGGATAGTCGGGACGGTCCGGGTTTTTCCCATTGGAGATAGCGGCCATTGGATCGGCGGCCGGCTGGCCATTCTAAAGGAATATCGAAAATTCGGGGCCGGAGAACTCCTGGTCCGGGCGGCGGCCGGCTATGTTAAAAAACGAGGCTGCAACCAGTTTAACGCCCAAATTCAGAAAGAAAATGTCCCTTTCTTCTCTCGCCTGGGCTGGAAGGCCGTTGGACCGGTATTTGACTACCTCGGAAAACCGCACCAACTCATGGAAGCGGACCTGGACAGTCTACCCGCCGACATCTAAAGTCTCTGCTTACCCCTTTACATTAGGTATTTTTCTATTTTAATCAAATAAGATACGGCGAAAGTATAAAGTAGATTCTTTAATTTTCTTATGGACACCAAGGCCATAATAATACTAAAAAAAAGGCCTATAAGCAGCCAGGAGTCAGCCGGCGTTTTTATTGCCACCCTATCCAGGCATTGTGTTATAGTAAAAAAATATAATTTTTATATTGAAGGAGGGAACTGAATGGATATTAGAGCCAAGATCAACGTGGAAAATCAGAAAAAGAGTGCCCAGAAAAAGCTGGGGGCCCAACGGGCTTTTCTAAAAGAGAAGGGACTCAAAGACGTCGATATCACTAAAAACGTTATAGTGCGAAAGCTGAAGGCTGATGTGAGAAAAGCTGATTTTAGGCTGGCGTGCATTGCCGATCAGGAGAAACAAGACCTGGCCCTGGCGCAAGCCAAGGCGGAGAAGCTGGCCGCCGGGAAGACCGCCAAGGAAAAGCCCAAGAAAGAGGCCAAAGCAGAAGTGCAGGGAAAGAAAGGGGAAAAGGAAAAATCGGAGAAAAAGGCCAAACCCGAGGGAAAGGAGGGAAAGAAGGACAAGAAATAGACGCCACCAGGACAACCAGAGGCCTCGAGACCCTTCTCCGGCGCTGAATCCTTAGAAGAACCTTTATTGAACCCCTATGGCCAATTCCATGATTACCGCCGACAAAAAGGTTTTGGGCCTTTTTGGCAAGGCTATCCGGGAATACAACCTGATTGAGGCCGGTGACCGTCTGGCAGTGGCCGTTTCCGGTGGAAAGGACAGTCTGGCTCTGCTTTATATGCTTCAGGAGCGGCTTAAATGGGTGCCTATTCATTATGAATTGCTGGCTGTTCATCTGGACATGGGCTTTGAGGGGACCCAACCCCAAACCATCGAACGGGCCTGTCGGGAAATAGGCGTGCCTTTTCATTTTGAACAGACCGACTATGGCCTGCGGGCCCACGGACCGGAAAACAAAGAAAACCCTTGCTTTTTATGCGCCTGGTTGCGGCGTAAGCATCTCTTCCAACTCTCCAAGACCTTAAGGATTAACAAGATCGCTTTTGGTCATAACCAGGACGATATCATCGAGACCTTATTGCTAAATATGTTTTACGGCGGGTCACTCAGTACCATGCTTCCCAGGCAGGTCTTGTTTGAAGGAGATTTGACCATCATACGCCCTCTGGCCTTGCTGGAGGAAGGCCGGATCAAACGGTTTGCCCAACGAAGGGGTCTGCCGGACATAGTGAATCCCTGTCCTAGTGCCCGAAATTCTTCCCGGAAAGAGATCAAGGCCTTTTTATCGGCCTTTTACGCCCGGAACAGGAAAATCAGGGGCAATATCTATCATGCCCTGAGCCATGTCCGACCGGACTATTTACCGCCTCCGATATCCAGGAAGACCTCGTAAATCCCGGAAAAGAAAATCAAGCGCGAGTAGGGCAGGGGAAGGTTAATTGGGAGGTTTAATTCGAAAATAACGGTTTAAGGTTCAAGGTCCAAGGGGTACGGTTTAAGGAAAAGCAAAAATCTAACCAAATCGATTTGAAATTTGGGTGTCTGGGGGTCTTGTTTTTGGAGTTGTCCAAAGGGGAGTTAAGAGTATCCAATCCGGCCAGAATGGCTAAGTTTGATTCGAGGCAGGGCATTCACCAGAGATTATTTCCAGCTTGGGTGAAGGCCTGCTTTTGAACCAAGTTCAGATTTTGGCCCGGCAAAGAAGCTCATGGCTATGGGTGGACAACTCCAAAAACAAGACCCCCAGATACCCAAATTTCAAATAGGTTTGGTTAGATTTTATTGCGTTTGCTATAATATAATCCTTTTCCGGGTAAACATTCAAGAAATTTTAACCATGAAACTTCTTCTCATCCAACCGCCCATCCAGGATTTCTATGAGACCGCCCTAAGGCTCCAGCCCCTCGGCCTGGCCTATTTAAAGGCGTCGGTGAAAAAGCACCTGCCGGAAGTTGAGGTGATCATCAAAGACTTTCACCAGGGAAGGGGAAGAAGGACCATTGCCCTGCCTAAGGCGTTTACCTATTTGAAAGACTACTATCCCTGGCCGGACCAGAGCCCTTTTTCCTTATTC
>JAZDOU010000139.1:0-10554 GCA_043798385.1 Pseudomonadota bacterium
TTTTGAACCGATTGTCTTGGGGATAAAGACGAAATTGAGACAATTCATCTGGCCCCAATCTTCTTCAAAGTCGCCCTCGTCTCTGATCGTTTTCCACAAGGGCGCGCCGGGGAAGGGGGTAAATTTAGACATATTCATATCATCCAGGCCCAGGGACATTACAAAATCGCTGGTCAGGCGAATAGACTCTTCAGTCTCCCCGGGAAGCCCCATCATGAATAAGCCCTTGGCCCTTAACCCGGCTGCCTGAATGCGGGCAACGGTATCCCTCACTTTTTCCACGGTCACACCCGCTTTGTGTTTCACCAGCATATCCGGGTCGGCAGATTCGATGCCCAGTGAGACCATCAGACAGCCGGCTTCCTTCAGCATCTTTAAAAGCCTATCCGGGGCATAGCCCACACGCACCGCGCAGTTAAACTGAATATCAATGGGATGTTTTCTGAGCCTATCGCATAATTCAACAATCCGCTTTTCATCAGTGGTGAACAAGTCGTCATAAATATTCACATGACGGACGCCGAATTTCTGATTCAAATAATTAAAATGGTCATAAATATAGTCAGCCGAGTTATAGCGGAACCCCTTCTTATAGACGGAACGGTCGCAGTAAGAACACTGGAACAGACAGCCGCGGCTGGTGACCATAGACGTTCCCGGAAATTGAGCGTAACTGAACAAAGGGAGGTTATACCCTTTTGGAAAGCCCTTGAGTTTTTCATAAGCCGGAAAAGGAAGTCTGTCCAGATCTTCTATAGGTGAGCGCGGCCCGTTTTCAATGACTGTATCGCCCAGGCGCCGGACGATCCCCCTGACCTGGGCGGGATCGACACCCGAGGCCAGTTCAGCCAGGGTCATTTCTCCCTCGCCCATCACCATATAATCAAAAGCCGGATAATCTTTTAAAAGCGCCGGTCCCAAAGCGGAACTGTGTACCCCTCCGCAAACCGTCAGCGGCGCTGGAACGACTTGTTTGAGTGCGGCGGCCATATCGGCTGAATCCGGAAAAGAGGATGTGGTGGCGGAAAATCCGACCAACTCAGGCTTATAACTCAAGATTTCATCAATGTTGGTCTTAAAATCCGATGGGGCCTGAGGACCCAGACAGTCATGAACAAAGACCTCATGACCTTCTTTTTCCAGCCAGGCGGCTATGGACAAAAGGCCATGAGGGATCATACGGTTGGCTGAGGCCACCACATCTTTGGACCCTTTAAGCCAGTTTGAGCCTCTTGGATGCACCAGAACAATACGGCGCCTGAGTCCCGGTGTTACTGATTCACTCATCCAACCACCCATCTTAAAATGTGATCAACAAATCCGGGGGAGTTGTTCCCCGGCCAGCATATCCATCAGGCGTTTGCCCCCGATGACGGTTTTCATGACCACCTTGCCCGGATTTTCAGCCTTGACTTCTCCGATCAGGGCGGCCTCCCGGCCATAGGGATTATTTTTCATAGCGGCCAAAACGGCCTCGGCTTGGGAGGCCGGGAGAATGGCCAGGAGTTTTCCTTCATTGGCCATGTAAAAAGGGTCCAGTCCCAAGAGTTCGCAGGCGGCCAGAACACTGCCCCGGACAGGAATGGACTCTTCCCGAAGCTCGATGCCGACCTGAGACTGTTGGGCGATTTCATTCAGGGTAGTCGCCAGGCCTCCCCGGGTGGGATCACGCAGGACGTGGATTGGGGAACCGGTCTGCAACATCTCCTGGACCAGGTGATTTAAAGGGGCCACATCGCTCTTTAAAGGAGAGTCAAAAGACAGGCCTTCCCGCTTGGAAAGGATGGTCAGACCGTGATCCCCCAAGGTCCCGCTGAGTAAAACGGCATCTCCGGGCCGGGCATTCTGCCCGGCGATATTCACCTCTTTGGGAACCAGGCCGATACCGGAGGTGTTGATGAAGATCTTATCGGCCATGCCTTTGGGGACGACCTTGGTGTCCCCGGTAACGATTTGAATCCCGGCCTCCCGGCCCGCACTTTCCATGGAAAGAAGGATCTGCTCCAGGTCCTTGAAAGGAAATCCTTCCTCAATAATAAAGCCGACACTCAAATAATAAGGGCGGGCCCCCCTCATGGCCAGGTCATTGACCGTGCCGCACACGGCCAGGGAACCAATGTCTCCCCCGGGGAAAAAAATGGGGTCCACCACATAGCTGTCGGTGGTAAAGGCCAACCGGGCGCCTTCCAGTTCAAAGACCGCGCTGTCGTTCAGGTCATTCAAGAGGGCGTTTTGAAATCGAGGAATAAAAAAGGTTTCAATCAATTCGTGGGAGGCCCGCCCTCCGCTGCCGTGATCCAGTAAAATGTTATCCCAGGCCATTACAGATTCCTTTTTGAGTGTTAGCTATCCGCGCCATAATAGATCCCTACCATCCCCCCTAAGGGTAATGGCTATTTATTAAATTGGAATTTCTTTTTAAGATTATTTCCAAATGAATATGGAACAAGGCCGTCATGTTGCAGCCTTCCCACTATAATTCCAGGGGCTATTCCCAACTGTCTGGCGAGACTATTAATTCTTTCAAAAGTAATTTTCTCCATCCCTTTGAAAACAGTAACTTCTTTGGGTGGGATTAAAAAATCCTGGGCGAAATGATCGGCCTTTTTTTCTCTGGCCTCCCTTTCGGTCGAGGTTTCTTTTCCATCCAGGGCCTCGATAAAAACCTCCTTTTTCCCATGCAAGATTATATGACCGGCTTCATGAAAAAAGGTAAACCAAAGGTGATCGTCCGTTTTCCCCCTCAGACTAAGCTGGATTAACGCCTTAGAAGAAGTTACCCATCTTGTTGCCCCATAGACTCGTGTTCCGGGAACTTCCGGAGTAAAAATAACGGCGACTCCGGTAGAAGCACACTTTCTGACTATTTCCGGGACAAAAATTTCCGGAGGTTCAACGGTCAACTTCCTGATTTCCAACAAAACCGACTTGAAAGTGGATAGCTGATAAGGGGAACAAATGATCTTCCTGGCTTCAATCTCACCCTTTCGAAGCCAGGCCGCTACTGCCGCCGGGTTTTTTTGGAAGGCCGACGACTTCCTATAAATCGCCTGCGGGTGTTTGTGATCCCAGACCGATTCCCATTCCTTTACCCCGGCCACACCGAAATAATTTAACAGGGTCCTCAACTGTTTTATCGCTGATTCTTCTTTGGGCAACCATCCATTTTTAACCATTTTTTTAATGGGAAAGTTATTAATCCAGGAGACCTCGGCACCAAGCCGGTTTTCTTCCTGAATCCGAGCCCGGGCCTCCTGATAATTTCGCTCCAGATTGTTCCAAAAAGAGGCCGGAGTTCCCAGTACCCGTTCCAATTGCAAAGCGGTTTCCGGAATGATGGCCGCTTTCCCCGCGATAATCTCATTAATGGTTTTTTTGGGCCGGCCCATACGATCCGCTAACTCCGCCTGAGTCATTCCGATAGCATCCAGGGTTTCCAAGAGGGTGACACCAGGCGGAATGGCGTAATCGGGCCGGAAAGACGTATTATTAGGCATGAGTATCCTCCACCCCTAAAATCATAATGGTTTTGATGTTTTTCCAGTCCAATCCCCCATCCTCTTTTCGAGAAATTTCTTTGTGATCAGGAACAATTAAAAAACGATAGGGTTGTTTGAGATCAAGAGAGATCTGGCCTTTACGATTTCCGGATAGTTCGTGGGCCCTGATTTGAGAAAGGGACCGCAAGGCTTCCAGATTTTCGGCTGACTCCAATTGAGTCAAGCGTAACATGATCTTTTCTGCCTGCTCTTTACCGAATTTTTTTCTTAATTCTTTATTGCTCTCAAACAGCTTTTTGTCTTTCTTGTTATTAAAAAAAATTATCATCATCCCTGCTTCTTGTCAATATAAATTAACCTTTAGGGTTAATAATTATTATACTAATTTCGACTTAGGCTTGGCCAAAAACACCCCATCCTACAATTAACTTATTAGAATTACTTTAGTATTTAAGATCACTCTCTTAGCAGACCGTTGAATCGGGTCAACAGGTCTTTGGCGGGTTCTTTGATGTCTTTTCGTGGGATAGCCCAGGTAAGCAAAAGCTCAACTACTTTATGTTCGGCAAAACCTTCCAATCCAGTTTTCAGGAATCGATCCCGAAGGCGTTTTCTGTGACCCAGGTAATGAGGAGGTTTTGATTTTTCTAATTGGTCCATTCAAAATCACACGAGCTAAAAAAATTTCTCCGCATTTTTGAAAGCACTTTACTCCTGATATTTATAGTAAGCCGCACAAGTGCCTTCGGTGGATACCATGCAGGGCCCGAGAGGACTGTCCGGCCGGCAGACGGTTCGAAACAGTCGGCAATCCGGAGGGGTCTTGGTCCCGAGCAAAACCTCCCCGCAGGCGCAGCCCGGATGGTCCTGGGCCGGGGGGACTTGAAGATCAAAATGATCTTCGGCGGCCAGGGCTCTAAACTCCGGACGTAAGGTCAATCCGCTTCCGGGGATAAGCCCCAAACCCCGCCAGGGGGCATCACAGGGGACAAAGACCTGGCGGAGAATAGCCAGGGCCTTGGGATTCCCCTCAGCGTTGACGGCTCGTTTATATTGAATCTCAACCCGGGCCCGGCCCTGTTCGATCTGCTCGACCAGCCGGAGAATGGTTTCCAGGATGTCCACCGGTTCAAACCCGCAGACCACGCCGGGAACCCGATAGGTTCGGGCGACCTGCTCATAGGCGGCGGTGCCGATAATGGTGGTGACATGGCCGGGATAGATAAAGCCTTGTATGGCCAGCTTCCCGGAGCTTAGTAAGGCCTCCAGGGCCGGGGGCAGGAGTTTGTGGGCAGATAAAATAAAAAAATTTTCCAATCCCAGCCGCTGAGATTCCAGGACGGCCGCGGCAATGGTCGGCGCCGTGGTCTCAAAGCCGATGGCCAGGAAGACCACCTTTTTGTCGGGGTTTTCCTGAGCCAGTTGCAAGGCATCAAAGGTGGAATAAACCATACGCACATCGGCGCCCCCGGCCCTTTCCCGTTGCAAAGAGGAATGGGACCCGGGGACCCGGATCAGGTCCCCAAAGGTGGTCACCATAACGTCGGGAATCCTGGCCAGCTTAACGGCCCGGTCTATTTCTTCCGTTGCCGTTACACATACCGGACACCCCGGGCCTGAGATGAGTTGAATGGTTTCCGGGAGCACCTGGCGAATGCCATGACGAAAAATAGCCACCGTATGGGTCCCGCAGACCTCCATCAAACGGACCGGCTTTTTAGACCGGGCCCGGATAGCGGCAATCAGGTTTTGGGCCAGGTCTTTATCCCTGTATTCACTCAGATGCTTCATAAATCCTTAAATTGCCATTCTGAGAATTTATCTCTAACGTTTCTAAGATCCCAACCCGGACCAGCCGGAACCAAAATTGGATATTCGAAACGTTTTAAATACCTTGGTTGGTCCGGGTCAACGGCTTGTTCTTCAATAAATTCTTTCCATTTTGAGTAGAATTTTATTCTTAAGTCACGAGATCATCTGCCTCTTACTGTTCACTAAATACTGTTCACTATTCACTGCCATTATTCATCAAGTATCCAGTATCCAGTATCGGCAGTTTAATCCAGCATCCAGCATCATTTCCAATAGGCTTAGATAGGTCTTCTCTTGATAACCCTTTCAGCCAGCGATCTACCGCCTGATTAAGCAACTCATAAAATCGCAGCGATCCCCCGAGTCCTTTTCTGCCAAAATAATAATTGATTTCCAGAAATAAGGGAATAGAAGAGTTGCCTTTTCGGTCGAATAATAAATCAAAACCCGCCAGGTTGATCCCGGTTGAGGCACAAAAGGCCTTGACGGCTTCAATGCCCTGCTGTTTTAACGACAAGTCTCCTTCGTAAACGATCCGGGCCCCCTGGCTCTGATTGGTCAAAAAAAGTTCCGGATTGGGTTGCACCCGCCAATAGGCATAAAGGGTATCAAAAAGAACCACCACCCGCAGGTCCTTTCCGCCATGATCAATCCGTTCCTGCAGGACAAAGCCTTCGGAAGAATGGCCCCTCCGGGGTAACCAGTCTAAGGCTTTGATCAGTTCCTGTTTGGAGTGGACCAGGAAAACCAGGGCCCCTTCCCCTCCGCTGTCGGCCTTTAAGACCAGCGGGTAGCCCGACAAAAGGGTTGGCAAGACATCCAGATCGGGATAGGTTTCAAACAAGGCCTTTTGGCTCTCCAGGATAATGGTTTTGGGATGGGGAACCTGATGATATTGAAAAAGCAGATTGTCGCCTACTTTTCCTTCCAGGGGAAACCTGAGGTCATAATTCGGGAAGACTTGAGGCACCAGGCGACGGCAGTCCCTATAGACCTCAGCCGTTACCCCTTGAGGAACGATAACCGCCCGGGCCTTTTTGAGCCGGTTTCTTTCCCGCTCGGTGAGAAGACGACCGGCACAAAGGATATTAATATCTTTGCTTATGCAGGGATGGAGAGAAGCGATCATGTCACCTCTTTTCTACTCCTATAGTGGGCCGCCACGGCCTGGCCCAGGGCAATCCCGCCGTCATTGCTGGGAACCAGGGATTGACTATAGACCGTAAACCCCTGAAAAAGAAGGTGTCCTTCCAAGCCGGCCAGGAGGGACCTGTTTTGAAAAACCCCACCGCTTAAGACAACCTTTTCCAGACCTGATTCATCACGAAGGGCCAGACAGGCCTGAGTCAGGACCTCCTGCAGGGTCAAATGGAACCGGCGGCTGATCTTTTCGTTGGGGAACCCTTTCCGGATATCCTCGACCACTCCACGAATAATGGCCTGGGGCTGGATTAAATAGACCCCGTTTTCTTTGACTATCTCCCAGGGGTAGGGGGTGGCCTCTTGGCTTCCTTGAATCATCTCCAATTCCATGGCCGCCTGACCTTCAAAGGCTACTGTTTCCCTCAGGCCGATCAAGGCCGCCACGCCGTCAAACAATCTTCCACAACTGGAAGTGAGGGGACAATTAATCCCCTGCCGAATCATCTTCAGGATGGTTGCTATTTTTTGTTGGTCCTGTTGCTGCAGAAAAGGCAAGGACTGTTCCCAGAGGCCTTCCCCATAGGCCAGGTATAAATAACTGACGGCCATGCGCCAGGGTTCTTTGATGGCCCTGGCCCCGCCCGGCATGGGCAGATAGGCGAAATGCCCCTTCCGCTCGAAGGAAGACAAATCCCCCACCAGGACCTCTCCGCCCCAGATCCGGCCATCGAGGCCGTAGCCGCTGCCGTCCAGGGAAAGACCGATCACCGGCTCATTCAAACCGTGTTCGGCCATACAGCTCACCAGATGGGCGAAGTGATGCTGGACACCGATCAGGCGCAGACCCGTTTGTTCCAGGGCATACCGGGTACTCAGGTAATCAGGATGCAGGTCATAGGCTATGATCTCCGGCTCGACTTGAAGGATCTGTTTTAAGTGGCTGATAGTCAGTTTAAAAAAATTCAAGGTCTCCAGATTTTCCAGGTCCCCGATATGCTGGCTTAAAAAGGCCCGATTATCCTTGGTCAGACAGACGGTATTTTTGAGTTCCGCCCCGCAGGCCAAAATGGGGGAAACCGGTTCTGCCAGGAAGATCGGCACCGGAACAAAACCCCGGGAACGCCTCATCTGACGGGTTCGACCCGAAACCCTCTGAACGATGGAATCGTCGCTGCGCAGATAGATCGCTCTATTGTGGACCAGAAAATAATCGGCAATCCCCTCTAAACGCCCGAAGGCCTCTTCATTATCCCGGCAGATCGGTTCTTCCGAGATATTCCCGCTGGTCATGACCAGGGCCAAAAATCCCTGATCCAGGAGAAGATGATGAAGAGGGGTATAAGGCAGCATAACCCCAAAATAGTGGTTGTTCGGGGCGACTGAAGGGGCGATGGGATGGGGGAATTTTTTGGGCAGCAGGACGATAGGACGCTCTTTTGATAACAGCAGCACCTTTTCTTCCTCCCCTGCCCAGGCATAGGTGGAGAGTTGTTCCAGGTCTCCGGACATCAGGGCCAGGGGTTTTTCCTCCCGATGCTTTCGGGTCCTTAAACGCCGGACCGCCTCTTCCCGGGTGGCATCAACGGCCAGATGAAAGCCCCCTAAGCCCTTTATGGCCACGATCCAACCTTCTTTGAGCAGCCGGGCTGTTTCCCGGATCGGTTCAAGGAAGTCCAGGAACCGGCCCCGGGCATCGTGTAAAAAAAGTTGGGGACCGCATTTCCAGCAGGCATTGGGCTGGGCGTGAAACCGCCGGCTCAAAGGAGAATGGTATTCCTCCAGACAGTCGGCACACATGGTAAAGACATCCATGGTAGTCTTGTGGCGGTCATACGGGATGTCTTTGATGAGGGTGTAGCGGGGTCCGCAGTTGGTGCAGTTGATAAAGGGATAGTTAAAACGTCGGTCCGAAGGGTCGTGGAGTTCTTTTAAACAATCCGCACAGGTGGCCGTATCCGGAGAGATCAAGGCCGATCGTTTTTTCTGGACGATACTCCGGCCGATAATGAATTCGGCCTCATGGGCTAAGGGAAGTGCCTCCACTTGGAGGTTGGTAATGCGGGCTAAAGGAGGAGGCTGGTTTTGGAGGGCCTGCAAAAAATCATCAATAACTCCGGCCTCTCCCTCAACCTCCAGTTCCACCCCCTGGGAGGTATTGGTGACATACCCGGTTAAATTTCTGGCCTTGGCCTGCTGAAAGACATAAGGACGAAACCCAACCCCCTGCACGATTCCCTGGATGGAGACATGGAGTCTGGTCTTCATTCTTTTTTATAGTTGGGGACCCTTTGGAGGATCCAATCAAACCAGGGTTCCAGACCGGTCCGATTCTGACAGGAGATTTCGAAGATGTCCAGTTTGGGATTGATATCTAAAGAGATGGTGCGGATTTGTTCGACGCTGGTATTGATGTAGGGCAGCAGATCCACTTTATTGACCAACAAGACACTCGACTTGGCAAACATCAGGGGATACTTGAGGGGTTTGTCATCCCCCTCGGTCACGCTCAGGATCATGACCTTATAGTCTTCCCCGACATCAAATTCAGCCGGACAGACCAGGTTGCCGACGTTTTCCACCACCAGAAGATCCAGGGTGGAGAGGTCAAACTCTTTAAGGGCCTCCTGAATCATCCGGCTGTCCAGATGACAGGCCCCGCCGGTATTGATCTGGACGGCCATAACCCCTTTCTGGGCGATCCGCTCGGCATCATAAGTGGATTGGATATCTCCTTCGATAACCCCGATGCGAATCTTGTCTTTCAAGGCCTCTATGGTCCGTTCCAGCAGGGTGGTCTTTCCAGCCCCCGGTGAACTCATCAGATTAAGGACCAACAGCCCGTGATCTTTAAAAAGGTTTTTATTTTTTTCGGCCAATTGTTCGTTGGCCTCCAGGACGTTTCTGATAACAGGGACTTTCATGATACATTTTCCTTTGGTTGATTGTTCAGGCTGGTTAAGTACGAAAATACCGTTCAAGGTTCAATGTTCAATGTTCGTAGAAATCAAATTTCATGCCGGGTCGGCGCCCGCCTCGGACGGGCATGACGGCTTAGTTCGAAAACAGGATTCCAGGGTTTAACGTGAAACCCGCCAGGCCTTCCTCGATGTTGCAAAAGTTTCGGAGGCTGCAGATCCGAGGCGTCCAGGGTGAAGTCCCGCCTTGGGCGGGACCTCCCAGACTTTCCCGGAGGGTAAAAATTGATCGATATTTTCCTTAATCCAAACTTCACCTGGAGTGATGTTTAGATTTATGCAAAATCATCATAATATATTGTCTTAACAAATAACATTTACTTTATCGATCAATTTTTATGCAACTTCGAGGATCACTCCGCCTCAATCTCTTTAACATATAACTCTTTGCCGCCGATCGTTTCTATCTCTTTGGAATCGCACTTGGGGCAGACAAAGCGATACTCCTTAATTTCGAATTCCTCCCCGCATCCGCCGCACCGGCCGGTGAGAGGCACTGGCTCCATCTCCAGCCTTACCCCTTCCATGGGGGTGTCTTTGGTGATCACCTCAAAACAGAAGGTTAGACTCTGGGGAACCACCGCCGTAAACTCTCCCACTACCAGACGAATGGTACTGACCTTGGTTACCCCGTGACGGGCCATCTCCTGTTCCACAATATCCAAAATGCTCTGGGCGATCCCCATTTCGTGCATACGTTATAGACCGGCTTTTACTGGTTGGTTGTATTCAAAACATTTATCGATCTAATTCTGATGAATTCGTAAAAAGTCAAAATCTGGACGGCTTTGGAAAACGTTCCTGCCAGCCTCCAAGGAGGCCTTTTAATAGGTCGGCATACGGCGTCCGAATGGATGCCTTCTTTTAGTTCGACAAAGTCGAACGGCCGACCGGCGGCAAGGCGCGCAGACCGGGAACCATCCTGAAAGGATGGCGACCCAGCATCCCCAGGATGCGAAAGAGGACCTGAGGAATGAGGCGTCCAGTGAAGTACGCCGCAATAAGCCTGCCCCGGTGAAAGCCGGGGAAGAATGAAGCGCAACGCAGCATCCGGACTTTTTACGAAGCCGTCAATTCTGATTGTGGCTGAAGGGAGTATAAAAGAGGCCGGCAAGAGGGTCAAG
>JAZDOU010000163.1:0-2327 GCA_043798385.1 Pseudomonadota bacterium
TGGAAAAAATTGCCTCTATTGACATCGGTTCCAACACCTTACGACTACTAATCGTCGAAAAAACAGCCCAGGGATTTCAGCCCATCTTTCGGGATCGGGAGATTGTTCGTTTGGGAAGAAGTTTTTTCCCGGGGCGTCTCCTGGCTCCAAAAGCCATGGAAAAGGCCTTAAGGGTCTTAAAACGGTTTAAAGATAGGGCCGACCGGGAAGGGGTGACCCAAGTCCGGGCGGCCGGGACAGGGGTTTTGCGGGAGGCCGAAAATAGTGAGGTTTTTTTAGAAAGGATTGCCAAGGAAACCCGTATAAGGGTTGAAATACTCTCCGGGCAGGAAGAGGCCCGACTGATGGCCAAGGGGGTCCTTTCCTTATTTCCTTCAGGTCAAGGGGAAACCGTTATTTTTGACCTGGGCGGGGGGAGTACCGAATTTGTTTTTATGAGCGCCGGCCGGATAGTTGACCGGATGAGTCTGTCTCTCGGGGTGGTGGGGCTGACGGAACAGTTCCTGCGGTCCGATCCACCCGGACCAAAGGAATCGGAATCCCTTAAAAGGCATTGCCGAACAATTTTAAAGAAAATTTTACCAAAAAATGATAGTATAAATAATTTAATCGGGACGGCCGGGACAGTGACCACTTTGGCCGCTATGGTTAAAGGATTATCCGATTATGACCCGGACCGGATTAATGGGACGGTCCTGGCCAAGGATGATCTCATTCGACTATCCGGAGAAATTTTCTCCCTGCCTTTTGACCAACGGGCGAAATTGCCGGGCCTGGAAGCAGGCCGGGCGGATATCATCGGGGCCGGGATTCTCCTGGTTTTAGAGATTATGGATCATTTTTCACAAGATACCCTTCTGGTCAGCGATGCCGGGTTGTTGGAGGGGCTGATTCTTTAAAAAAAGGTTCAAGGTTTACGGTTTAAGGTTTAAGGCGAAAGACATAAAACAAAGAGGAAAACCTTAACCCATAACCCATAAACCATAAACCTTATACCTTGAGCCTTGGGCCTTGAGCCTTGAGCCTTGGGCCTTGAGCCTTGAATTTTGAACCTGTTTTCGGGAAAGGAGTTTATTTATCATGGCACCTGCGGGAAGTTCTATCCGGGACGGATTGACCTTTGATGATCTTTTGCTTGAGCCGGCCTATTCTATGGTCATACCTAAAGAGGTCAGTGTCCAGACGAGCCTGACCCAGTCCATTCTTTTGCATATCCCCGTTGTCAGTGCGGCCATGGATACGGTCACCGAATCTCAGACCGCTATCAGTATGGCCCGTCAAGGGGGGATCGGCATTATCCATAAAAATATGGACGTCAAAATCCAGGCCACTGAAGTGGAAAAGGTCAAAAAATCGGAAAGCGGGATGATTGTGGATCCGATAACCATGCATCCGGAACAAAAGGTCCACGAAGTTCTATCGGTCATGGAAAGATACCATATATCCGGGGTACCGATTGTCAAGGGGACCAAACTGGTCGGGATCGTCACCAATCGGGACCTGCGTTTTGAAACCAATCTCCAGAAAAAGGTTTCCGAGGTCATGACCAAGGATAACCTGGTTACGGCCAAGGTGGGGATTACACTGGAGGCCTCCAAGGCCCTGCTCCACAAAAATCGAATTGAAAAATTATTGGTGGTGGATCATCGAGGGAATTTAAAAGGCCTGATCACCATTAAAGACATTGAAAAAGTCAAGAAATTCCCCCTGGCCTCAAAGGACGGTTTCGGCCGATTGCGGGTGGGGGCCGCCGTGGGTGTGGGGACCAATCGCTGGGAGCAGATCGAGGCCTTGCGAAAGGCGGAAGTGGATGTCATTGTCTTTGATGTCGCCCATGGGCATTCCAGGAATGTAATCGAAGCGGTCCAGGAGACCAAGAAAAAATACCCCGAACTCCAGGTTGTGGCCGGCAATGTGGGCACCGCGGAAGGGACCGAGGCCCTGATCAAGGCCGGGGCCGATGGGATAAAGATCGGCATTGGACCGGGCTCTATCTGCACAACCCGGATCGTGGCCGGAGTGGGGGTCCCGCAGATTACCGCCATTATGGATTGTGCCCGGGTGGCCAAAAAATTCAAGATCCCCCTGATTGCCGATGGCGGGATCAAGTTCTCCGGAGATATCACCAAGGCCCTGGCCGCCGGGGCCGATACAGTTATGATCGGCAGCCTTTTCGCCGGAACCGAAGAGAGCCCCGGTGAAACCATCCTCTATCAAGGACGGACCTATAAGGTCTATCGCGGCATGGGATCCATCGAGGCCATGCGACAGGGGAGCAGCGACCGTTACAGTCAGGATGATTATGAGACCGATTCCAAACTGGTTCC
>JAZDOU010000217.1:0-9548 GCA_043798385.1 Pseudomonadota bacterium
GAATAAAATTTGTTTTCAATATCTTTAAAATTTTCATGATATCCATGCACATGCTGTAATCAAGATTGATTTCATTTTCGAATTTTTGGGTATCGTCACTTGTCTCATCGGCTGTTAACGTTATCTTGATGGACTGAGGCCGGTCCATACTGAATTCTTCCATATTTCCTACTGAAGGTGAAGGCTTATTTTCCGGATTCTTTTCTAATATTGTTAAAATAATTTTAACATTCTTCGGTGTGAGCAGAGACTGATCATCTTTTCTAATTGAATATTCTAATCCTTTCAGACTTTCCCAACCTGAATCTTCGGAAGGAGAAACGTATTGAAGGATCGTTCCCGCCTCCTGGCGGTCCAGTTTCATTATTCTTTTTGGCTTGCCCCAGCGTTTAGCAACGGCTTCTGGGGAAACGTGGGTGTGTTCCTGCCTGGCAACATCATCAATACCCTCTTGGTAGTTATCATCGGCGACGATAAGGGTCATGTCCGGTTGGCGATAGGGAAATTTACAGACTGATTTTAACCAGGTCCATGACTCCCACAACGGGAGTATTAATGCCCTTGATAAAATGTGACCAAATACCTTGATATAAGGGTTAGCCGAATTTGTGGAGTTATTTATACTCAATAGAAGGACTCCCCATGATTACCTCCTTACGTCATCCGCCTGCAGGTGTTTCTCCATAAAGGGAAAGGCAGCCTTAGTGCCGAGCATGGTTTCGGCGACCTGCAGCAGGCGGTTATTCAATTGGTAAGCGGCCAGGATAAAATTGGCCAGGATGTTGCCGAACAGCAATCCGTCGCAGGATTCGATCGGATGCCAGTAACGAAAAACCAAAACCTCTTCAATATCATACCAGCCTATCGATCCGCCGCGGGTCTCGGAGAACCGCAGGTTCAACCGCAAGGCCTCCGCCATCAATGGCAGGGAGACATCCCGCGGCGCTTCGATCAGAACGGCCTGCAGGGAAAAAAATTTCGTACCTTCCGGCACCGCCAGGATCACCCGCAATCCCTGCTCGAATTCCATGGTACACATCCCACCTTCATCCAGGGCCAGGGAGGTATTTAATTGAGTTTCTATATCCCTCAGAAAACCGGCAACCTTCCGGCGGGCCTCATTATCTCTTTCATCCACTGCTATCTCTCCTGTTGATTTAACCGCAACACCGGATCAGGCAGGAAAATTCATTTTTGCGGCCTTAGTACGTAAATAACCCCGACCTTATCTTTGGGGATGTTTGTTCTTCGTCATGCCGGACTTGATCCGGCATCCAGAATTATTAGTGCTTTCTTAACCTGGATTCCGGCTTTCGCCGGAATGACATCCAAAAGCATTAGTAGGCAAATAACGTTCGGTGTTCGTCGAAAGATATTTTCATCCTTCGTGCTGCCACGCTCCCAAAGGCGGGGCCTGGCGGTTTAATACCATTTCTACAGAGTTTATAGTCCGCCACCAGTGCAAAAAAAAAGCCCACCTTAAGAGTGGGCTGAAGAAACAATCCTGTATCTTTTTCTCCGGCAGATCAGCCACCCCTTTAGGGTCTGTATCTTTGCGTCCCCCCCTTGCGAAGGGTTTGCCTTTTACGAGATTGTGAAGATAGTATGCAGTTTTTTCAAATATGTCAAGGAAATTTTCAGGGTCATCCCCAAAAAAATTGGCGATGCCGGAAGGATTGAAGTGAAAGGCGGGATCAAACTCACTCTTTGCACTATAGAAAATTAGAATATCAAATGGGTGACATTCCACATAGTTATTAAGAGGAGCAGATAATAGATTGCTTTCACCGCAGAGACCCAGAGGGCGCAGAGAAGAACATTTTTTGCTTTCCGGTGAGAGGCCGGAAAGCAAAAAGAGCTTTTTTCATTTGCTTGCCCCTCACGGGCAAATGAAAATTTCTATCTCGGCGTTCTCAGCGACTCGAACGAATCACGTCTCTGGCGTGACGAGTGGGCGGTGAGTGTAATAAGGCATTTTGAGCTGTCTTTCGCTGCGCCAAACCCGAACAATCCTAATCCGGTTCCTGTCAAAGCGATAAACGATGCGAAACGGTGAATGGATGACCTCCCGTAGGTTCGTAATTCCAAATTCCGGCACAATACGTCCGCTTTCGGGGAAACGGATAAGCCTTTCCACCTGAGAAATAACTTCCAGGATTAATCGCTCACCAACCTCCGGGGCCTTCTGATCGGCATACCAGGAGCGGATAACCTCCAAATCATTGACTGCTGAGGCGGCAAAGGTGATTGAAGGGTTTCGCGGCATTGCCGCTATCTCAATCCAAGACGCCGCTTAACGTCCGCCAGATTTATTTCCCGTCCCTCTTCCAGGTCCATCAATCCCATGACAACACCCTTCAGAAACATCCGCTCCTCTTCTTCCGTCTCGTAATCTTTCAGCGAATGAACCACGGCAACACCCCGTCCTCTGTTAGTCAGGAGTACCGGTCGGTGAGTCTTGCCAACCTGACCGACAATCCGACCGGGATTAACTTTTAGATCGCTAATGGGAACTATATCTTCGGAATATTTTATAGTTGATTGCATAAAAGCCTCCCTAATGGTCTCTTAATAGTACAAATAATAGCACCAATTAAAAGACCTGTCAACCCTGACGGCTTCGTAAAAAGTCCACCTGTCCCGCGTATCGCGGGATTGCGCTGCATCCTTCGTCGATGCGGCGTACCAGTAAGTACGCCTCACTCCTCAGGATTTGCGCGCCTTGCATCTGGGACTTTTTACTGTGCCGTCTCTTTGATGACTTTTTACGACTTCATCAACCCTATCCATTCCTAAAATTTTTGATTAAGATGAAGAAAGGCCGGCCCTGGTTTATCCGGTCTGCGCTGCCGCCTCCTGTTATTGCCTGGGCACGCAAAGACCGGCATTGAGCAGGACATGGACCCTGGCCGTCGGCCCTTTTTGGGCCAGGGCCAGATCCAGGGCCTCCTGCAAAGAAGGCAGCGGTTGGATATAAGTCTGAGACAAAAACTTCGGGTCCAGGTCGGTTATCCCCCAGATCTGCCCGCCTTGCTGAAGAAACGTCAGGTTGCGGGTAATCCGGTGAAAACCCAGACGGTAAGGCTGATATAGTAACATCCGGGCTCTGGCCGGGTCCCCGGTCTGGAGCATCAATTTTTGAAATTCCAGCGGACCGGGCCCATGAGGACATTTCATCACCAAAATCAGAATACCGTCCTCCTTCAAGGCCATCTTGCCGTGTTCAATGGGCTTCTGGGACTGATAGAGATCG
This sequence comes from Pseudomonadota bacterium, assembly GCA_043798385.1. Taxonomy (GTDB): domain Bacteria; phylum Desulfobacterota; class RBG-13-43-22; order RBG-13-43-22; family RBG-13-43-22; genus RBG-13-43-22. The sequence goes on from JAZDOU010000217.1 coordinate 3,254, forward strand.
ATATCCAGGGGAGGAAAAGCGACGCTGATCAGAATATCGGCCTTTTCCTGAAAAGGAAGGCTGAAGACTTCATCGGCCTTATGGGCAGCCACCCGCAAGGTTTCCTGAATAGATCCGCTGAAAGCGGCGGCCAACTGGTGCCCCGGGGTCAGGACGAGCATCAGGGAAAAGATAGGCGGGACCGGCAGCAGATGCAGGGCCTCTTCCTGATCTTCATGGACCGGGTTGCCTTCCAATCGAAGGGGTCGGGCATTCCCATCCATGGCCAGGGAGTGATTGGCGACAATGGAAGAATAGGCCGCCACCCCCGGTAAAATGGCCTTCCGGCCCCCGGTATAGCCGGAAAAATAATGAGGTTCCACCGAGCCGATGACCAAGAGACGGTCGGCCATCATAATCTCCTGATTGATCAGGACCCGGGTCCCCCGGGAGGTCTCTCCCAGGAAGATCATCCCCCCTTCCTTCCGGCAGTCATGAAACCGTACCCGGTCCTTGACTTCCGGCCAAAGGGAACCGAAAATGGTGCGACAGCCCTCTGCGCTGCTCTCTTTATGCATCCCGGTAGCCACCATGATTTTCAGGGGGTAGGTGGAAATTTCAGGCCAAAGGAATTCCAGGACCCGTCCGGTCGGGGTCGGGCGGGTTTCATCATTGACCAGGATCAATAACGACCGGCAGCCCTGTAGAAATTCTCCCAGGGAGGGCGAATCCTCCGGATTCTTCAAGGCCTTTTTTAAGCCCTCCTCAAAGGGAATGGAGCGGGCTTCCCGGGGAGAAAGCAGTTCACCCCAGTTGGCTGCCGGGATGGACAGAGACAGGTTTTCCTGACCATAAGGGATAGAGAGGATTTTCATATGAAAACGGTTTACGGTTTACGGTGCCCGGCCTACGGTTGAGATTTTTTCCTTGAACCTGGCACCGTAAACCTTGAACCTTTTATTTATCAGGCCGCCCTGCGAGTCTTCTTTTTCATGCGGCTGATCCGGCGTCTTAATCGATCCAGATTCTTTTTATCGGCTTGCTCTCGGACTTCCGCTTTCTTGCCCTGGAGCTCTTTGACCTTTTCTTTCAACTGACGCATAGAGCGATCCCCTTTTTTAGCGGGGGTCTCTTTAATCCCGCGGGCCGTTTTTATGGCCGAAAGGACCTCCTCCTTATTCATTCCATGAGCCCCGACGATATCAGGAATGGTCATGGCCAATTCACGTAATTCTTTGGCCGTCATCTTTTCCAATGGTTTTTGTTTTTTTTCAGGCTTTTCTTTTTTACCCATACCTATCTTTCTCCTTTGGTTTTTAAGTAATATTCTTATAGCTGAAAGCTCAAAGTTAACGGCATCATAAAAAGTCGTCACCCCGGTGAAAACCGGGGTCCAGACGTCGTCCCGGCGAATCCCGGATCGTGGTCCGGGAGAGGCACCGGGAACAGGTTCTTTTATCCTGGATTCCGGCTTTTGCCGGAATGACGAAAATGGGATTCAGCGACTTTTTTTGAAGCCGTCAAAGCTGAAAGGTTCTACTTTCTTCTTTGAGCTTTGAGCCTTGAGCTTTCAGCTTTGAGCTTCGAGCTTTATTTTTATCTCAGACTTTCTTCGTTTCCACCATTTCGGCCAGTTTTAAAAAGGGCTTGAAGAGATCGATGGGGATCGGGAACAGGGTAGTGGAATTATTCTCCGAAGCCACTTCCCTTAAGGTCTGGAGATAGCGTAATTGAAGGGCCACAGGATGGGCCTCGATGATAGCAGCGGCATCGGCCATGCGGGCGGCGGCCTGGAATTCTCCCTCGGCATTGATGACCTTGGCCCTTCGTTCCCGTTCGGCCTCGGCCTGTTTAGCCATGGCCCTTTGCATCTCCTGGGGCAGGTCGATCTGTTTGACTTCTACGACCGAGACCTTGATCCCCCAGGGATCGGTATGCAGGTCCAGGATCTCCTGTATTTCCGTATTGACCTTTTCCCGTTCCGAGAGGATCTTGTCCAACTCGGCCTGACCGCAGACGCTGCGCAAGGTGGTCTGGGCTAATTGGGAAGTAGCATAAAGGTATTGCTGAACCTCGACGGTGGCCTTGACGGCATCCATAACCCGAAAATAAACCACGGCATTCACCTTCACCGAGACGTTATCCCGGGTAATGACATCCTGAGCCGGCACATCCATGGTGACCGTCCGAAGATCCACTTTAATCATCTTATCAATAACCGGTATCAAAATGATCAATCCCGGTCCTTTGGCCCCCAGGACCCGTCCCAGACGGAAAACGACCCCCCGTTCGTATTCGTTCAAGATACGAATGGCACTGCTCAAAAAAAAGATCCCTAAGACAACAATTACAGCCAGGGTGTACATAATGAACTCCTTTCCTGAAATTTTTAATTTCGAATTGCGGAAGGCCGCTACCAAGACGTTTTGTTATATCCCTGTCATCTGCCTTCTGACTCTCTCAATTTCCTATTGTTTCCGTTTCACTACTAATTGCAGGTGTTCGATACCCACCACCTCGACCACCTCACCGGGTTCAATGATGCCCTCGGATCGGGCGTTCCAGATTTCTCCATGGACGAAGACTTTACCCGGATTATCAGGCGTAATCCTCTGTTGAACGCGCCCGATTTCGTTCAAGATCCCTTGAGTCCCGGTCTGAGGTTTTCGACGGTGGGCTTGAACCGCCAGGGAAATGACCACAATAAAAAATCCGGAGATAACCAAAACGGTCGCTATCAAGACCTGAAGAGAAACCCCCATTTGCCCCTCCCCTGTTTTGAACAACATCAGAGAACCCAAAGTTAAGGAAACAATCCCGGCGACCGTCAACAAACCATGGCTGATCACCTTGATCTCAGCTATAAAAAAAATCAGAGACAGCAGGATTAACAGAACCCCGGCGTAATTAACCGGCAAAGTCTGTAAGGCAAAGAAGGCCAGTATCAGGGAAATGGCTCCAATGACCCCGGGGAAAATTCCGCCGGGATGAATTAATTCAAAAAAGATCCCCATCGTGCCCAGCATCATCAAGATATAAGCCAGATTAGGGTCGCTGATGGTCCGCAGGATCCGATCCCGAAAATTCTCTTTGAGGTGAACCACGGTCAGACCCTGAGTCCGGATCACTTTGGGTTGTTTGGAAGTCGTGATCTTCAGACCATCGGCCTTTTGGAGCAGATCCGGCAGATCTTTGGCGGTCAGATCAATCACCTTAAGCTCCAGGGCCTTTTCGGCCGTCACGGATTCACTTTTTAAAACCGCACTTTCCACCCAGTCGGCATTTCGTCGGCGTTGATCGGCAATGCTGCGGACATAGGCCACCATATCTTTTTCTGTTTTTTGAAGCATCGTCTTGTCAATGTCTTTGCCGCCTATGTTGACCGGATGGGCGGCCCCTATATTCGTACCCGGGGCCATCACCGCCAGATCAGCCGCCAGGACAATCATGACCCCGGCTGAAGCCGCCCTGGCCCCGCTGGGAGAGACAAAGACAATCACGGGAATTTGGGCATTCAAAATTCCCTGGACAATGGTCCTCATGGAAGTATCCAGCCCGCCGGGGGTATCCAATTGGATCACCAGGGCCGCGGCCTGGTCTTTTTCGGCCTTGGCCAGCGACCGGTTGATAAACTCCGCCACCGGAGGGTTAATGGACCCGGCAATGGTAATGACATAGATGGATGGGTTTTCAGCGGCCCGGACAGACAATGGCATAACCAAAACAGGGACCAAAAAAAACAGGGCCGTCAGAAGAAACACAATAGGCGGTTTGGTTTGGATGATTGTTCGGATATTCCGCAATCCGCAATCCGCAATCCGCAATTTATGGTTCCAATCCATCATATTCTCTCCGAACCTTTTTCAAGTCTTCCCAGGCCTCTCTTTTGGCCCCCGGATTGGTCAAAAGAAAAGCCGGATGAAAGGTCGCCATCAGACTCCGGCCCCGGATATCCAGCCGGCGCCCTCGCAGGTCCGCGATCTTGGAGTTTGATCGGCTTAAGGTCTGAGCCGCACAGTCTCCCAGGGCCACCAGGATCCCCGGATCGACCAGACGAATCTCTTCACTCAGAAAAAATCCGCAGGCATCAATCTCCGTCTGAGTGGGCCTGCGGTCTCCCGGAGTTCGGCACTTGACCAGATGCGTGATATAGACCTCTTCCCGGGTCAATTGGATAGCCTGGATCATCTTGGTCAACAGTTGTCCGTCAGGGCCGGCAAAAGGAATGCCTTGTTGATCATCCTCCCTTCCCGGCCCGGCCCCAAAAAACATCAGCCGAGCCCTGGAAGAACCCTGACCCGGTACAGCCTGACGACGATTCTTGTATAAGGGGCATCGGCGGCACAGGCTGAGGGCTTCAGATAGATCCGGCAGGGAAGCTATACGATCCGCCGGGAGAGGACTTAAGGCCGCCGAAACACCCGGGTTGTTTTTTGACCAGGGCAAAAATTTCCGCCCCAGGTCTTTTTGGAGTTCAAGAAATTCTTTGAGCTGACCTACGATCTGCTTGAGATCCGTTTGCTCAGGGACGTGAGGAACCACGATTTCCAGGGCCTCTTCTTTTTACAATCGTATCAAAAATGAGGCCGGCCACATCATTTTTGAGCATCACCGGTAATGACTTGGTTTTCCCATCGGGAAAAAGAAAAAGGACCTGGTTGGTATCCCAACCAAAACCGGCCTCGGGTTTCCCTATCGGGTTGGCCACAATCAGATCTAAATTTTTATCTTTCAGTTTTTTAAGGGCATTATTCATGAGGTCTTCGGTTTCAGCGGCAAAACCGACCAGGAACTGATTGGTCTTCTTTTTGCCCAGCCGTTGGAGTATATCCGGATTTCGGACCAGGTTTAAATGGAGATCCGCCTCCTGCTTCTTGACCTTTTGAAGATGGGCCTCCCGGGGGCGATAATCGGAAACGGCGGCAGCCTTAACCACGATAGTCGCTGAAGGGAAGGCCTTTAAGACCTCTTTTTCCATTTCCCGGGCCGAAGTGACTCGAACAGTTGAAACGCCGGGAATCGTTTCCAGGTGGGTCGGCCCGGTGATCAGGGTTACCCGGGCCCCCCGCCTCTTGGCCACCCGGGCTAAGGAAAAACCCATCTTGCCGGTAGAGGGATTGGAAATAAACCGGACCGGGTCCAGGGCTTCCCAGGTGCAGCCGGCTGTTATCAAAACCTCTTCCCCTTTCAGGTCTTGAGTCGAAAGGAGACCGAGAATCGCTTCTAAAATGACTTCCGTTTCCGGCAAACGCCCCCGCCCTTCCTGCCCACAGGCCAAAAATCCCTCGGAGGGTTCCAGGATGTGATATCCGAGCCTTTTTAACAACTCTAAATTGGTTTGGACCACCGGGTTTTCAAACATCCGCACATTCATGGCCGGACAAACCAGTTTGGTAGCCGAACAGGCTAAAAGGAAGGTGGACAAGAGGTCGTCCGCCAAACCGTGAGCCGCCTTGGCAATCAAATTGGCTGTGGCCGGGGCCAGGACAATCAATTCGGCCCAGTCAGCCAACTGGATATGATCCATGGCCCCGGGACGATAGGAATCGAAGAGATCGGTGTAGACACCGTGGGGAGTCAGGGCCTGGAAGGTCAAGGGGGTGATGAAACGCTGGGCATTCCGGGTCATGGCCACTGCCACCCGGGCCTCTCCATCAGAGAGGCGGCGCAGCAGTTCCACGGCCTTATAGGCGGCTATCCCACCACTGACTCCCAACAGGATGTGTCGATCTTTAAGAACCGAAGGCATAGGGATGATTTCTTTCGGTAGTTGCCGGACGACCAGCTGATAATTTATCCGGGATTTCTTCTATTGCCCATCCTGGGTAGGTATCAACCAAATCTCAACATGGGTATTGAACATGCTTTCTTCTATAAAAATGACCCCGCGTTTATTCCTCTTTTCAAACAACAAAACCGTCTTGGGAGGAAGCTTAAAATTTCCCTTTATCTGCCAGTTGTCCCGGGTCATGCTGTCTTTAAAAAAATTGACCAGGGATTTTACCTCCACATAGGCATCAAAAACCAGAACCCCGGCTACCAGGTTGGTGGTCTGGAAGACCTTGGAATTTTTAGTATCCATTTTAAGTTCATTAGGGATCTGAATATCCTCAAAATCATAATAGCGACCCTCCGGCCGATCCAACTTTTTTCCTAACGGGGGGGCCATAGGCGTCGAGGAAGATTCCTTCTTTTGTTCCTGCAGGACACTTCCGCAACCCATAAGGAACCCCAACAAACCCAACCCTGCGATCATCAATCCCAACACTTTAAAACTTTTACTAAAATTCATTGCCCTGCTCCTTTCGTTCGGTTT
>JAZDOU010000222.1:0-5710 GCA_043798385.1 Pseudomonadota bacterium
CATTTTTGAGAGCCATTCGGACAAACCTTTCCGGCATGCCTCAAATTCTCAAAGCGTTATGCTTCGATGTAATCGTCCCATGAGTATTGAGGATCCCCATAAAGGTGATCGTCATGGATGGGGATCTGCAAAACGTCATCCAAGATGGATGGAGCGGCCGACCTGCCTGTGCCGTGCAAGCAGACAGGCGGGTTGGAGGGGATTTCCGGAAAATTCAGCCATGCGGCAACAGAGCCTTTTTGTTCCGGGTTGGCCGGCTTAGGGGCTTTACCGGAAAAACCGGATGATTTCGCTGACCGGTTTGCGTCCGGTGGTCGCCGGGCTCTCGGCCGGGTAGCCCACCGGGATCAAATTCACGAAATCCCATTCGCCGGCCACACTTAGGAGTTGCTCGATTTCCTTCTTGGCCTGCTGGGGGCCTGCCATCCAGGTGGCTCCCAGACCGAAGTAATGAAAGACAAGCAGGAGATAAGCCATGGCGGCAGCCACGCTCTGGAGGCTTGAATTTCCCATTTGCCGGTAAGAGCGGATCTCCCGCGCCGCCGAGTCGATCTTTCCCCGCGCCTGCAGAACCTGGTCGGCGATGCTCGTGTATCGCCCCATGAGAACGGCAATGCAGGCCGGCGCCCCCCGGAAGAAGTCTGAAGTTCTTTTCCATCGCTCCAAGGCGTCCCCGCAAATGACCGCCTCCGGCCAGGAGGCCATAAGTTCCGTCTTGGCTTTCACGGCGTCGCCCATTCTGTGGATCAGGTCTTTATTCGTAATGATGAGGAATTTCCAGGGCTGGAAATTTCCCCCGTTGGGCGCCCAGGCGGCCAGTTCGATGGCCTTCACCAAAAGATCCTCCGGCACCGGTTTGTCCTGAAATTTGCGGACGGATCGCCTGGTTTTCATTAATTCTCCGAATTCTCCAAAGTCAATCATGGCGTTCTCCCCTTCCACTCTTGAAGGTTTCCTAAAAACTCCAGAAAATATGCTTTTGAAAGATCATTTCCTTCCCGTGTGTTCCAAGATATGTCCCGGTCGGTGATGTAAATCAACCCCCGGTAATCGAGGTCGACATGAACATACCCGGGTTTCCCGGATTCTGTTGAACGCCCCGTTTCGGGAACATAGAAACCCGCTTCTTGGGGATGGTAAGGATCCGAAATATCCACAATTATAAATTAAAAGGTATAGACTAGCAGAGCACTGACGAATGTGCTAAAAAGCCAGTCATGACAATAACGAACAAGTATATTAAGCGTTCAAGAATTTCTGAGGCCAAATTTAGAGAATTTGTCAGGTGTTTTCTCTTGATTTGGATGCTCATAAAATTGCTTTTTTGACTAGGCTAAATCGTAACACGGTTAATCGATATTTGCACTTGCTTAGAAAACGAACCGCTGAATTTTGTGAACAATCGTCTCCCTTCGTTGGAGAAATAGAAATTGATGAATCTTACTTCGGAGCCAGACACATTAAAGGAAAACGTGGCCGGGGCGCTTATGGGAAAACACCCGTCTTCGGTATCCTTCAACGAGGCAGCAAGGTCTACACAGAGATTGTTCCTGACTGCACCCGAAAGACCCTGCAGGCCATTATCCGCGGAAGAGTAGAACCGGATAGCGTTATTCATTCTGATGTCTGGCGTGGATATACAGGCCTGGTTGACTTGGGTTGCAAAAAGCACGATCGTGTGCACCATGGAAAGAACCAGTTTACCAATGGCAAAAGACATATTAACGGCATTGAATCTTTCTGGTCCTTTTCAAAAAGGAGACTCATGAAATTCCACAACATCCCAAAGTCATTGATTGATTCTGGTTCGGGGCATTAAGGTTGGCCAGATCGAGGGATTCTTCCGGGAGGGAACATGTCGCGCAGACCTTTGCCACGGCCTCGTAATCCAGGCCCAGGATGGCGGCCCTCGCCCCGATGCCGGGGGGGGCAATGCCTCCTGGTGCCTTCTGGACCTTGCCTGGACAATTGTTATGGTTTCTTCAAGTCCCAGCGAACCTGCCGCATACAGGGCGCTGAATTCGCCGAGACTGTGTCCGGCGGTCACCGTCGGAGCGCCGCCGCCGATATGGGCTTTGAAGATCTCATAGGCGGCGAGTTCAAAGGTCGATACGGCAAGCTGGGTGTGGATAGTCTGATCCAGGGCATCTTGAGGGCCTTCCAGGCAGGTTTTGGCAATGTCTATGCCGGTGACATCCTTCGTTCGGGAAAATACATCCCGAAAGGCTCAAAATTCCTTGAATAAATCGGTCCCCATGCCCACATATTGCGACCCATGACCTGGAAAGACCAGCGCCCATCTTTCCACATTCTTCTTCCTCGTTCCTAATTCTCTGTGACGTATGTCCCGGGAGCGTTACCGAGGGGAGGATATTTCCTGCATCCCATAGTCGGTGGTTTTTGCATGGTCGAGCCGCGCTGCACCAGCCAGTCCGTCCAATCCCTCCACCAGGAACCGCGCCGTTCTTCTTGACGGCTCAGCCAGTCATCCGGGTTCTCCGGCTGGACGACTTCCCCGGCCCAGAACTTCCTTCTTGACCCTTCCGAATGGGGATTGATGATGCCCGTGATATGCCCTTCGCTGGAAAGGACATACCGCTGGGGGGCCTTGATCAGGGAAGAGGTGCGGAATGTTCCCCGCCAGGGGCAGATGTGGTCCATTTGCGTTCCCACGGCATATAAAGGCTGCTCGATCTTTTCCATGTCAATGGGCCGATTTCCCAGCGACAGGGCGTCCTTTTTTGCCAGGTTATTATGGAGGTAAAATTCCCGAAGATAGAAGGAGCACATGGCTTCCGGCAGGCGGGTGCTGTCGCTGTTCCAGAAGAGCATCTCCGATTTCGGAGGCGTGCCGCCGTAAAGGTAGTTCTGAACGAAGTTTCGCCAGATCAGGCTGTCCGAGCCAAGAATTCGGAAGAGCCAGCTCAGATAGCGAGCGTCAAGGAAACCGTCCGATTTCATGAGGATCTCGGTGGCTTCAATGGATTTTTCACTCATGAAAACCCCGAGATCGCCGGGCTCGGAAAAATCAACGAGAGTTGAAAACAGTGTCCAGTCAGCCACGGGCAAATGGCCCTTTGGGCCGGGTCCCCGGTTCAACCAGGCCATGAGGGCGGCCAGGGCCGTGCCGCCGATGCAGTATCCCACCGCGTGGGCATGGGGAACCTTGCAGATGTGCCTTGCCGCCTCCACGGCCTTCAAGGCCCCCGTGAACATGTAGTCCGCGAAAGTGACGTCACGCATGACTGCCGTCGGATTCTTCCAACTGATAACGAAAACGGTGAATCCCTGATCTCTTAAAAAACGGACAAGACTCGTTTGAGGCGTAAGGTCAAAGATGTAGTACTTGTTGATCCAGGGAGGGACCAGCACGATCGGCAAGGCATGGGTTGTTTCTGTCGACGCCTCATACTGGATGAGTTCCATCAGGTCGTTGCGGAAGATCACAAATCCCGGTGTTATGGCAATATTGTCACCTACTTTGAATGCCTTTTCATCCGTGATCCTGGACAGATAATCGCCCCGGGAAAAGTCGTCCCATGCCTGGCCCAAACCTTGCGCGAGACTGCTGCCGCCGGTATCGATAAATTTCTTTATAGCCAGGGGGTTGGTCCAGAAAAAGTTGGCCGGGGCGAGGGCGTTTACCACCTGTTGGGTCCAGAAGAGAGCCCGTTGCCGGTCTTTATCGTTAAGGTCCTTGCTTCTTTCTACCAGATCCTTGAGCCAGTCATTAAAAATGGAATGGAATCGTCTGCTTAATTTTGCATTTCTCCTGACATATTCAAGGAATACCTCGCTGGCGTCGGACTTGTCCTCTGCCGGCAGTTCAGAGACAAGGAGGTGGGGAAACTCCTCCCGGGTGGCCCCCTCCAGACTCTGAAAGAGGTCGATAGCCCGTTGATTCATTTCCTCCGAGCGGTCTATCCAGGAGCGGTGTACCTTCCAGAAGGATGTCAGAATGTCCAGAGGGTCCATCACTACGGCCTTTGTTTTTCCGCGGCGGTCGGCTTGCCGGGGTTATCGATTAAATCCACAATATCTTTCAGGGTTGTATCATCCCCAAGGAGATCCAGGGGAATGGCCACTTTAAAGTTCTCTTCGATGAAAATTTGCAGATTAACGGCCGCCATTGAGTCGAAATCCGGAATATCCCCCAAGCGTGTCTCCCCGGTGACGACAATTCTTTCCACCTCCGGAAACAGGTCTTCAATCCCCGTCTTGAGTTTTTTAAGAGTATCTGCCACGTCTTTCCTCCTTTCAGATGTTTATCGGCTCAGATCCGAATAAGATTGGCCCCCCAGGACAACCCGCCGCCGAAGGCGGCCGTAACGACAAGATCCCCCCCGCCGATGACCCCTTCCTCCCGGGCCTCATCGAGGGCAATGAGGACGGAGGCGCTCGCTGTATTGCCATAACGATCCAGATTAACATAGAACCGTTCGGAAGGGACGCCGAGATCGGCGGCGATGCCATGGAGGATATTGATGTTCGCCTGGTGACAGAGATAACATTTCACATCTCCCAGATTTATGCCAGCGGCGGCAACGACCTGCCGGATTATCTCGGGCCCCTTGTCAAGGGTGAACGCTAAAACGTCCTCTCCTTTCATGCGGAAATATGCCAACCGGGGGTTCGTTACTTTTTCGTAGGGCATCATGGCGCCGCCGCCGGGGATAGAGATCGTCTCGCTGCTGCTGCCGTCGGTGGCCAGGCAGGAATGTAGAATGCCCCGGGAAGAATCATCTGTGCTTTGGATTAAAACGGCCCCCGCCCCATCCCCGAAATAGGGAAAGGTGGAAAAATCCTTTTTGTTGAGAAATCTTGAATAGACCTCCGCGGCGACGAAAAGGATGTTGCCGTACTGCCCCGATTTCACAAGGGCGTCGGCCAGATGGAGGCCATAAACGCTTCCCGAACAGACGGAATTGATGTCAAAGGCGAAGGACCTTTTGGCCCCGAGGAGGTGCTGGAGTCTGGTGGCCGTGGCCGGTTGGATACGGTCAGGGGAAGAGGTAGAGAGGATGATCCCTTCGATGTCTTCGGGGAGGAAATTGATTTTTCCCAGGCAGGTCCGGGCTGCGAACAAGGCCAGATCGGAGGTGCACTGGTTTTCCCCGGCGTGGTGTCGCGCCAAGACCCCGGTTTTCTTGCCGATCATGGACTGGGCTTCCCGGGAAAACTGCGTGAGATCTTCATTCGGGATAACTTTTTCCGGCAGATAAGATCCCGTGGAAGCGATGAAGGCCCTTTTCATTTTACTGTCCTCGTCGGATTTTATCAGGTAAACTGCCAATGGTGAAAAGATTTACCGTTACTCCACGCCGTTTTTTTATTCTAACATGACCAGGGAATCCCTGTCAAAACAAAACCTAATCAGGAAGATGCCGGTGGGGAACTCGGCAATACCTTGTCGATCCGGTTGCCATACATGTCGACAATTTCGAAACGCCATTCTTCCCAGAGAAAATGGTCGCCCGTAGCTGGTATGCGTTCCAGATAGGACATGATGAAGCCGCCAAGGGTATGAAAGTCGCTTTTTCTTCGGCCGGAAGCCCCTCGATATGGATTGATTATTGATTGATAAGGCATTTTTTTTTGACGGTTCGGAGGATAGGTGGGGTATTTTTGCCTGTCAAAGGATATTTTGCACTGAAAAACAGGGGTTGGTGATGCGGTCGGGCATGGCATGTGGATTGGCGGCATTCCTTAT
>JAZDOU010000229.1:0-5067 GCA_043798385.1 Pseudomonadota bacterium
CTCATCTTCCATTCCGCGCATTGCCGAAGAGAGGGAAAAATCAGTCCATTCTTTTCTTTCTTTCTTGCCGGCTTTATTTTTAAGGTATTCAATGAAGTCGAGAACTTCAGCTTTTTCAGTTTCCGGCAGGTTAGTTACCTTGAAATAAGAATAGTATAAGACAGAGAAGGAAGGGTGGTCAAGAAGAAATATGGAAAGGTGTATGTAGTATAGGACGCTGTTAATATTAAACTTAAAGACCAGGACCCCGGGGCTTCCTCGGATCATTGGACAAGTTGAGATAAAGAACGGGTATCATTTTTCTTCTTGATCCGGCCTTTCCCTTGTTTTATACTCTCCCCATGAAAAACAAATTCTTAGCAAACGTATCAAGAAATATGCCTACCGGAGGGCTGTTATTAATCTCCCTGTTAATCTCTTTTTTAAGTCTGATCGGCATCGGGACGGCAATGGCCGAAGAAGGTGGGGATTTAGAATCTGTCCTGACAAAATTAAAAGACCGCTTTTCCGCCTCGAAAACCTTTCAGGCCGACTATGTCCGGGACCTGGTGCCTAAAATTGCCTCCAAACTGCCCTCGTCCTCTCTCCAGGCCGAGGGGCAACTCTCTTTCCGTTCCCCGAACAGGCTCAGGATGGACCAGAAAAACCCCCGGCCGGAACAATTGATTTGTAACGGCGACAAGGTCTGGTGGTATCTGCCTGAGGAAAAGGTGGTTAATGTTTATCGGCTGAAAGAGTATGCTGTGCAGATCAAACCGATCATGGATTTTCTATCCGGTTTAGGGGGATTGGATAAAAATTTTTCAGTCCGTTTGGACACCACCCTTCCGGAAGAGGCCCCTTTTTACCAACTGATTTTAAAACCCAAACATCCCCAGCCGGACCTGCAGCAGATCCAGGTTCGTGTTTCCAAGACCACCTTTCTGCCTCTGGAATTTACCATTGATAACCTGCTGGGAGATGGCACCCGGTTTCGTTTCAACCGGATGCAAACCGGGGTACCCTTAGCCGGATCCTGGTTTGAATTCATTCCCCCGAAGGGGACCCAGGTGGTTTCCCAGTCTCTCCCCTCTCCTCCCAAGAAATAGGCAGATAGAGGAGCTTAAGTTGTCGTTTAGGACCATCCCGATAATAGCCTAACAGCCCTTTTAAAAAGGACAGCCGGAACCTCTCTTTCTCTTTCAGATAGGTAAAAAGGAAACTGATCTCGATCCTGTCCAGGTCCTTTTGTCTTTGATGATAGTATAATCCCCAGAGAAACTTGGAGACCTCTTTGCCTTTTCCGTCCTGGTAATATTCATAGATCCGGAAAAGCATCCCGTAATGACGCTCTAAGCCCTCCCAATCGGCCGGCATCACGGCCGGGAAAAAGAAATGAACCATCCCCCTGCCATCCTCGGCATAGCGGAAGAAAGGCCACAACCTGGTCACCCTTTCCCAGCGGTCTTCCTTCTTAAAATAAACCTGATGGAATTTGCTGACGTAAAGAAATCGATTCAGGACTTCGTCTCTCTCTTCATCCTCTTCTTTTTCTTGGATAAAGAGAGGCCATAACAAGGACATCTTCTCTCTCTGATCGGTCTTGCGATAGGTGATCAGCGGCCAGAGTTTAAGGGCTTCGGTCTTCTCACCCCGGGCATATTGAACGATCGGCCAGGGGAAATCCACTTGAAAATAATTAAAACGGTCTTCGGAATAAAAATTAAAAAAAGGCCACAGAAAAATAGTTTTATGTTCGTTGGGACTCTGCTCGGAAAGATACAGGGGAAATAAGTAAAAATAGGTTTTGGGGTGATCCGTATCTAAATATCTTTGTTGATAATGGCCGACGGGCCAGAGGAAAAAGGTCTTTTGATAGGCCCCTTCTCCGACCTGTTTCTCTTCCCCATAGAAAGGCCAAACACGGAAACCGGTGCGATTTCCACCGGAGGTTATGGAAAAAATGGGCCAGAGGATATTAACGGTTTGCGTTTCGCCTTCCCGGATTCGGGTGTAGATGGGCCAGAGGACAAACTGGATTTCATCCCGGGCGAATCGACCGCGGAATTCGCCTCCCAAAGGGAACAGGCCGCCATAAGACTCCCCGTCTTTATCCTTCCCCCAAAAAAAAGGGAACAGGTCCACATTTTCTTTTTTATCCCCGGCCTCTTTTTCCTGCGCCGGTCTGAAAGAGGAATAAAAAGGAATGAAGCGATAGAGTTTCCCCTCAGCCGTCTTGCGATATCGTCCCAGGGGATAGAGATATTCCAGTTCTTCGGTCTGGTCTTTCAGGTTTTCCCGATAGGAAAAAAAGGGGCGAAAGGTCCACTCCCGTTCTTCAGGGCTTTCCGACTGGGAGTAAAAGGGACCGGCCCCGTCCAGCCGCCGGCTCTGGTTTTCCCGATCAGTCTGGATATGGAAAAAAGGGGAGACGTTTTCCGGCTCGAGATTGGGAGAAAGATGGGCGCAACCGGAAGCCAAGAACGATAACGAAGCGATAACGATAAAGAACAGGGGTTTCAGGATCTGAAGGTTCATTGGTTCACTCGGTTAACGTTCGTCGTTCGTCGTTCGTCGTTTTTTCACCGAACGCTTAACGCTATACGCCGAACAGTTTTTCCCCTATTTTATAATCGTCCCGATAATCGTCCCCAGGATGCTGACCGGGACCTGTTCGGAAAGCCCTTCCGTAGCCTTGGTAACACTTCTTAAGGTGTATTTGGTCTCTTTGTACAGGGCGTCGTCATTGATCAATTTTCCCAACGTCCCCTCCCCCTGATTAATTTTTTTGGCGGTCTGATTGAGATTGGACATGGTCTCCCGGGCCTCTTTATACAGGGAGTCGTCATTGACCAATTTCCCCAAGGTCCCCTCCCCGGAGTCGATTTTCTTGGCCACATTTTGTAAGCTGGTCAAGGTCTTTTTGGATTCATTGTAAAAATCTTCGTCCTTAAGAAATTTTCCGATACTCCCCTGACCCTCTTGAATCTGAGTCACCGTTTCCTTAAGTCCCGCCACAGTGGTCCGCATATCCTGATATAGGGCCTCATCCCGGATCAATTTTCCCATGGTTCCCTCCCCCCGGGAAAGTCCCACGGTCATGCTGCGGATGTCCTCGGTAGTCTTTTTAATATTAAAGAAGGTGTCTTTCAGGTTATTTTTTCCTTCCTCGGTCCCCAAGACATCACCTAGATTTTTAGCGATCTTAGAGATATTATCCATCGCCGGCGAGGCCTTGGCCAGGATATCATCCAGCTCCACCGTCGACCGGCTCCCGCTGATAAAGCCGCCTTCCTTGAGAAGGTGAGCCGAGGCCTTCCCGGGGGTAATTTCAATAAATTTGTCTCCTAATACGCCTTGTGATTTGATTACGGCCTGAGCATCTTCATAAACCGGAACCCCCTTACTAATGGTCATCGTCACCAGGGCTCGACCTTCTTTTAATTTAATATCGTTGACCCGACCAACCTCAATACCGGCGATCTGAACCGGGCTGTCTTTGACCAGACCGGATACCGAATCAAAGAAGACCGTCAAGGCGTAACCCTCGGTTGTTTTAAATTTGCCTTTATTGACCCTCAGAGTCATATATCCAAGGACGACCAGGCCAATAAGAACAAATATTCCCACTTTGACCTCAACACCTATCCCCCTTCTTTCCATTTTTCCTCCTTACCTCGTTCAGGTGACCTGTTCTGGGATTCGACCCAGTAAAAAGTCCTGGACTAATTTATTGGCTGACTGATGAAAGGCCTCCGGGGTCCCCTGCTCAATGATCTTTCCTTCATAGAGCATGGCGATGTTATGGGCAATTCGGAAGACACTCTGAATATCATGGCTGATGACCACACAGGTCAATCGAAACCGTTTCTGGGTCTCTACGACCAACTGGTCGATCGAGGCGGTCATGATGGGGTCCAGGCCGGTGGTGGGTTCATCAAAAAGCAATATGTCCGGCTCCAGGGCAATGGCCCTGGCCAAGGCCGCCCTCTTACGCATGCCGCCACTCAATTCCGAAGGCATTTTTTCTTCAACCCCGGAGAGACCGACCAGGGCTAATTTCTCAGCCACCACCCGGTCTATTTCCCGGGCGGTCATCCGGCGGTGTTCCCGTAGTGGAAAGGCGACATTCTCCCCGATAGTCATGGAATCAAAGAGGGCCCCTTCCTGGAAGAGCATCCCAAACCGCCGGCGGATCCGGTAAAGGTCCCTTTCCCGCAGGCGGTTGATTTCTTCCTGGTCGATCCAGATTTCGCCGCTGTCCGGCCGGATCAGCCCCATAATGTGCTTAAGCAGGACGCTCTTTCCTCCTCCGCTGCGCCCGACGATCACGGTCGTTTGTCCGGAGGGGATAGTCAGATTTAAATCACTCAGGACCTGTTGACTTCTAAAGGATTTATTGAGATTGACCAGTCGAATCATAATATCGTTTTGTTCACCGAATAAAAATATTAAAAAAGCAATGACGTTATGACATACGTACCGATCAAAATCGATACCGAGGAGATGACCACCGCTTCGGTCGTGGCCCGGCCGACCCCTTCGGCCCCGCCGTAAGTATTGTATCCCTTGTAGCACCCGATCAAAGTCAGAATTAATCCAAAAAAAACCGACTTGACCATTCCCTGGACCAGGTCGGCCAATTCCATCATGTTGGTCATTTTGTTTATAAAAACACCGGAATTGATATTCAACAGGACGACCCCGACGAAATAACCGCCGATGATCCCAACCAGGATATTGATGGCCGTCAACAGAGGCAGCATCAAGACCCCGGCCCAGATCCTGGGAACGACCAGATATTGGATGGGATTGATGGCCATAACCTCCAGGGCGTCAATCTGTTCGGTTACCCGCATGGTCCCTAATTCGGCAGCGATGGCCGAACCGGCCCGGGCATTGACCATCAAGGCCGTCATCACCGGACCCATTTCCCGGGCCAGGGATAAGGCCACGATCCCTCCCATCAGGCTTTCACCCCCGAATTTTCTAAAGCCGTGATAACTCTGAAGGGCCAGGACCATGCCGGAAAAGACACCGGTCAGGACGACGATAAAGAAGGATTTGACCCCGATAAATTCCATTTGT
>JAZDOU010000259.1:0-2186 GCA_043798385.1 Pseudomonadota bacterium
GGTATTTGGTGACGCAACGCTTCCTGCATCGCTTCCCCGAATTGGCCCTCATCTTCAAAGCTCTGCCCCTCCCCTCTCCGGTTTATGAGATTCAATGCGGAGGGCCACCTTCGGGATAACTCCTCAGTGATATAACCACAATATAACTCCCCGGCTCCGGCATGCTTAAGCAGGGCTATATCACTAACCGCCTTAAAAGGCGCCATTATTTTTGGAGATTTATGATGCATGCATGGCCTCATGAATTACCGTTGATACCCGCATCCGTGAGGACGGGATCGCCCACTCATTAAGTGCGTTGTTTATACCCCAAATACAATACTCAAGCAATTCTATTTTCCGCACCAAGAAGCTGTTTATCGGTATACAATAAGCGCATGGAAAATAATGCTTTTAGAAAAATCAATGTGATCATTAATCGCACATGCAATCGCCGTTGCGATTACTGTTTCGCTCGTAACCACTTACGGAAAAAAGGACCCCCTCGGGAAATCAGTCTTTCCGATTTTAAGAAAGCCATCCTTTTTATCATACGCTCGCGTGTTCCGGTTTGTGGGATCTCGGGAGGTGAGCCGACGCTTCACTCCCGATTCAAAGCTTTAATAGCTTTTGCCTCTAAATTCAAAAAATTATCCTTACATATTTACACGAACGGTATTTTTCCTAAAGAAATCGCTGAGCTTTTGGCCGGCTACGGCCCTAAAATTTCCTACCTTTGGAATATTGCCGATAAACGATCCTACAGCAGCCCAGAGTGGTCCAAACTCAATGAAAATTTAAAATTACTTACTCCGTTTAAAACATCGGCTTTTGGCATGACTTTTCATAAAACCAACCAGGGCCTGAAAATTTTTAAAAATCTAAGCCTCAAATATAAGCCCGTCCAATTACGGTTCTGCGCCGCCCATCCCAATGTCCCGATGAAAGAAAACGATGTATGGACAAGGACTGAGGATTCCAAGCGTCTTCTGCTGCGGTATATAGCGTTTGCCAAAACGATCAAAATACATTCCGTCTTCGATTGCGGGATTGTGCCGTGCGTGATTAGTTACAGACAGGCAAAAATACTGGAAAGATCGGGGATTTTTTTAAAGGGATGCGAAGATATAGCATCCATAGATCCGGGGCTTAACGTATTCCATTGTTATCAAAGTTCTAATCCGAATGAAGTTGGAAATCTCAAAAAATTCTCTAGAGCGGCTGACGTCAAAAGATTTCTTTTCAACATAAGACAACGATACGGGAATGTTTTTTTATTCGAAAAATGCATCAAGTGCAGACAAGCATGCGATCTTGGCTGCCTTGCGGAAAGAAAGAATATCGTACACGGCTATAAAGATTGGCTAAAAAAAACGCGGTACCCTTCCCGATAAAAGGTTAAAAACTCTGCGCATAAATTTCAGCAAGCCTTTTATTCCTTTTTCGGATTGAAAACTTACCGTTGGCTACCTCCTCTCTCGAAGCAACTCCCATTTCTTTCCTTTGCTTTGGATTTTCTATTAGTGACCTGATCTTTTCCAGAAATTGACACCGCATCCTGTCCCGGGCGTCAAGGGAAGTATCGTTCGCGGGTTCATACGGTACCAGGAAACCGGCTTCATTATCTTTGATAATCTCATGCGCCACGGGACAACAGGACCCTTGCGTAGTCACCACCGGAAGACCGAAGCTCATGGCCTCAAGAATTGGAAACGCAAAGGTATCCAGCACCGTCGGAAGCACAAATATATCGCTTTGCCTGTAAAAATTAAAAAGTCTCGGTTTATCGATAAATTCATAAAAGCGGATATTGGAAAACTTACTATATCTCCTGCGCTCCTCTTCCGGTATATTTCCGATATAGATCAACTCAATGTGATTCTTATAAAGAGAATCTAGTTTAGAAAAAATTGTTAACACATCAGCTCCACCTTTTCGAAAAAAAGAAGCCCGTTGTCCGCCCACAAAAATCAGTCTGGCACCCTGGTGCCGGATTTTTTCTTGATTGGGAAGATGCATGGCGGGATAAAGAAGTTCGACTTTCTTTAAAATGACAGGGTCATTGATCAGGGAAAATATCATGTCCCGGCACCATTGGCTCCAAGGCAGAATTTTTTTACAGTATTTCGATCTCAACATTTTTTGAACCGTTTGTAATCGGGGGCTCTCCTTTATTCTTTTTAGATGATCCGGGATGAGCGGTTTTT
>JAZDOU010000277.1:0-2654 GCA_043798385.1 Pseudomonadota bacterium
CGTCAGTTCAATAGCGAAGTGCAACACTTGGGAAAGCGGAAAGAGCGAGGGGAAAGGGGTCAAAGGGGAAAAACCGGTGGATAAGAGGGGTTTTAAGGGTTGAGGGGTCGAGGGTCCGAAAAAGGGATTAAGGGTCAATCACTCCAACCTTAGCCTCCCTGAACCTTCAACCTTTCAGGAATTCTGGTGAACGTTGTCCTGAATGTATTGGATGATATCGGTCGTATACGTCCCGGGTCCGAAGATTTCGCTGATGCCGGCTGTTTTTAAGGCCGGGATGTCTTCATCGGGGATGATCCCGCCTCCAAGAACCAAGACCCCTTTCAAGCCTTTCTCTCTGACCAGATCCATGACCCGGGGAAAGAGATAGTCATGGGCACCGGACAGGACGCTCATGGCAATGACATCAACATCCTCCTGAACGGCCGTGGAGACGATCTGCTCCGGAGTTTGCCTGAGACCGGTATAGATGACTTCCATTCCCGCATCCCGCAAGGCATGACAGATTATTTTAATCCCTCGATCATGCCCATCCAGACCGGGTTTGGCGGCTAAGACGCGTATTTTTCTTCCTGCACTCATCGATCAAGACCTCCTATAAGGTTGAGACGGCCGTGTATTCACCAAAGACGGATCGCAAGGTGTCGCAGATATCCCCCAGGGTGGCATAGACCCGCACCGCATCCAAGATGGGGGGCATGAGATTCTCCGTCCCTTGGGCGGCTTTTTTCAGCCTGATTAGACTGGCCTGCACTTTTTCATTGTCCCGTGATTCTTTGAGCCGGGTCAGTTTTTGAATCTGGAGCTCCTGAACCTTGAGATTGACCCGGAGCAGGTTTTGAGGCCGTGGTTCCTGGACCTGAAACTTGTTCAGACCCACCACGACCCGGTCTCCGGTTTCGATAGCCTTTTGAAAATGATAGGCGCTTTCCTGGATCTCTTTTTGAATGAATCCCTTTTCAATGGCCATGGCGGCTCCACCCAGATCGTCGATCTGTCGGATATAATCCAGGGCCTTTTCTTCGATGGTCTTGGTCAAATGCTCGATATAATAGGAACCGGCCAGGGGATCAACGGTTTCAGTCACCCCGGTCTCATAGGCAATGACCTGCTGGGTCCGCAAGGCCACCTGGACCGCTTCTTCCGTGGGCAGGGACAGGGCCTCGTCCATGGAATTGGTATGCAGGGATTGGGTGCCTCCCAGGACGGCCGACATGGCCTGAAAGGCCACCCGGACGATATTATTCTTAGGTTGCTGGGCGGTCAGGGAACAGCCGGCCGTTTGAGTATGAAAGCGAACCATCAGGGAGCGGGGATCTTTGGCCCCGAAGCGTTCTTTCATGATTCGCGCCCAGAGACGGCGGGCCGCCCGGTATTTGGCGATTTCTTCCAGAAAATCCAGATGGGCGTTAAAGAAAAACGATAAGCGGGGTCCGATCGTATCCACGGAGAGTCCGGCCTTTTGGGCGGCCTCCACATAGGCAATCCCGTTGGCCAGGGTAAAGGCCACTTCCTGGACGGCCGTGGAGCCGGCCTCCCGGATATGGTAGCCGCTGATGCTGATGGTGTTCCACTTGGGGACTTCCGTCGAACAATATTCAAAGATGTTGGTAATGATACGCAAAGAGGGCAGGGGCGGATAAATATAGGTCCCCCGGGAAGAGTATTCTTTCAGGATATCGTTTTGAATGGTCCCGTTGAGGTCCTTCGAGGAAAGACCCTGTTTCTCCGCTACCCCGATATACATGGCCAGCAGGACAGCCGCCGGGGCGTTGATGGTCATGGAGGTGCTGACTTTGTCCAAGGGGATGCCGGCGAAGAGGGTCTCCATGTCCTGGAGGGAATCGATGGCCACCCCGACTTTTCCCACTTCCCCCTGGGACAGGGGATGATCGGAGTCATAACCGATCTGGGTCGGTAAATCGAAGGCCACGGAAAGTCCGGTTTGTCCCTGGTCCAGGAGATATTTATAACGGCGGTTGGATTCTTCGGCGCTGGCAAATCCGGCATATTGGCGCATGGTCCAGAACCGGCCCCGAAACATGGTGGGCTGGACCCCGCGGGTAAAGGGATATTCCCCCGGGAAGGCCAGGTCCTGTTCATAGTCCTGATCGGCAATATCCGCCGGGGTGTAGACCCGCTCGATGGGGATCTCCGATAGGGTTGTAAAAGTCTTTTTCCTCTCCGGTGATTTAGCCAGTCTGGCCTCGGCTTTTTCCTGCCAGGCCGTCTGTTTGTTTTTTAGAGTCCTGATTTTTTCCGGATCAAACATTTTAAGCTCCGTTTAGCATTAGGTCGTTGGGTGCTGGGTGCTGGATACTGGATAAAAGAAGAAACGATACTGGATAAAAGCGAAGAGCGATACTCGATTCTCGATAAAATCAATCCAGTATCAAGTATCAAGTATCCAGCATCCAGCATCCAGTATCAAGTATCAAGCATCGCTCTTTTTCTACAACGGTATATTCCCATGTCTCCTGGGCAGGCGATGCACATCCGTTTTGGTCTTCAGGGATTCCAAGGCCCGGATCAGTTTGGGCCGGGTGTCTTCCGGGAGGATGATTTCATCGATATAGCCCAGCTCGGCGGCCTTATAAGGACTGGCAAAGGTGCGGCGATAGTCTGCAATCAGTTCCTGGCGGGTTTTTCCCGGA
>JAZDOU010000297.1:0-3400 GCA_043798385.1 Pseudomonadota bacterium
GAATCTCCACAACTGGCCATAGCCGTTATGATGGAACATGGAGGGCATGGCGGCGAGGCCGCGGCGCCGATTGCCCGGAAGATCTTTGAGGCCTATTTCCATCTGCCTCCCAGAGGAACCGGTCCTTCTTCAACCCAGATCGAATCGCCTAATGAGGAAGTGAACCTTGATTGATCGAAAATTTACCCAGAACATTGATTGGCCTCTTTTATTAATGGTTTTTCTTCTGATCGCCATAGGGGTGGTCAATCTCTATTCGGCCACCTTTCAGGCCGAAGAAGGAAAAGGGAGCCCCATTTATTTAAAACAGATCTATTGGGCGGGTTGCGGGTTTTTGTTTTTAGTGATTATCCTTTTTTTTGATTATCACCTGTTGCTTCCAGTGGCCTATCCGCTCTATTGGATCTCTCTCATCCTTTTGATAGCTGTCTTGCTGTTTGGTCGACCCATTTCGGGGTCGCAACGCTGGTTGACACTGGCCTCTTTTTCCTTCCAACCCTCGGAGTTGGTAAAAATCTCTTTGATCCTGGCCCTGGCCAAGTATTTTTTTGAAAACGACTTCGACCGCCGCTACACGTTTCGTGACCTTTATATCCCTTTAGGAATGGTCTTATTGCCGGCCTTGTTGATCATGCGGCAGCCGGATTTGGGAACAGCCCTATTGCTTTTGTTGCTCAGTATCTCCATATTTCTCTTTTTAGGCATAGACTGGAAGACCCTCTTTATTTCCATAGGAAGTCTGGTCCTGTCTTTACCTTTAGTCTGGTTTGTTCTCAAAGATTATCAAAAAAAAAGACTCTTCACTTTTATTCAACCCGAATCCGATCCTTTGGGGGCCGGCTATCATATCATCCAATCTAAAATTGCCGTTGGGTCAGGGGCCTTTTGGGGCAAAGGGTTTTTAAAGGGGACCCAGGGGCAACTCCGTTTTTTACCGGAACAGCATACCGACTTTGCCTTTTCTGTTCTCTCGGAGGAATGGGGGTTTATCGGCTCCCTGGTGGTGGTGACCCTTTTTTTACTCTTGATCTTAACAGCCCTGAATATCGCCCGACAGTCTAAAGATCGCTTCGGCCTGGTCTTGGCCTTGGGTATTGGGGCCCTCTTTTTCTGGCAAAGCCTGGTCAATATGGGCATGGTGGTAGGATTGGTGCCGGTAGTCGGGGTTCCTTTGCCTTTTATCAGCTATGGGGGCTCCTCAATAATTGCCAGTCTAATCGGTGTTGGATTGCTCTTAAACATCCAGATGCGGCGCTTTATTATTCAATCATGAAGCAGCCCTCTCCTTCTCCTTCGCGCCCTTTGATCCTGGCGCCGGCCGGGAATAAGGCCGGGTTCCTGGCAGCACTGGCTGCCGGGGCCGACGCCATTTATTGCGGCCTGAAACAGTTTTCCGCCCGCATGGAAGCCAAAAATTTTACCCTCAAAGAGCTGGCAGGGCTTACCGATCTGGCGCATCAGAAAGGGGCCAAGGTTTATGTCACCCTCAATACCCTCATAAAACCGGATGAATTGAACCAGGCCGGGAAACTGATCGCCGATCTGAACCGCTGGGTCCATCCCGATGCCCTGATTATTCAGGATCTGTCCCTGATAGAACTGGCCCGGCAGACCGGATTTTCCGGCGAACTTCACCTCTCTACTCTGGCCCATATCAGTTTTAGTGCGGCCCTATCCCTCATCAGTCGAATTAGGGGCGTCCGCCGGGTGATTCTTCCCCGGGAGCTCAGTATCGATGAAATCAAGCAGGTTGCCGAGGCCTGTCCTGAAAAGGTCGGGTTGGAGGTCTTCATTCACGGCGCCTTATGTTACGGGGTATCCGGCCGATGTTACTGGAGCAGTTTCTTGGGGGGAAAAAGCAGCCTGAGGGGAAGATGTGTCCAGCCCTGCAGACGGCTCTATACCCAGGACCACGATTCCAAACGGTTTTTTTCCTGTCAGGACCTCAGCCTGGATATCCTGGTCAAAACCCTGTTGTCTATCCCACAAATACAGGCCTGGAAAATCGAGGGCCGCAAAAAAAGCCCCCATTATGTCTACACGACCGTTCGGGCTTATCACCTGTTTCGGGATCATTTTCAGGATCCTGATCTTCGAAAAGAGGCCCTCACCCTGTTGGCCGGCGCCTTGGGCCG
This sequence comes from Pseudomonadota bacterium, assembly GCA_043798385.1. Taxonomy (GTDB): domain Bacteria; phylum Desulfobacterota; class RBG-13-43-22; order RBG-13-43-22; family RBG-13-43-22; genus RBG-13-43-22. The sequence continues at coordinate 2,136 of JAZDOU010000297.1, forward strand.
GACCGGAACCCATTACGGTTTTCTTTCCCAGCGGCCTCAAAATCCAATTCAGATTGAACGGCAAACCGGCTCCGGGCTCTTGGTGGGGGTGGTTTCAGGAGAACACCACCATCCTTTCATCGAACTCAAAGAGGAACTCTTTCCCGGCGATCAACTGCGGGTCGGCTACGAAGATGAGCCCGGACATGTTATTTTGAAGATCAACCGTCCAATTCCCCGGAAGAGCCGGTTTTATCTGACCTCCGGGGTCCAACAACCCCCGCAAAAAGGGTCACCGGTGTTTTTAATAGACCGCCGGGAGCCGGGTTTATTTCAAAAGATGTCCCACCTGGAGGTAGAAATATCATTTTCCGGTGAACCCGTTTTTTTGCCTTCTCAATTCCAGGCCCTCCTCCCCCGAAGACACCTGCCGAAAATGAAGGCCGTCGACCAGAGGGTTTTTCGGAAGGATGTCCCAAAAGCCTTCCAGGGCAGGGAAGAAGTCGGGATCTGGTTGTCGCCGGAGACGGTTCAGGCCATTTCTGCCGATCAATCGATCTGGTGCTGGCTTCCCCCAGTACTCTGGCCCAATGATGAGGCCAAATACAAGGCCCTGATTGATCGCCTGCTGCAAAGGGGGTGTAGCCGGTTTGTTCTGAATGCCCCCTGGCAAGTGGTCTTTTTCCGGGATCCCCAAAAACTTTCCTTGTGGGCCGGGCCTTTTTGCAACTTAAGCAATCCCCTGGCCATCAACCAGATTAAATCTTACGGTTTTTCCGGCGCACTGGTTGGTCCGGAGTTGGGCCAGGCCGATTACCAGCGCCTGCCCGGCCAGAGCCCCCTGCCCTTGGGAATGGTGCTTTCCGGCAATTGGCCCTTATGTATATCCAGAATTCTTTCCGATCGCCTGAAGGCCGACAGGCCTTTTCTAAGCCCCAGGGGAGAGACGGCCTGGGCCAGTAGGTCTGATTCCAATTACTGGGTGTACCCCAACTGGAGGCTCAATTTGACTGCCTTCCGTAAGGAACTGGAACGTGCCGGCTATCAGCGTTTTGTTCATCTGACAGAGCCGGTCCCAGCAGCCGTCAAGATGAAAGATCGGCCGGGAAGCTGGAATTGGACCATTACCCTTCCATAAGAAGGGAAAGGTCCCGACACCATGACAAGAAAAAAGATGGCCATTATCAGCAGTTATTTTTCCGGTGAGAGCTATGGCCTGTTGGGACCGCAGATGGCGGCCACCATTATCCGGCAACAGACCCCTTATGATTGTCTGGTTATTGCCC
>JAZDOU010000307.1:0-2238 GCA_043798385.1 Pseudomonadota bacterium
TTCTTTTTCATAACATTCATTCTCCTTTTTCCGGGAACGCCTGGCCGAAATAATCCGGATAACTCCTTCTCGTACCGTGTAGATGGCGGTCCATAGTTGTAATGCGTTGGTTCTAAATTGCCTAACTTTCAAATTACTTCGATTTAAAATCCCACCTGAAGCATTGGTAGAAAAAAAGACCGGGGGTAGGATGGGAACGTGGGCTATGTTTTCCGGAAGGATTGAAGATGTCTTAGAATTAATTTATAAACTTCTTCTTTCTCCCTTTTCCCGATACCGATGATTTCGATTACTTCCAGGTGATCTTTTAAAAAACGATACACCATGCGGTACTTCTTCTTGGCCGCGTAAAGCTTAAAAAATCCTGTGAGGTCCAGCCCCATTTTATTTCCAAGGGGTTTCCCGAGAAAGGGGTTTTCCGCAAGGGCGTCGATCCTTTTGGCCACTTCTTTTCGGATTGAACCGTCAAGGCGGTCAAAATCCTTGACCGCCTCAGGATGAAATTCAATTTTAAAGGCCATGCTTGGCCTTCACCTTTTCCCAGGGGATATTTTGTGCCCGCTTGTGATTTTTAAGTCTCTTATCGATCACCTCCGCAATCTCGAGATGTTCCAGAATGCTTTCCGCCTCTTTAAGAAATTCATACTCGGAAGGGGATATGATCACCGCGGCCAAGGAGTTATTCCTCATAATAAAGAGAGGTTCCTCGTTATTGGTTAATTCTCTTAATTTCCCGGTAAGCTCTTTTTGTAATCTGGTAATGGGAATCATTCGTTCGGTCTCGACCTGCATTTTCCTTCTCCTATATTAAAATACATAGAATTATACATATAAAAACTCTAAAGTCAAACGAATAATTGAGGTGAAAAAGGAGGAAGCTCCTCTGAGGCGCTGCGAATCCTGGTTTTTTCTTATTGGTTATGGCAAATTGAAGCGCCTCGCACCAAATGCGCGGGATTGTCCCGCGCCGTGGTGCGGGGAATCTTCCATGCAAGGAAAATGTCTGTTATTGTAGTTCGCTCGCTAACCCCGCAGCAAGCTACGGGGAAGGCGCTCGCTATCCATGTTCAATAAATTTTGAAGATTCCCCCCGCCGATCTTTTCTATCTCCCCGCTGGTCAACCTCAATTCCAGGAACCGTTGCCAGGCCTTGACCGGTTGGCGCCAGGGCGTATCGGAGCCGAAAAGGATATGATCGATCCCCTTGCGGAAGATCATTTTTTTCAGTTCCTTCAAGGGTAGTATCTCCTGGGCGTAAGAGAGGTCGAAATGGACATTCTCCAGTTCATATAATCCGTCTAATTGATCCCAGCCGTAGAGACAACCCATGTGGGCGGCAATAAACTGGATTTTGGGAAAAGTCTTGGCTAAAAACTTAATGACCGCCGGGTTGGTTTCAAAAAGGGCCCAAAAATCCAATATGGGAGCCATATGGGGTTTTCGTTGCCGAATCCCGCTGAGGTTCATGGAGTCCATCAAGACAGGCAGGCCGGAGGCTTGAATCATTTCCAGCCATTTAAGGGTTTGAGGATGGAGAGGGGTAATTTGCTGTAGAACAGAATGGAACTTGATCCCTTTCAGTCCCAGAGAAAGGGCCTCTGTCAGGTCTTGCTCGGCCGTCGGCGAAAGGGGGTTCAGGCAGGCAAAAGGGATAATTTGGGGATAACGGCCGGCTTGTTCGGCCACCCAGTGATTTAAGGGGGAACAGCCCTCCGGCCGGCCGGAGATCGGTAAGAGGACCAGGCCATCAAAACCGGCTTTTTTTTCTTCCTCTATCAGGGAATCAATCGAGCCATCCAGAAAGAGCTGCCATTTGGTGGGGCTGTCCGAGGGAAGGTGGCCATCCAGCAGGGCCGCCCGTTCAACCACCAGGTGGCGATCACTTTCAGGATAGGCGTGGGTATGGGCATCTAAGAAAGGCATAAGGATAATCAAACCGTCCGTTCGATAAATTTTTTACTAAAGGCTTTGTCACGAAATCGTATCTCGTCAATTACCGGCAACGGTGGAAAGCGGTTTATCAATTCCCTTGTAAATAGGCCGATCCCCTTTTTAATCGGAATCCCATTTTCATTATAAACATCCACCCCAGAAAGTCCGCAACTGGGGGAATTGGATTTAAAGATAAAACCGCCCAGGCCCAATTGGGTCAGTCCGGCTATATGTAGGCGTGTCCACTCCTTCATCCGCTCGGTGTAATCCACCCGGGAATAAATGGTTATTAAACGGGGATTTTCC
>JAZDOU010000341.1:0-8146 GCA_043798385.1 Pseudomonadota bacterium
CGTAAAATAAAGGAAAAGGCGGATGGCGGCCGGTTCAAGAAGGCGAACCCGGGCCAGCATTTCCTTATAGGCCGATAATTGATCCAGATACAGGGCGGCCTGGGTTTTGAAAAAAGTTACTACTGACATATCATCAGGAAGAGGCGTGGTCTTATAATCCACGATGAACCATTGCCGGCCGTCAAAGACCAACCGATCGATGATCCCGCTGCGCAGGGTTCGTTCATCCACCTGATCCTCTAAGGAAAATTCGCTGGCGGCCAGAGGATGATCCCGGCGCAGGATATAGGAACAAAAGGCCTCTTGTTGACAGGCCCGGACTTCTTCTAAGAGTCGGGGAGTCATTTCGGCGGCTGCCACAGATCCGACCCCTTCATTTATCAAGGCCGTCACCACAGCCTTTTCGGTTGGGAGGTCCTTCCCCTCGGCCAGATGTTCCAAGATTCGATGCATGACCGTCCCCCGGGCCTGGCCAAAGGTTTCCTGAAAGGCCTTTGGAGAGGGCTCTCCGGCGCTGTCTATCTCTGCCGGAAAAAGGCCTTCCTCATGAAGTCCCGAAGGCAGGATGATCCGGTAGGGCAGCGGTTCCGAAGCCAAGGGCCAAGGACTATGTTCTTCTTTCGCCATGGGTTGAGTCGGTTCTTTGACGGGCTCCGGCACAGGAGGATCGTTTAAAATCTCCAGATGGGCTTCATAACCGGGATGGTTCAAGATATACCCAAGAAGCGAATGATCGGGGGCCTTTTCTTCCTCCTCTTTTATTACCACCAGTCCACTGATAGTCAAATTCTTTTTGGCCCTGGTCAGGGCCACATAAAAGAGCCGTTTGGCCTCTCCCAGACGACGCTCTTTTCCCAGGCCTTTTAACAGCCCGTAGATCCCGGAATCCTCTTTGGTCCTGCGGTCCGGTCTCAAGGCGATCAGGTGTTCTTCTCTTTCCCCGGGCAGCCGTTCCAAGAGATAAGGAGGGGATTCCCGTTGCCCCCCTTCTAAGGGATTCCTGTCAATGTGAGGCAGGAAAACAGTATCAAACTCCAGGCCTTTGGCGTGATGGACGGTCATGATCTGGACCGCAGAACGAGAGGCCAGGGGATCCGGTGGGGCGTAAGCCGTAGCCAAACGAAATTCCAGATGAGACCAGGTTTCTTCAGGCAGGCCTTTTTCGGCTTGAAAGAGGAGCTGTAAAAATTGCCGGCAGTTTCGCACCCCGGAGAGGCCGAAACGCTCGGCCACTTTCTGCGGCCCTGAAAGTTCTTCCCAGACCGTCTGCACCACCCGGTGCAAAGGATGACGTCCGACCTGTTTCTGATAATGGGCTAAGACCTGCCCAAGCCTTTGGACTGCTTCGGGGGCTTGCGAATCCTGAGAAAAAACCGTGATCTTCCCAGCCAGGGATAAGGCCGATCGTTGGGAGATCTGAACCAATTCATCCAGCCCGACCCAGCACCAGGCTGAACGAACCAGGGCCGCCCAGGCCAGATCATCATGAGGTCTGACCAGGGCCTTAGATAAAGAGAGCAGCTCCCTGACCTCCGGGCGCTCCCCGAGATAAAGGCCTTCCTGCACCTGGACCTGTAACCCTTGCGCATAAAGGGCCTTGAGGTATAAGGGCAGATGGGTGCGGGCAAAAAGCAAGATGCCGATCGAACCATTCCGGGGATCTCGACTGACCTGTTTTACTTGCCCGGCCAACCAGGCGGCTTCTTTAATCCGGGATAGGAGGGCATCTTCTTCTTTCCCAAACAGGGCCAGGCGGATCTTTCCCGGCTCTTGGGTCTCCATTTCCGGGGCTGCCAGGGCTTCCTGGAAAGGGACCTCATCGGCTTCCCGGTTGGGATGGGCCATAATAGTTTGGGAAAATAGAGCGTTCACAAACTCAAGGATTTTCTTCCGGGACCGGAAGTTGGTGCTGATATAAACCGGTTTTAAGGGCAGGGTGCCCTGACCCGGTAAAGGGAGACCTTTTCGGGCCTTCAGGAAAAGGGAGACCTCGGCCTTTCGGAAGCCATAGATGGATTGTTTGGGGTCTCCGACGACAAAAAGGGTCCGGCCGTCCCCCGGGCTCCAGCCGGCGCAGAGGTATTGGAGGAGCAGCCACTGGTTAAGACTGGTGTCTTGAAATTCATCGACCAAGACATGATTAATCCGCTGGTCAAGGAGGAGCTGCAGATCCGCGGGCGTCTCTTCATTGCCCAGGACCCGTAGAGCGGCCTGTTCCAGCTCGACAAAGTCAATGACGCCTCGCTTCAAACACGAGCGGCGATATTGGTCCACCACCTGACCGATCAACAGGATCAAATCAAAGAGTAACCCCACATCGACCGGAGAGGTCTCCGGGGAAGGGAATGGTTTTATTTTCTGAAGCAGGTCCACTACCGGCTGAGGCAGGGATTCCCAATATCCCGCCCAGGTTGTCTGTTTAAAGCCGGAGTAAAATCCGTTTTTGGGACCGAATTGTTTGCGGACCGAACCGCCCTTGGTGGTTCCCAATTCAGCAATGGCCTGCCAGGCCGGCAGATCACTCCAGTTGTCTTCCGGCATCCCGGATGGCAACCGGTCGGACATCAGGGCCCCTTTCATAACCAGATGACGATAAAAGGGGTCCCATTGCCGACCAAGGTCCGTAGAGGCAAACCGTTCCCTTAAGTCCTTCAGGTGCCCGGCCACCAAAACCCCAAACCGTTCTCTGAGGACCTGATCCAAATGATCCGGATTCGGGTGTTCCCTGACCAGGTTCAACAAATCCAGCATCAGGTCTCTCTGGGCCGTTAATTGGGCCAGGTCAGCGGCCAGGGCCTTCCAGTTATTGTTCAAATAAAGCAGGATGCGTTCCAGGGCCTTCCGGCCCGGGTCTGATGGAGGCAGGGCCAGCAAAGTCTGTTGGGTACGGCCAAGAGCCTCCTGAATCAGTTCATTTTGCTCTTCCTGGGAGAGTATGACGGCCTCCAGCGGCACCTGGGCCTCAGCCGGGGCCTGTTTGATGATCTGATTGCAAAAACTATGGAAGGTGGTGATCTGCAGGCCATCCGGGGCCTGGAAGAGATGTTTGTTTCCGGCCTGTTTTTTTAAGGCCTTTTTGGCTGTTATCAGGAGGTCGTTCATCCAGTCCGAATCAGAAGGGATATCCTTTTCAGCCTGAAGAAGAATGGTCTGGACCCTTTCCAGCATCTCATTGGCCGCCTTATTGGTAAAGGTCAGGGCCAGGATCTCCTGGGGGTGATCGACCTGGGTCAGGAGGTGGATAAAGCGGGCAGTTAACAAAGAGGTCTTCCCCGCCCCGGCCGGAGATTCGACATGAAAACTCTCTCCCGGGGATAAAACCTCCTGTCGAATGGCCATGTCTTGTAAGGTGGTTGTCATCATTAAATCCGAAATATGTCCCGGTTAATTTTGAGCCGACTTCCAGTAGGTACACAAGCCCTGATAAGGACAATAGGTACAGGCCCCTTGATCACTGCCTCGGGGCCTCGGTTTGGGATCGGCCGGAAACACCCCGGCCATTAATCTCTTGCCCTGTTCGCAGACCTCTTTTTCCCAGTCCGTCAAACAGACCTCCCAGTCTGCGGTTTGTTTAAAGGGTTCCTGGATAACAAATTCCCCTTCGGATTTAAGGCCCAGGTATCCGGCCCTGAACCCTTTAAACCCCTTTTCCAAAAGGCCCGGCTGGGTCTTAACCGCCATCAGATACAAGGGGAGTTGAGGGGCCAGAAAATGCTTACTGAGGTCGTTGGGATGGGGAAGACGGCCGGTTTTATAATCCCAGCAGCAGACCTCCTCTGAAATTTCGTTGCTGTCGATACGGTCAATACGGCCTTGAATGGAAAACGACCAGGAAGGAAAACTGAGTCGGGAAAAAGAAATCTCCTCTTTTTCCCAGCGCCAGCCTTCTTCCAGGCGTTTAAGTTCACCCTCCAGCCAGGCACCCAGGAGTCCGCCCAGACCTTCCCCCTCGCCGGTGAGCCGCTTTTGCTCAACCTGCCAGTGGGGGTCATGAGATCTTCCCTTGAGCACCTCTTGAACACAGCGATCAATAAGAAGGGACAGGGGCTCCGGCTCCTTAAGAGAAATTTCCTGCTGTCTCCTGGTTTTGGTAATCAAGGCCAGGATGTTATGGAGGACCTCACCCCTTTCCGGCGGGGCAATCCCGATGACGATCTCAGCCAAAGGAGTGAGTCCCAGCAATCGTCCGGCAAAAAATTTAAACGGGCAGGAAAGAAGGGCTTCCAGGGCCGTCACCGACAGGGTTGAAGGCCAAGGCACTGGTTTCAAAGGGGGGTCTTCCGGAGGGTAAGCAATGGGATGATTCTTCATCCCCCGGACGGTTTGCTTGAGCCATTCCGCCCGGAGCCAGGCCTGGCCGGGGACCGTCCAAACATTCCGCTCCTGTTTTTCAGACAGGGCCGGCCAGAAAGGGGAAGGCGGCAGGGGGTCGCCTTTTTCTTCTTCCGGCCTGGTCAGGGTCATCTTCGGGGAGGCTGTTTTTAGGTGAGCAAAGGCGCTCCGGGCAAATTCGAATTGGCTTTTTAAGGTCGCTCCTTGAACCAAACGTCGTTCTTCCGGTGTCAAAAAAGGAAAGGTGCGCACCGCCTGGGGCAGACTGCCTTTAGACAGGCCGGCCAGGAAGAGGTGATCAAAGGCCAGTCCCCTGGCCTCGATCAGGCCCAAGACCTGTATCCCCGCTTGTTCATAACCGGGTTCATTAACCATGGTTTGACTTAAGAGGGTTTTAAGCCAGGCGTAAAAATGAGCACCATCCAGAGGGCCGGGTTTTAAATCATCGGCCAACACCTTCAGTATCCCCTGCAGGTGTCTGAAAAACCCCTCTTCGCCCGGCTCGGTAATGGCCGGAAAACCGAGGATCTTCCAGCAGTCCGAAAGGGACCCCACCCATTCGAGACCACTTTGTTGGGGAAGATTTAACAATCCAAGCAGCGACTCCAGAGAGTGCCCCGGAGGATTCAGGAGAGAGTGTCCAGCAAAATTATTTTGAAGCAGACCGTGCAGCAGGGCCTTCAGTCCGGCATCGACCGATTGTTTTCGCCACCAGAAATCGGCCTGGGCGAGTTCAGTGCGATAAGGGCTCCAAATTTTATAATACGGAGACAGAAGCAAGGACAGGAGCAGGGAGCGGGGTTGCCCCTCTAAAAAGAAGCGCAAGGGCAGGAGCCCGGCCTGCACCAAGGGCTGATCGAAAAGGGGCTGACCGAGGGAGAGGTTGTAGCTGCCGCCCTCCTCATTAATCGAGGGGCCGATGAGTTCCCGAAAGGCCCCCGAAAACAAAGGCGCATATAGGGAGAAATTCGGCACGACAATACCGATACGATGCAAAGGGGTCTGTTGGGCCGTCGACAGGACCTGCTCGCAGAGCCAGATCACCTCTTCTTCCTGATTGGGGAGACTGACGGCTGAAAGGACCGGGTCCTGAATACTCCGGGGAGAACAGAAAATCGCCCCAACTCGTTCTCTTAGGACCTTAAGCAGGTCCACTTCTATCGGGGCCGGAAATTCAAAGCCGACCAGAAAAATCTTCCCCGGAAGAAGCTGGGCACCAGTAGATAGTGTGGGAAGGACTTCAATAGGCAGGTTGGCTGGCTGGATCAATTTCTGTTCAAAAAAAAGGGCCTCAAATCGCCGCCGGACTTCTTCCCGCCAGGAGATCAGGGGAGTGGCATAATCCGCCTTGAAGGCAGGCACTTTATTGCGAATTTTGGCCCGGAAGGTTTCATCTAAAACCTGGTAAAGCTGAATATCGGCCCTAAGTCCCTCCGGCAGATTGGTTCCTTGAACCGCTTCTTCCCAGAGCTGCAGGATTTTTAGAGGAGAGGCCAGGGATCCTTCCGGCCAAGAGCCACGCCAGATTTCCTCAATCCAGGCATTCAGGCTCAGGACCCGGGGCGGCCGCCATCCCCGGTAGCCTTTTTTCAGACGGTCCAGGCGAAAGGCGTGGCGCAACTGCCGGGACAGGCGTCCGCCCGATGTCAGGATCAAGGTTTGTTCATCGGCCTCGGCGACAATCCCGGCCTGCAAAGACTCGGTAGTCAGGGCGTTCCAATCAGGCATTAAATGATCCGCCGGCTAACTTGAGGATAAACATCTTTTCTATGGATTATTCCCAGAATGAAGATTTTGTGTTTCGAAATCTTAAAAACGATCCGGTAGTCCCCCAGCCTTAATTTCCAGTATCCCTTAAGGGTTCTTCGTAAAGGTTTCCCGTACAATGCGGGCTGGCTGACGAGACGCTCTTCGATGGCTTTTTTAATCATGGCCTTATGTTTCAAATCGATTTTAGGTAAATCAATTTTTTTGACGTCCGGGTGGTATTTTATTTCAAAAGCCATCTTCTTTAACCGTGGAGTTTGATTTTAGGACCAAGCCTCATTGTGAGTAATCGCCGTAGATTCCTTGAAGGATTTTTCCCTTTTTTCCGCAAATTTTGTCAGGAACAGGTCTTCCTGGACATCCAAGGCTTCTTTAACCAGATCTCTCAATTTGGTTGATAACGAAACTCCATCTTTTTTAGCCAGGAACCTGACGTTCTGGTAGAGGGGTGGGTCCAGGACCACGTTTATTCTTGGGTTTTTGGTAGGCATGGGAGTTCTCCTGATTTAAGTTTGCCGGTTCACTTCTTCTGGGCAATTAAGTTTAGAAAGTAAAGTGTGCCATAAGTGATGAACCTTGTCAACCTCGATTTTGCAAAAATTTCGGAGGCTGCCGATCCGAGGCCTCCAGTGGGTCAGGGGATGAAGATGGGCACATTTCCACCGGGATGGATAAATAACTATGACGGCTGGATCGATTTTGTGATATGTAGATTTTAATCATTGGGTATTGCAGATCTTGACAGGTGAATTTTTAATCTATGGATGGTCAGCGGCAGATAGACTGTGATGTTTTGGTCATTGGGGCCGGACCGGCCGGGAGTACGGCGGCCCGATTCGCCGCCCAAAAAGGGGTCTCCGTTATCCTGCTGGAGCGGCGGGAGAAAATCGGTCTGCCGGTGCGCTGTGCGGAATATGTGCCTCTCCCCGTGGACCGCTATATTCGATTAAACCGTCCCGGTCTTATGGTACAAACGGTCCGATCCATGCTAACCTATATTCCCGGAGAATCAGTCCAAGAAACGGCCCTGCCCGGAGTCATGATCTGCCGGGACCTGTTGGATCAGGGGCTAGCTGAACTGGCGGTCAAAGCCGGGGCAGGTTTAAAAACAGCTTTACAGGCCTGGACCCGGAAAGACGACCAGGTGACGGCTCGAGGGAAAGATGGGTTGGTCACGATTGTCAGCCGGGTCATTATCGGGGCGGATGGTCCTTTATCTCAAGTGGGCCGGTGGATGGGCAGCCCTCAAAAGGAATTCTTGCTGGCCGCCCAGTACCGGGTCCTTCTCAAAAAGGCCCTGGACCAGACCCGAATCTATTTCCGTCCTTATATCGCCGGAGGATATGGCTGGCTTTTTCCAAAAGGAGAGCGGGCCAATCTGGGCATAGGCATCGATCCCTCCTTGAACAAAGGATTGAAGCCGCTTCTTAATCAATTCAGACTGGAATTAGTCCGGGAGGGTTTGATAGAAGAGGAAATTATAGGGCAGGGAGGTGGATTGGTTCCGGTTGGCGGACTGACCACTGTGACTAAGGGAAACATGATTCTGACCGGTGATGCCGCCGGTACCTGCCATCCCATAACCGGGGCCGGGGTGGGAAATGCCCTGATATCGGGGCAAATGGCCGGAGAAGCAGCGGCCGAGGCGGTTCGAAAAGGAGACCTCCGGCCCCTCCAGGGATATGAACAAGAGCTGATCGGACATCTGGGACACAGTTTGAACCGGGCGGTCCGCAAGAGAAAAGCCCTGATTGCCCAGTGGAACAAAGTGGATTTTTCCGAAAACATCCATCGGAACTGGATTGCCTTCAAGCCATACTATCGATGAACAGGGATAGCCTGACTGCCAGGGAGGAGTGCGGTGAAGGTCTCAAATCCTGAAACGAATGCCGAGCCGTAACGAATGCCGACCGCTTGCCCTCCTTCACTTTTGACAACGATATATCCGAACCAGGAAGGGTCGAGGGGTCTTTTTTCAGGGTTGTCCACCATAAAGCCAGTGCTTCTTTGCCGGGCCAAATTTTTAATAATCTTTAAGAGCAGGCCA
>JAZDOU010000383.1:0-4173 GCA_043798385.1 Pseudomonadota bacterium
ACAAATAAAACCTATCAATCAAGGGATCCAATTGTCTCAGATATTCAAAGAAAGGATCTGCAGCTTAAAACTCATCAAAAATTTACCAGCCAATACGGTGGCAAAGTTTTCTATATCTTCTCGTCCAAGGTGGGAGATAGAAAAGAGATCCAAAATAAAGAAGTCATTAATGAGATAAAACAGGAAATCGAACGACTGAACCGCGTCGACGATTAATCAATTTTTTTGAAGCAATTACTGCATTCCCAATAACAAACCCATGATAGAAAAAAACTTCGACATATCCTTTATTGCCGATCTGGCCCTGCGGGAGAAGCAGATTCAACAGAATTACCGCCCCATCATTGCGGTTCACTGAAAAAGAGAGAGGCAAAATGACCAATAGTTTCAAACCTATCTTCACAATCACCAACCGGATCACCGCCGGGCTGACTCGCATTGAGCGGGCTCGGGGATTTCTGGAGGCCGCGACTTTGTCCGAAGACTGGGTACGTGAGATGGGGCGTCGCGCTTTGATCCTGGAAGCCCACCATACCACCCATATTGAAGGAACACACCTGACCTTGGAGCAATCCGAACGGCTGCTTGCTGGGATCCCCGTTCCCGAGGCTGATCCAGACGATGTGCGGGAATTGCTGAACTACCGGAAGGCTTTTGAGTTCGTCTCCGAGTACCTCGAAAACGAAGGCCCTCTTACCGAAGGGCTGGTCCGGGAAATCCACAAGCGACTGGTCGAAGGCGTTCGAGGCGGAGCCGCAGCTCCTGGCGAGTACCGAAAAATCCAAAACTACATCGTCGACTCGGTCACAGGCGAGACAGTCTACACCCCGCCTCCAGCCTATGAAGTACCGATCATGATGGCTGATCTGCTGAAATGGCTGAACCGCAAACAGGAGATTCATCCCGTGCTGGTAAGCGGCATCTCTCAATTTCAGTTTGTACATATCCACCCGTTCCTGGACGGCAACGGCCGGACATCCCGACTACTCTCCACCCTTTGCCTTTATCGTGCCGGATATGACTTCAAACGGCTTTTCACGATCAGCGAATATTACGACCGGGACCGGCCTGCTTTCTACCGAGCGATCCAGAGTGTCCGTGAGCACAAAATGGACATGACCGTTTGGTTGGAATACTTTGTCGAAGGATTAGCCACCCAACTTACCGAAGTCAGGAAACGTGGAGAGCAGGCTATCCGCCGGGATGTGCTCATTAAAGAATACAATCTTTCGGATCGCCAAGCCAAAGCCCTTGGACACATTCTGGATTTCGGCAGTCTGTCCATCCAGGATTTTGAGGCACTGATCCCTGAAGTTAACCGCCGGTCTTTGCAACGTGACTTGAAGAACATGATCGGGAAAAAGGTCTTGATTGAAAAAGCCACAAGCCCTACGGACCCCACAAAGCTTTATGTTTTGCCAGAACCCGGGAAAGCTTCTAAGAGGCGAGCTGTGACAAGCTATGACAAAGAGCTATGACACGCTGTGACACTAAACCTCGATGTTGCAAAAGTTTGGGAGGCTGCAGATCCGCGGCGTCCAGGGCGAAGCCGTATTCTTATACTGCGAGCCCTGGACAACAAAGGAGATGCGGCCTCCCAGACTTTCCCGGAGGGTAAAAATTGATCGATATTTTCCTTAATCTAAACCTCACATGGAGTGATGTTTAGATTTAATGCCAAAATCATCATAATATATTGTTTTAACAAATAAAATTTACTTTATCGATCAATTTTTATGCAACTTCGAGGTAAATTTTGAAAACCCTATAAAAGAAAAAAATAATGACCATGAATTTTATTATGGGGGAGGGCAGGGGGGATCTTAACACCTTGCCGGATTTTAAAGGTATGATTTTGCCGGAAGGCATCATGAAATTTATTTGAGCGATCCCCGCCGGACGGCCCCTGAAAAAGTGACGGTTCGAGGTTCACGGTTTAAGCTATAAGGAACACCTAAGGCCTTCATCCTTAGACCATTATTTATACATCCATGATCGCCCAAGGCTGGTTGATTGATCTCTATGTTCATGAGGATGTCATGGTCCTCTGGTTTCGTCTCCAGTCCGGGGAACTCCTTCGTCTAACCGACAGCTTTAGCTACCGGTTTTACGCCCAGGGGTTGAAATCCGATTTGCGCCTCCTGGAAAAAAAGCTGGCCCCCTATATCCGACAAACGGCCTGGGCCAGGCGGGTTGAGTTCTGGAGTGGAGAGACTGTCCCGGTTTTAGAGATAGAAGCTCGCTCCTTAGAGAGGCTGCCTGAAATTCAACGGCTCCTCCTTTCCGGTCCGGCAGGGCTCACCTTTTATAACTGCGACCTGGGGATCCCCCAGGTTTATGCCTGGGAAAAAGGTCTCTTCCCCTTGTGTGCCTGCCGCCTAGAGTGGGAACGGACCAGCCTGCGAAGCCTGACGGTCTTAGATTCCCCCTGGGATCCGGACGCCGCGCTTCCGGACCTGAAGGTCTTAGAGATCGAACTTAGCGGTCATCCCCAGATTCCACTGAACCGGGGAAACTCTCTCCGGATTACGGCGGAAGGCGCCACCTTCGAACTGGAAGCCACCGGGATCAAAGCACTTCTGGAGGAAGTGAACCGTCTTTTGATCTCTCTGGACCCGGATCTTATCCTTTCCCGTCACGGAGATGCCCGGATCTTTCCTTTCCTGTGGAGTTCGGCCCAAAAAGAAAAGACGGCTTTGGCCTTGGATCGGGATCCCCACCCTCCCGGTCGGGTGCGGATAGGGCAGGGGCGGTCTTACTTTTCCTATGGGCAGGTCCTCTATCAAAGTGCCGCCTTCCCGCTCTATGGGCGTCTCCATATCGATCAAAATAACTCCTTTTTTTATCGCGAATCCGGTTTAGAAGGGATCCTGTTCCTTTCCCGTCTGACCAAGCTGCCGCTTCAGACCATTGCCCGGGCTACGCCGGGCACGGCCATTACCGCCATGCAACTGGATCGGGCCATGGATAACGGCATCCTGATCCCCTGGAAAAAAGGCAAGCCGGAGACCTTTAAGACCGCCTGGGACCTGTTAGTCTCGGATAAAGGAGGGCTGGTCTTTCAACCGCCCATCGGGCTCTGGGAAGAGGTGGCTGAAATCGACTTCGTCTCCATGTATCCCAATATCATGGTCCTGCACAACATCTCTCCGGAAACCATGCTGTGCTCCTGCTGTCCGGAACCCGTGGTCCCGGAAACCGGCTATAACATCTGCCGGAAACGGCCGGGATTGATCCCCCAGACGCTGCGTCCTATCCTGGCCTTAAGGGCCGACTTAAAGGCCCGGATCAGGGCCGGCCATCCCAGAAAGCTCTTTTATGAATCCATGCAAAAGGCCCTTAAGTGGATGCTGGTAACCTGTTTCGGATATATGGGCTACAAGAATGCCCGTTTTGGCCGGATCGAGGCCCATGAGGCCATCACGGCCTTCGGCCGGGATAAACTCCTGTCTGCCAAGGAATGTGCCGAGGAGGACGGATTCCGGGTCCTGCACGGCCTGACTGATGCCCTTTGGATCCATGACCCTGAAATTTCAACGGAAAAAGTTGAAGCCCTCCTGGAAAAAATCCAAAAACGAACCGGGGTACCCATCAGCCTGGAGGGGATCTATCATTGGATAGTCTTTCTCCCTTCCAAGGTTCACCCCGCGCGTCCGGTAGCCAATCGTTATTTCGGCCTTTTTAGGGGCGGGACGGTCAAGATCCGGGGAATCGCCTGTTGTTGCCGCGATACCCCTTCATTTGTTAAAGAAGCCCAAAAAGATCTTCTGCTGATCCTGTCTACTGCTAAGGACGGGCTATCCCTGAATTAACAGATCCCGGCTGTCCTGGATCGTTTGGGGGAGTATGTGGCCTGTTTAAAAAAAGGCCGGGTAGATTCCCGTGACCTGGTCATTACCCGACGAGTCGGTAAGGTCTTGGATGAATACACGATGAATACCCCGACGGCCCAGGTACTGCAACAATTAGAAGAGGCTGGAGTTACCCTTTATCCCGGACAACGCCTTGGCTATCTTTTAAGAGAGGAACCGGCTGTCTATTGGCCGGGACAAAAGGTTATTTCTGATCTTTTTTTAGACGGGGAAGAGGGCTATGACTCCAAAAAATACCTTACCGTCCTACTTAAAGCTTCCCATGAGATACTTACAATTTTTAACTATAATATTGAAATGT
>JAZDOU010000404.1:0-8997 GCA_043798385.1 Pseudomonadota bacterium
GGAAATCAGGGCCTGTTCCTGGCCACCGGCGGCGGCTACCTGGCCAGCCTGCATAACGGCGGAGTAGCCGCCTCCCGGCTCCTGGCCCAATTCGGCGGGTACGTTACTCATTACGGGAACATCTCCTCGGAAGGAGCGGTCTGGGCCTCGTTGACCCAGTACGGCTCGGTCATGGTGGGCCACAGTCGGGAGGATATGCTCAACTCCCGGATGATCATCCTCTGGGGCTGGGACCCGGCCCGGATGATCTCCGGTACCAACACCATGTACCATCTGATCAAGGCCAAGGAAAACGGGGCCAGTGTCATCGCCGTCGATCCCCGCTACCACGATACGGCCGCCACCGTGGCCCAGGAGTGGATCCCTATTCGACCCGGGACCGACACGGCCATGATGATCGCCATGGCCAACGTGATGATCAAGGAGGATCTTCAAGATCAGGCTTTTCTGGACAAGTACACCGTGGGCTATGAGCCCTTTAAGGCCTATGTCCTGGGTAAGGAGGACGGCCAGGACAAAACCCCGGCCTGGGCGGCAGAGATCTCGGGCGTCCCCGCAGCCACCATCGAACGACTGGCCCGCCAATATGCGACTACCAAACCGGCCGCCCTGATGGACTGCCAGGGCCCGGCCCGGAGCGCCATGGGAGAACAGTACAACCGCTGCGCAGCCACCTTGTGCGCCCTGACCGGGAATGTGGGCCGCCCGGGCGGCAGCGCCGGCGGTGGCCTGATGGGTCTTCCGGTGTCCCACATGTTTCGCATGCCGGCCATCCCGCCGGGCAAAAATCCTTTTGAACTGGACGGGCCTAACGTCAAAGGCACCCTGGATATCCGCCTCCGGGTCGTCAAACGGGTCCATATCAATAAAATCTTTGACGCCATCCTCCAGGGCCGGTCAGGCGGCTACCCGGCCGACATCAAGTTGATGTGGTCCATGTGCAACAACTACCTGAACCAGACCGGGAACAGCAACCAGGCGGCCCGGGCCTTAACGAAATTGGAATTCCTGGCTGTCAACGAACTGTTCCTGACGCCCCAGGCCCGCTATGCCGATCTGGTGCTGCCGGTGACCAGCGCAGCCGAACGCAGTGACCTGACGCGTCCCTGGCCCTCGGGGCCCTATCTGACCTTTGTCAACCGGGCCATCGAGCCCCTGGGTGAATGCAAATCCGACCTTGATATCGTCACCGAGCTGGCGGCCCGCCTGGGGTTCAAGGATTTCAACCCCTATTCGGAGGACCAATGGCTGCGGATGTTCGTGGAAAAAACCCCGGACCTGGCAGCCCAGATCAAGGACTTCGATCAGTTTAAGCGGGAAGGGATCCGCAGAATATCTCTGCCGGAACCGATTGTGGCTTTCAGAGAGCAGATCGAGGACATCGAAAAAAATCCCTTTCCCACGCCCTCCGGGAAGATCGAAATTTTTTCCCAGCGCGCCGCCGATCTCAACAACCCCCTCTGCCCTCCCATCCCTCAATACCTGAGCACCCCCGAGGACCGGAACGATCCCTTGCGAAAGAAATACCCCTTACAGCTCTTGACCCCCCATCCCAGGAACCGGGTCCATTCCGAACTGTATAAAGTGGACTGGCTGCGGGAGGTGGAACCGCACCGGGTCTGGATCAACCCGTTGGATGCCCGGGCCCGGGGGGTGAGTGACGGCGATGAGGTCCATGTCTTCAACGATCGCGGCCGGGTGGCCATCCCGGCCTGGCTGACCGAACGGATCATCCCCGGAGTGGTCTCCATCTTTGAAGGGGCCTGGTATGCCCCGGACGAACAGGGAATCGACCGGGGGGCCTGCGCCAACACCTTGACCAAGGATGCTTATTCCCCGGGCGGCGCCAGCGTGATGAATACCGCCCTGGTAGAGGTCCGGAAGGCCTGAAGGAGGAAAGACGATGCAGATTGGTTTTTATTTTGATCAGACCCGCTGCACCGGGTGCAGCGCTTGTCGCGTGGCCTGCAAAGACTGGCATGATATTCCGGCCGGACCCGAAAACTGGATGCGGCTTCATTACACCGAAAAAGGAACCTTCCCCGAGGTATCGGTCAGCTATCTGATTGCACCCTGCTGGCACTGCCTGGAGCCGGTCTGCGTCCCGGCCTGCCCAACAGGGGCCATCACCAAACGGGAAAAGGACGGGATCGTTGTGGTCGAACCCTCGGTCTGTCTCGGTAATGAGGACTGCGATGAAAAGTGCCGCAAGGCCTGCCCTTACCAGGCCCCCCAATTCGGTCCCCAACCGGGGGCCCGGATGGGCAAATGTAATTATTGTCTGGACCGCTTCGAACAGGGGAAGCTCCCCAATTGTATCGAGGCCTGCCCGGTTAGGGCCCTGGATGCCGGACCGCTCCAGGAGCTTGAGAAACGGTATGGATC
Organism: Pseudomonadota bacterium; assembly: GCA_043798385.1. Classification (GTDB taxonomy): domain Bacteria; phylum Desulfobacterota; class RBG-13-43-22; order RBG-13-43-22; family RBG-13-43-22; genus RBG-13-43-22. The sequence continues at coordinate 2,386 of JAZDOU010000404.1, forward strand.
AGTTCGGGAGACCGAAGGATTCAAGTATTCCTCCCGCACAAGGCCGGCGGTGGTCTTCAAACCAAAGAGTTGACATTTTATTGCCATTATTTAAAAAAAGATTTTCTCGGTGTTCTCCGCGGTGAACAAAAACGCCTTTTCAAACACCTAAAGTAAAAAAGGGGGGAAATGGCGGGGAAATGGGAGGTTGTTCATTTTATTCAGTTATGTTCTTTCAGTTCAGTAAAATAATTACTGAATGAAATGAACAACGTCCCCCTTTACAAGGCCAGTGAGGTGTTTTCGGTCACACCTCCGTTTACCTTTCAGGCGTGTAATCGTTCTTGCAAAGCATGACGGGTCCGAAAAGTAACGTTCACTTCAATATCCTCATCGAGCTTTCCAAGAATCGTAATCATCCGATCAAGTGTAAAGCGTTCAAGCCGCGCGTTCCGGATGCGCGAAAACTCGGAATGCGATACACCTGTTAGTTTTTCGGCTTCGCGTGTCGATAGCCCGCTCTCATCAAGTGTACGGATGATTTCGGCGGCAAGAATAGCGCGCGCCTGTTCAACGCTGGCGTTTCGGTGGCCAAAATCACGAAAGACATTGCCACTGCCGCGAATAAGTTCAAAATCGTCGTTCATTGTAAAGCCTCCCTCAATCGTTTCAGTCGTTCACGGATAAGATCAATCTCCATCTATGGAAGAGGCATTTTCATTTCCTCCGCAGAACGCCGGTCATCAGCCGACCCGACCACAGACGCCAGACTGAAAAAAAGCGGCTATTCCGGGTCGGCTGGATGACTTTGTTGGCCCTTCTTTGCTCTTCATTCTTCCGTAAAGTAATCTGTATCGATTCTCTTGATTTCGTATTTTGCCGTCGTAGCGGTGCCGAGATTATAGTCGATCATTAATTCACAGAGAGTACGCCCGTCGATGAGTATGACTTTGGGATCTATGCTTTCGACGTACCTGATAGCGTCGTCGGAAAAACGACCGGTTGTGATGAAGACGCCTTTTTTTGCTCTTTTGCCGTGAAGGGCGCCGACAAATTTCTGGATTTCTGGGCGTCCAACAGTGCCGTCCCATCTTTTTGCCTGAAGATAAATTACGTCCAGTCCAAGTCTGTCTTCTTTTATAATTCCGTCAATGCCTTCGTCTCCGCTTTGTCCAATAGATTTGCCGGCATCGACACGGGAGCCGCCATAGCCAAGTGCCACCATTATGTCTACGACGAGCCTTTCAAAAAACTGAGGCGAATTCCCTTTAATTTTTTCTAGTATTTCTGCGGCCAAATCGCCTCTTATGTTCTGATATGCTTTTTGAAGTGTCTCTTCGGGAGTTTCAAGCTGTAATGTCTCTTGTTCAGCGCTTTCAGTTGAAGCAGTCGCCTTCATCGTATGAAATTCTACAAATTCAGGAAATTGATTGAGTATTTTTACGTCAATTCGGTCATGGCCTTTTTTGAGCAGTTCAAGCCCACGCTCTGTAATACGGAAATATGCCCGGCGCGGCGCTTCAAGAACTTTGGCCTGAACAAAATAGCTCTTTGCCCAAGCTATGCGGTTGTCGTACTTTGTCTGCGCACCGCTGGGCAGTAGTTCTTTCATGTCTTCTTCAGATAGATTCATGTTTCGTGAAATTAATTCTCTTGCCTCTTTCATAGAATGTTCTTTACCATCTGCTGCTATTTCCAATAATGGTTTAAAGAAGGACTGAAAATCAGGAACCGCCATTTTTTATCTCCTTAATTTGCCGTAATTTATTCGCGCCAACAATATATTGAATACTTTTCTTTCAATATCAAGAAATTGCGAGATTGTCACTATCAAGCTAAAACTTTGTTGGCACATCTATTTGATATTTTTAAATCAATTTCGGCTCATTTCCAGGAGGCCCTTCCTGCCATATCGGGTGTGCTATTCTTATAAATTTCCCTGGATAAAAATTATCCTTCTTCCTTTTCAGCCAGATCCGGCTTACGGGCAGCCAGTACCTCGTCCAGACGGCCTACCGGCATGGTGTGCGGGGCGGCCCGGAGAGAGGCGGGATCTTTTTCGGCCGCCAGGGCGATACGTTCCATGGCCGCCACCAAGTCGTCCAGGTTTTCCTTGTTCTCGGTCTCGGTGGGTTCGAACATCAGGGATTCCTTGACCACCAGAGGGAAGTAGATCGTCGGGGGATGAAAGCCTTCGTCGATCAAGGCCTTGGCAATATCCAGGGCCCTGACCCCATATTGCTCGGCCTTGTCGGCGGCGCTAAAAACCACTTCATGCATGCAGGGCCCCTCGATGGCCGGCTGCCAATGTTGGGACAATTTTATCCGCAGGTAGTTGGCGGCCAGGACGGCATCCTCGGCTACTTTTTTAAGCCCGGGACCGCCCAGGGCCAGGATGTAGGCGTAGGCCTTGATGATGACCCCGAAGTTTCCATAAAAAGGGGCGATGTAGCCGATGGATTTCGGGCGGTCATAGTCTAAAAATAAGGTGCCATCGGTCCGTTGGACCACTCTGGAGATGGGGAGATAGTCTTCCAGTTTCTCCACTACCCCTACCGGACCCGCCCCCGGACCCCCTCCTCCGTGGGGCGTGCCGAAGGTCTTGTGCAGGTTCAGGTGGACGATATCAAAACCCAGGTCAGCCGGTTTGGCCTGGCCCAGGATGGCGTTGAGATTGGCCCCGTCATAATACATCAGGGCATCCTCCGAATGGGCAAAATCAGCGATCTGTTTTACATAAGGATTGAATAAACCCAAGGTGTTGGGATTGGTCATCATCACCCCGGCCACCTGGGGGTTGAGTCTGGCCTTAAAGGCTTCGGGATGCATGATCCCTTTATCCGTGGGAACTGTAACGACCTCATAACCGGCCAAGGACGCACTGGCCGGGTTGGTGCCGTGAGAGGAGTCCGGGGCCAGGATGATGGACTTCTTATTGCCCCGATCCTGATGGTAAGCGGCCATGAGCATCAGCCCGGTCAACTCACCATGGGCCCCGGCTAAGGGCTGCATGGTAAAGGCGGCCATACCGGTAATCCGGCAGAGTAGTTGCTCGGTATCAAAGAGGACTTGCAAGGCCCCCTGGGTGAGCAGCCCACCCCTTCGTAATTGGGGCAACAAGGGGTGCAGCCTGGCAAAACCAGGGAGGCGGGCCAGCTCTTCGGTGAACTTGGGATTATATTTCATGGTGCAGGAGCCCAGGGGATAAGGACCTACGTCAACCCCGAAGTTCAAGCGGGAAAGATTAGTGAAATGACGCACCACATCCACCTCGGCCATCTCCGGCAATTCAGCCGGTCGACTACGGGTAAGCTCTCGAGGGAGCAGACTCTCTTCAAAAGATTCCATTGGAACCCGCGGCCGGGGAAACATCACCGCTCTGCGGTTGGGGCGGCTTTTTTGGAAGATAGTCTTCATAGTACGGCCTCCAATGCCTCGGCGAAATGTCCGATCTCTTCCTTGTTACGTTTTTCGGTTACGGCCACCAGGAGGTGATTGACCTGCTCGGGATAATAACCTCCCAAGGGAAAGCCCGGCGAAAAGCCCTTGTCGATCAACCGGGAGGCCACCACCCTGGCATCCAGAGGAAGCCTCAGACGAAACTCGTTGAACCAGGGACCTTCGTCCACCAACCCCACCCCGGGGATGGCGGTTAAACGCTTGCGGGCATAAGTCGCCTGGGCCATATTGAGTCTGGCCAGCTCAACCAGCCCCTTTTTGCCTAAGAGACAAAGATGAATCAGGGCGGCTACGGCACACAGGGCCTGGTTGGTGCAGATATTACTCGTGGCCTTTTCCCGGCGGATGTGCTGCTCCCGGGTCTGCAGGGTGAGGCAATATCCGGTCCGTCCCTGACCATCCAGGGTCCGACCCACCACCCGGCCGGGCATGGCCCGGACCAGCTCCTGACGCACAGCCATGATGCCCAGATAAGGCCCGCCAAAAGACAAGGGAAGCCCCAGAGACTGTCCCTCTCCCACGGCAATGTCCGCTCCCATTTCGCCCGGTGTCTTGATAAGGCCCAAGGCCACCGGATAGGAGCTCAGGATGGCCAGAGCACCCTGTTCTTTGACCAGGGCACAATGAGCGGCAAAGTCATGAATACGACCGAAAAAGTCAGGATTTTGCAGGATGACCCCGGCCGTTTGGGGGTTGATCAGACCGTCCAGTTGATTTAAATCAATAATCTCTTTTTCAACCAATTCTATTTTTAGATTGGCCGTATAAGATCTCAGCATGACCCGATAAATGGGGTTGACTGAGGTGCAGATCAGCAGTCGCTTGCGGCCGGTCTTGCGGATGGCCATGAGACAGGCCTCAAAGAGGGCCGTGCCGCCATCATAAAGGGAGGCATTGGCAGCGTCCAATCCATAGAGACGGCAGACGGCAGTCTGGTATTCATAAATGGCCTGAAGGGTCCCTTGCGATATCTCAGCCTGGTATGGGGTGTAGACGGTGTAAAACTCGGCCCGGCGAAGAAGGGCATCCACAGCGGCCGGGATGAAATGGTCATAGAAACCACCTCCCAAAAAACAGGTCAGGCCATAGGCATTCATGTCAGCCAGGTGGTGCAAGTGATCGCTGACCTCCAACTCGCTCATGGGTGAGGGAAGGTCCCAGCTCTTGGCCCTGAGGGTTTGGGGAATGACCTCAAAGAGCTGTTCCACTGAATGGAGTCCCAGGGCTTCGAGCATCTCAGCCCGGTCCTGGTCGGTATGGGGGATAAAGTCCATAGCTTAAGCTCCTTGTGCCAGGAAGGTTTGATAGGCCCCGGCCTCCATGAGATCCTTTATCTCGGCGGAATCAATATCCTGGAGTTTGACCAGCCAACCCCGGCCATAACAGTCCTGGTTAAGCCATTCCGGGTGTTCCCCCAGTTCCGAATTTGTTTCCGCTACCAGGCCGGTCAAAGGGGAATAGACCTCAGCCGCCACCTTGACGGATTCAATGGTACACAGCTCGCCCATCTGGGCGACCCGGCGACCGACCTCCGGAAGGTCCACATAGGTGATGTCGCCCATCTGCTGTTGGGCATAATCGGTGATTCCAACCACTGCCAGAGGTCCGTCGATTCTTACCCACTCGTGTTCTTTGGTGTACTTCAGGTTTTCCGGGATTTGGTACTGGTCCATGCAGATTCCTCCTGACTAAAGAGATTGGGCTTGCAGATAATTATTGGTCCGATGGATAAATTTTTTAACGATTCGGCCCTGTAGGGCCCGATTCCGATATTGGATGACCACTTTCTCTTCCGGGACCAGCCTCCGGTCCAGATAGGCCAGGCCGATGGCCCGGGTAAAGGACTCCTCACCGGGTTGATGGCCCTCAAACCTCCAGGCCGGGACCATGGTTCCACTGGTCAGCTCTCCGACTTCATTTTCTCCCACCAGGACCTGTGAGCCTTGACGCATCATGCCTTTGTCTTCAGCCGCCACGGCCCTGATCAGCCGGGGAACCAGTTCAGACGCCCGGGAAGTAAGATCCTTCATCTGGGCCGAAAGGGCTTCCCGTCCCCGGAAATCCCCTCGTTCCGGGTCCAGATCAATCCCCCGCCGGGCAAGAGGCAGGGACAGGATGGGACGTTCCCTCGTGAGTTCATGGCCATACAAAGGCAGCCCCGCCTCCAGGCGCAAGGTATCCCGTGCGCCCAAACCGCCGGGAATAATCCCCAGGGGTGCGCCGGCCTCGACCAACGACAGCCAAAAGGCCTCGGTCTGCCCGACAGGCAGAAACAGTTCAAAGCCTAAGGGTTCACCGGTGTAGCCGGTGCGGGCTACCAGCACCTCACCCCCCTGCCAAGAGGCTACAGCCGTCCCGCCCCGTTCAACTGGCGACAGGCCTTCCTTTAGGAGGGAATGCAAGAGAACCTCGCTCTTAGGCCCTTGTACCGCCAGCATGGCCAGATCAAAGGTCAGGTCCTGAAGTTCTATTCCCGGGCCGGCTAATGGGAAGAGAATTTTCCAGTCTTCCTCCCGGTTGGCAGCGTTAACCACCAGCAGATACTCCCGGGGTTTGAATTGATACAGATAAGCATCGTCCAGGGGACGACCATTTTCATCGGAGAACAAGGTATATTGGGCCCACCCGGGCTCGAGCCGGGCGGCATCGTTGGTCAACACCTGCCTCAGCAAGGTCAAGGCACCGGGACCTTTAATTAAAAAACGGCCCATGTGACTGATGTCGAAGAGGGCACCGAATTTACGGCAACCCAGGTGTTCGCTGATGATCCCGGATGGGTAGTTGAGGGGCAGGCTCCATCCGGAAAAATCGACCATCCGACCGCCCTGCCTTTCATGCCAATCAAAAAGAGGAGTTCGCTGGGCCAAGATAATCTCCTTTACTTAAGTCCGCCTAAATGACCCTATCCTTTATTTTGCAGCTCAAAGCAGTCATTAACTTATCTTAGGGCCATCGATCCCATATTAGCTCTAACATCCGAGGATTGGAAGAAAAAATATCTTTCCGCCAGGGGAAAAAGATCGTTAACGGGAACCCCAAGAAAACTTGACAGGAAAGTGATAATAAAATAGTTTAGTTGCTGCTCAGGGAATAAACTGCTTAACGAATTAAGAATTGACTCCATCAAGGATTTCCCGATGGGAAAGAGGAGAAAGATGGCTCTAAAAACAGGTC
>JAZDOU010000465.1:0-18198 GCA_043798385.1 Pseudomonadota bacterium
GGGCATTAAAAATCAAATTCTAACTGAGTTGGGCTCTTTTCCGTATGTCTATGGTATTTAATATATTGGTAATCGCCAATTCAAACACATGTCGACGCTGTGTAGTAAGTAGGTGCATTTAATAATTACATCGGCTAAAAACTTGGTCTTTTTCCTATTCGTACCGCAGGGCGTCAATGGGATTCAGACGGGAGGCCTTGTGGGCCGGGTAAAATCCGAAAAAGATCCCCACGGCCGCGGAGAAGGAAAAGGATATCAATAAGGCCCAGAAAGAGATCAAGACGTTCCAGCCGGTTAACGCTGAGGTCACTTCGGCCCCCAAAACCCCTAACCCGATCCCTATCAATCCCCCCACCAGGCTCAGGACCACCGATTCGGTTAAAAACTGAAAGAGGATATCGAGCCCCCGGGCCCCCACGGCCATGCGTATGCCGATCTCCCTGGTGCGTTCAGTCACTGAAACCAGCATGATATTCATAATCCCGATTCCCCCCACCAGTAAAGAGACCAGGGCAATGGAACCTAAGAGCAAAGACATGACCTTGGCCGACTGTTCGGCCGTGGCCATGATCTCGGTCAGGTTGCGGACCGTGAAATCAGGCAGTTGACCGGGCTGGGTGTGATGGCGTTGGTTTAAAAGTTCATTGATCTGCCTTTCCGCCTCGGCCATGACGGTCAGGTCCTGGGCCTGGACCAGGATGATCCGGACGGTTTTAGGTAAACTGCTCCCAAAGACCTTTTTTTGGGAGGTGGTTATAGGGATATAGACCACATCGTCTTGATCGTCCCCCCGGGCGGATCGGCCTTTTTGGTCCAGTATCCCGATTATGGTAAAAGGTACTTTTTTGATGCGGATGATTTGACCGAGGGGATTTCCCGAGCCGAAGAGGTTCTCGGCAACACTTTGACCCACTACGGCTACTTTAACCGCTCCGGTTACCTCCTGGTCGGTAAAGTTCCTCCCGGCTGCGAACGACCATTCCCTGATATCAAAAAATGACGGCGATATCCCGGTTACACTGGTATTCCAGTTCTGATTTCCGTAAACCACTTGAGTCACCCCACCCCAGGTAGGGGCGACATCTTTAATGGCCGAGCATTCTTCCTTGATGGCCTTGGCATCATCAGAAGTCAGGGTAGAGACACTTCCCAGCCCCATGCGGGCACCGCCGGCCGTAGTAGCACCGGGGATGACGATAATAAGATTGGAACCCATACTGGCAATCTGCTGGGCGATCATTTCCCTGGCCCCGGAACCGATGGCCACCATAATGATAACCGCACCGACCCCGATAATGATGCCGAGCATGGTCAGAAAAGAGCGCATCTTGTTGACCCGCAAGGCCCGCAGGGCTACTTTGAGACTGGAGATCGGTTTCATGCTGGATTAGCCTTTTTTGGTTCCGGAGGCCGATCTTGTAAGACCTGACCGTCTTTAAATTGGATGATCCGCCGGGTGAAGGTCGAGATATCCGGTTCATGGGTCACCAGGATAATGGTTATTTTCTGCTCTTCGTTGAGTTGGGTCAAAAGCTGCATGATCTCCAGACTGGTTTTGGTATCCAGATTGCCGGTCGGTTCGTCCGCCATGATAATGGAAGGATTATTGACCAGTGCCCGGGCAATGGCTACCCGCTGTTGTTGTCCCCCGGAAAGTTGATTGGGATGATGGCCTTCGCGGCCGTCCAGTCCCACGGAGGCCAGGGCTTCCATGGCCTTATGATGGCGTTCCCGGCTCTGGGTCGGTCCGTATATTAAGGGCAGTTCTACATTCTCCAGGGCCGAAGTCCGGGCCAACAGGTTGAATCCTTGAAAGACAAAACCGATTTTTTCATTTCGTAAATGGGCCAGGGCGTCCCGGCTCATAGACCCGATATCCGCTCCGCTGAAAAAATAAGAGCCCTTAGTGGGGACATCCAGACAACCCAGGATATTCATAAAGGTCGATTTCCCTGATCCGGAAGAGCCCATGATGGCGACAAAGTCCCCGGACTCGATAGTCAGAGAAACGCCGTTTAAGGCCGGAATTTCAATGTCCCCCAGGGTGTAAATCTTGTACAGGTCCTGGACCTGGATTAAGTGTACCATAGACTGTTATAACCCCATTCTTGGGCTGCGGGGCTGTTGACCGGCCGGACCTTTTTTATCTTTGTCGGTCTGGAAATCGGTTATGACCAAGTCCCCTTCCTTGAGCCGTCCTCTGGCCATCTCGGTGGTTTTGCCGTCGCTGATCCCGGGCTGAATGAAGGTCGGCTTCGGTTTTTTTTCAGGGTCGATGATCCAGAGCATAGACCACCCTTTCCATTTCTTCTTAAGGTCTTCAATGGCCTTGCTTTTAGACGACGGGACCGGCATCCTAAACCGCAAAGCGGCATTAGGGACCTTAAAGACGTTATCTTTTTCATCAATGATAATTGAAACATTGGCGGTCATGCCGGGTTTTAGTTTCAACTCCGGGTTCTTGACTCCCAGAACCACATCATAGGTCACCACGTTTTGAACGGTGGTCGGGGCATTACGGACCTGGGAGACCTTGGCTGAAAAAGATTCGCCCGGATAGGAATCCACGGTGAAGTTGGCGGTCTGGCCCATTTTCAAACGGCCGATATCGGCTTCATCCACGTTGGTATCGACCTGCATATTGGTCAGGTCCTGGGCGATGGTGAACAGGGTAGGGGCCTGAAGACTGGCGGCGACGGTCTGGCCGACGTCAACATTGCGGTTGACTACCGTCCCGTTGACCGGAGACCGAATGGTGGTGTAATTCAAATTGATCTTGGCCGAAGCCAAATTGGCCTGGGCGGTTTCGATCTGGGCCTCGGCCGTCTTCACCGAGGCCAGGGAGAGATCATGTTTTAATTGGGCCTGGTCCAAATCATTCCGGGAGACCAGGTTGTCCTTAAAAAGGGCCTGGTAGCGGGTAAGAGTCCGCAGATTGTCGGCCAGAGAGGTTTTTTCTTTAATTAAAGCCGCCCGGGCATTCTTGAGATCGGCCGCGGTCTGATCCACTTTGGCTTGAAACAGGGCCGGATCGATCTGGGCGATCGTCTGCCCTTTACGGACGATGGAATTAAAATCGGCGGAGAGCTTTAGAATCGTCCCCGAGACCTGACTGCCTACCTGGACCAGGGTGACCGGATTGACGGTCCCGGTGGCCACCACCTGAGAGATAATCGTGCCCCGGGTTACGGTCTCGGTTTTAAAGCGGGGGGTCTGCTTTTTATCTTGATAGGTGCGGAATCCCCAAAATGCCCCCGCGCCGACAGCCAGCACAATTAATAAAATGATTACAATCCGTTTCATGGGCAATCCTTTAAGACGAAAATACCGTTCAAGGTTCAATGTTCAAAGTTCGGGGAAATCCATTTTCATGTCTAATGGTGTCACGCCCCTGGCGGGGCATGGCGGCTTAAGACGTTTTTTAGTTTGACCCCTTCTTTAGCAGAAAGTTAAAAGAAGGAAAAGGGTAAAGTTTTTTATCTTTTTTGATCCTTGGCGCCGGGTCGGGTCATGGGGATCTTTCTGCTTAAGGGCAAGGAGATGAAAAAAATCGTCCCGGCTGGTTGGTTGGCCCGAAAGTCCAGGCGCCCTTGATGTGACTCGATAATCCTTTTTGAGATGGCCAGACCCAGACCGGATCCCTCCTTTTTAGTGGAAAAGAAGGGGCGGAAGACCTTGTCCAGATAATTCGTTGAAATGCCGCAACCCAGGTCAGTTACCTCAATGACGACTTGTCCTTTTTGTCTCTGGGTTCGTACCTGGACCAACTGTTCCGGGGCAGAGGCCTGGATGGCATTCAGGATCAGATTATGCAAGACCTGAGTAAGCCTGCCGTGATCGGCCGGTATGGAAGGCAGCTCGCCGTCAATAGTCGATCTAACCAAAATTTGTTTTTGTTCCGCCTGGGGATGAATGGTTTTAAGGACCTCTTTAACGAGATGATCGATATCTACGTAACTATATTCCAGGGTGATGGGTCGGGAAAAATGGATCATGTCTTTAAGCAAGCCTTCAATCCGTTGACATTCCCTTTGAATAACCGCCAGTCGTTCCCGGTTGGGATCTTCAGGACTTGTTTTATTGAGGAGTCTTTGAACATAGGCCCCGATGGTGATGACCGGGTTTTTTAATTCATGGGCGACCGTAGCGGCCGCTTCTCCTAAAACAGCCAGATATTCCTGCTCCTGCCTGATCTGGGTTTCCATCCTCTCTCGATCGACCAGCAGCCCGATCAGGATCCCAAAGGCATAAAAAAGAATCACCTCTTCGAAACGGGCGCTATGGGGAATGGGGTTGTGGGACCATCCAAACCAGTGGGGGATAAAAAGGATGTTCACCACGACGGCCGATAGAAGGCCTCCTTTAAAACCAAACAGGAGGCCGCTCAAGATGATCGGCAGATAATAAAGACGATGGAAGATCTCCGGAAAGACATGAGAAGGGAGCCACCCTTGATCCAGCAGAAAAATAGCTGCCATCAAAAGGAGGATGGGAAGGACCCTCCAAACCAAAGGAACCAATTTGTAGCGGGTCCAGAGGGAATAAAGGGAGCTGTTTTTATAGTGGGTCATAAAATTCATAATGTTCAACCAGAGGCCGAAGGCCAAGAGGGAAGGTGAAAAATTCGATTAGAGCCCTTCGGCTTTCAGCTTTGAGCCTTGAACCAGAATTTCTCTTAACTCCTCACCTTCGACCACTTCTTTTTCAAGCAGACGTTTGGCCAGGGTACCCAGTTCATCCAGATGGTTTTCCAAGATTTGACGGGCTATGCTGCGGGCCTGTTCGATCAATTTTTTTACTTCCTGGTCGATCGACCTGGAGGTCTCCTCGCTGATGGACCGACCGGAATCGTATCCCAGACCGGTTTCCAGAAACAGGGGCCGCCGTTCCCTCTCATAAGTCACTATCCCCAGATCGCTCATCCCATATTCTCGAACCATCCGTTCGGCGATATCCGTGGCACGCAAGAGATCATTCTGTGCCCCGGTGGAAATTTCGTTAAACTGGAGTTCTTCGGCGATCCGACCCCCTAAAAGGACACTGATACGATCCGACAATTCCTTTCTGGTCATCAAATAGCGGTCTTCCGTGGGCAGTTGCTGGGTGTAGCCCAAGGCCCCGATACCGCGGGGGATAATGGAGACTTTGTGGACCGGATCGGCATTCGGCAGGACCTGGGCCACAATGGCATGACCTGATTCATGATAGGCCACGATCTCTTTTTCTTTTTCGTTCATCCGGCGGTTTTTTTTCTCCAGGCCGGCAATCACCCGATCAATGGCTTCATCAAAGTCCAGCATGTCGACTTCTTTTTTGTCCTTCCGGGCAGCCAGTAGGGCGGCTTCGTTTACGATATTGGCCAGATCGGCCCCCACAAAACCGGGGGTACGGGCGGCAATCACCTTCAAGTCCACTTCCGAAGACAGGGTGACCCCTTTAATATGGACCCTGAGGATCGCCTCCCGGCCTTGAACATCAGGCTTGTCGATCATGACATGGCGGTCAAAACGGCCGGGCCGCAGCAGGGCCGGGTCGAGGATTTCAGGACGGTTGGTAGCGGCCATGATGATGACCCCTTTTTCGGTGTTGAATCCATCCATCTCGACCAGGAGCTGATTCAGGGTCTGTTCCCGTTCATCGTGGCCTCCCATGGGGTTGATCCCCCGGGCCTTGCCAATGGCATCCAATTCGTCGACAAAGATAATGCAAGGGGCTTTTTGCTGGGCCTGGGTAAACAGGTCCCGCACCCGGGAGGCACCCACCCCGACAAACATCTCGACAAAATCGGAGCCGCTCAAGCTGAAGAAAGGGACCCCGGCCTCACCGGCTACGGCCTTGGCCAGGAGGGTCTTGCCGGTCCCCGGGGCCCCCACCAATAAGACTCCTTTGGGAATCTTACCCCCCAGGCGTTGAAATTTCTGGGGTGTTTTCAGAAATTCGATCACTTCTTTCAGCTCTTCCTTGGCCTCATCAATCCCGGCTACATCATCAAATTTTATGTTGATGTCTTTTTCCATATAGACCTTGGCCTTGCTTTTTCCGATGGACATCAGGCCGCCGCCGGCCCCACCCATCCGGCGCATCAAGAAGCCCCACAGGGCGACAAAAAAGATCATCGGCAGGATCCAGTTGGTAAAAAATTTGACGACTTTATTTTCGAGTTTTCCGGTGAATTTTACCCCGACCGATTCCAGGTCCTTAACCAGGTCCGGGTCTTGGACTCGGGCGGTTAAAAAGGGGAAGTCTCCTTTGCCCTTTCCCAATTGTTTGACGGTTTCCGGAGAAACCAGTCCTTCGATCTCTCCGGCCTTGACTTTCCCGGAGATGAGGTCATCGTAAATCACGATATCGGTTAATTTGTTGGCCTTCATGAGTTTTTTGAATTCATTATACGGGACCTGACCGACCTGGTCGGCCAGAAAGTAGGTTTGGAAGGCCATCAGGACAACCATGGCCGCCACAAAATACCAGATGGAAAAATGGGTCTTTTTTTCTATGGCCATAATGGAATTCCTTTACGAGTACAAAAATAAAAACCGGGTCCGGGATTGAAGCTCCCCGCACCAAATGCGAGGGATTGCTCCCGCGCCGTGGTGCGCGGAATCTTCCATGCAAGGAAAATGTCTATTATTGTAGTTCGCTCGCTAACCCCGCAGCAAGCTACGGGGAAGGCGCTCGCTATCCATGTTCAAAAAGATAACCGGCATAAGGGCCAAGGCCCAAGGTATACGGTTTTCCTTGCACCTTGGATCGTGTACCTTACACCGTGTACCCAGGATTTTTATTATATCACCGGGAGCGAAACCAGTGATCAACAAATTTACGTCCCGCTATGGCAAACAGTAACCCCAGGGTCAGGATAGTAAGAATGGCCCATTCAATATTGTTGACTATGATTTGACTCGATTCCCAAACGCAATAGCCCAGGGAGGCAAAAAGGACGGCCCAGACAAGGCAACTGATCAATTGCAGGGAAAGGAATTTGCCGATTTTCATGTCCAGGATGCCAAAGGCCAGAGCGCTGGCTAAGCGTATCCCGAATATATATTGGGTAATGAACAGGCTCATGGTTTCATAGCGGCGGATAATGTATTCCGCCTGTTGGATCTTGTGCCGAAATTTGGGAAACTTGAGCAGTATCCAGGAGGAACAAGATTTGCCCAAGAAATAAAAAACCAAATGTCCCAAATAGGAGGCCAAGGTAGCCGTGGCGATAACCAGCCAGACGTTCAGAGCCCCCTGATTGGAAAGCAGACCTCCCAAGACCAGAGTCGTTTCCCCTTCAAAGAAGGTCCCTGTAAAAATAATCACATAACCATATTCTTGGAAGAGATAAATAAGGTGCAAAAACTTTAATGACACCAAAATGCCTCTATAAGGAAATAACCATTATTTTTCATACTATCCCAACCCGGACCAGCCGGAACCAAGAGGTGGATATATAAACCAGGTTGAAAATACCTCAATTGGTCCGGGTCCAGAGCGTGTTCTTTAATAAATTCTATCCATTTTGCGTAGAATTTTATTCTTTAGTTACTTATAGCATAAAAAACCTCTTTAAGGCAAGTTCGGTTATGCTATTAAAATCAACCACGAGGAAAACAGATCTTTCTTGACACGGCTCGCAATTTTTCCTACAGTAACCGAGGGATTGAAATCAGCTCCCCAACAGTAACCTGTTGAGTTCGTAACCTATTTTTTTTGCCCGGGGCAACCGGAAAGGTCTCATGTCACGAAAAATTTTAGTCACCGGCGCTGCCGGCTTTATCGGTTTCCAACTCTGTCGACGTCTCTTGGGGGCCGGGGATCGGGTGGTCGGTCTGGACAATTTAAATAATTATTACGATGTCCGCTTGAAGCAGGATCGTCTGAAGCAGATGGAAGGCGATAACCGTTTTACATTTTGTAAAATGGACCTGGTTGATCGAGAGGCCGTGGCCCGACTTTTTGCCGAACAGGGGTTTGAAATGGTGGTCAATCTGGCAGCTCAGGCCGGTGTGCGTTACTCCCTGGTGAATCCCTATGCCTATGCGGATACCAATCTGATGGGATTTTTAAATATCCTGGAAGGGTGTCGCCATCACCAGGTCAAACACCTGGTCTTCGCCTCTTCCAGTTCCGTTTATGGGGCCAACACCCGGATGCCCTTTTCCGTCCATGACAATGTTGATCACCCGGTCTCTTTGTATGCCGCCACTAAAAAGGCCAACGAACTCATGGCCCATACCTATGCCAGTTTATTTAAATTGCCCTGCACCGGCTTGCGTTTTTTTACGGTCTATGGCCCCTGGGGCCGCCCGGACATGGCCCTGTTTCTTTTTACCAAGGCCATCCTGGAGGGAAGGCCTATTGATGTCTTCAACTTTGGGAAAATGCAGCGGGACTTTACCTATATTGACGACATCATCGAAGGGGTGATCCGGATAATGGCCAAGGTCCCTGAGTCTGATCCGAACTGGAACGGAGATCGGCCGGATGGGGCCAGCAGTTATGCCCCTTACCGGCTGTTTAATATCGGGAATAACCAGCCGGTCGAACTCCTGACCTTTATAGAGACCCTGGAAAAGTGCCTCGGGAAAAAGGCCCAAAAAAACCTTCTGCCTATCCAGCCCGGCGATGTGCCGGCCACCTATGCGGATGTTAATGATTTGATGAAGGAAGTGGGCTTTAAACCGGCCACCTCCATTGAAACAGGCATTAAGCGTTTTGTAGACTGGTACCGGGAGTATTATGGTGTCTGATAAATAAAAGGCACACGGTTCAAGGTGCAAGGTATAAGGTTCAAGGTTGAAAGCTGAAGGTCTTATGGATTAGTAAACAATATTTTGGCCTGTGGGCTGTCATTCCCGTTTCACGGGAATTGAAAGTTGAAACTAACAGTTTGGGTTTTTGGGGCTGTGAACCTTATACCTTGAACCTTGTACCTTGAACCTTGAGTTTTGCGCCTTGCGCCTTATTCGGAGGTGACCTTTGACCGACTTTCAACAAATCTCGCAGGAGTTGACCCAAAGCCTTAATCTGCCCTATTTGCCCGTTGGCGTGACGTTATTTCAGGAAACGCCTCCTCCTGCCCACATTCCCCAGACAACCGAAAATCTGAAGAGCTATTGTCAGGCCCTGGTCCTGGCCGGCGGAGGCCGGACTTTATTACTCCAAAAAGAACAGATGGGCTGCAAACTGGGGACCTCGGTCCTTGGCTTTGAAGAACAGTTGGAGGCCTTTTTAGACGACGGGGTTTTGGAAAAATACGGCCTGGGATTGTTTGCCACTGAAGAGGCTTCGAGTGAAACCCTGCTCAAATCGACTTATCTGGAAAAAGGAAAAACCCGCCTGGCCTTGATTGCCCCTCTGACCGCTTTTCAACAGATGCCCCAGGTAGTCGTCTTTACAGCCGACAGCCAACAGGTCATGTGGCTCTTGTATGCCGTAAACTACCGGAAAGGGGGGAGGATGGATTTGCCTCAATCCGGAGGTGCTCTGGGGGGTTGTGCCGACATTACCGCCTGGCCTATGCTGCAAGGCCGGGCCAATGTGACCTTTTTAGGTCTGGGATGCCGGATTAAATCGGCACTCGATCCCACTCATCTGATGATGGGTATTCCAGGTACGGTCCTTAATCAGGTTCATGAAAATATTTTAGCCATGGCCAAACCGATTACGATGTTGAACAATGCCTTGGCCGGACGATGAACCTGTTGTGGTTCAAAAAGTGTCTGGTGGTTTGTTTTCTTTTTTGGGGGGTCCCCTCCCTCTGGGGAGATCAACCTGTTTCGGAAACCAAAATAAGGAGGCCAGCGATGTCACAGGATATAAGGAAATCCATTATTGCCGGCAGTTGGTATCCTGGAAGGCCGGAAGCCCTGCGGTCTCAGATCCAGGGTTTTTTAAAGGCCGTTCCTGAACCCCCTGGTTTATCTGGAGAGCTGATTGGACTGATCGTCCCCCATGCCGGGTATGTCTATTCCGGCGGGGTAGCCGCCCAGGCCTATAAGCTCCTGCTCACCCGGCCCTTCAGCCAGGTGGTCATTGTTGCCCCCAGTCACCGATATCCTTTTCAAGGGGCCTCCATTGATCAGAAGACCGGCCATGAAACGCCCCTGGGTGTCATCCCGATGGATCAGGCCTTGGCCCGGGCCATTTCCGATGCCGGCCCTGTTTTCAAGTATGTCCCCGCCGGACATGCCCAGGAACACGCCCTGGAAATTCAACTGCCTTTTTTGCAGGAGACCCTGGGGAATTTTTCAATGGTAGCCATTATTCAAGGTTCCCAGGATCCGGCAACCTGTGAAGAAATGGCGCAGGCCCTGGCTAAGGCCCTTAAAGGAAAAAAAGTCCTGCTGGTGGCCAGTACGGATTTGTCTCACTTTCACCCCTATGAAAAGGCCGTCAAATTGGACAAAAAAGTTCTGGACCGGGTAGCGGCTTTCGATGAGAAAGGACTGATGCAGGATCTGACTCAGGATCAGGTCGAGGCCTGTGGGGGCGGACCGATGGTTACGGTCATGAAAACGGCCAAACTCCTTTCCGCTGATAAGGCCCGAGTCTTGAAATATGCCAATTCCGGTGATGTGACCGGAGACCGCTCCGGGGTAGTGGGCTATATGGCGGCGGCCATATTTAAGTCCGGTCCGGGGCGGGAAAAACGGAAAGAGGAGGCCCTGGCCGGTGATAAGGAAGGCGCTTTTTCCAGTCCGGAAAAGGCCTTTTTGCATAAATTGGCCCTCGGGGCTATTGAGCATCGTCTTTTAGGCGCCCCCGGTCCCAGCCGCGAAGGTGAGACCAAAAGATGTTCTGAGAAACGAGGGGCCTTTGTGACCTTGAAGACCAAAGGCCGGTTGCGGGGCTGTATCGGCCATACCCAGGCCATAAAGCCTCTTTCACAGACCGTTATTGACATGGCCGAGGCAGCCGCTTTTCAGGATCCTCGCTTCCCGCCCCTTTCCAAACAGGAGCTTAAAGACCTGTCTATTGAGATCTCCGCCCTGACCCCGTTCCGTCAGATTCAAGACATCAGGGAGATCCAGGTGGGAAAACACGGACTTTTTATCGAACGGGGGTTTAACGCCGGCCTTCTCCTGCCCCAGGTAGCCACTGAATACGGCTGGGATACCCTGACCTTTTTAGAACATACCTGTCGGAAGGCCGGTCTTCCCAAGGATGCCTGGAAGGACAAAAAGACAAAAATTCAGGTTTTTTCGGCTGAAATTTTTTGATTCCGTTCACAAGATAAGACCAGTGGGTCATCTCCAACACTCTCTTTCCAGACGTCAATTTCTGAGTCGCTGTTTTCAGACCGGCCTCCTGCTCGGTTGTGGGGGCGGTCTTGGCCTTTTAGATTCAAGCTTTTTTCCCAGCCAGGTCCAGGCCCAGGAGCTTCGCAAGGGATTTATAAAGGCCAGACCCTCTCCCTATTTTATCTCTCTGGGGCAAGGTCGGATTCAGTGCACCCTTTGTCCCCGCCAATGTCAGGTGGCTGTTGGAGGGCGGGGGGAATGTCAGGTCCGGGAGAACCGCCAGGGTGTTTATCATACCCTGGTCTATGGCAATCCCTGCGCCGTCCACGTGGATCCGGTCGAAAAAAAACCCTTCTTCCATCTTCTGCCGGCCAGCCGCTCTTTTTCCATAGCCACGGCCGGTTGTAATTTGCATTGTAAATTTTGCCAGAATTGGGAGATCTCCCAATCGGCTCCGGAAGAGACCTTTAATTTTGACCTCTCTCCCCAGAAGGTGGCCGCCCTGGCTAAGGAAAATGGTTGTGCCACCATTGCTTCCACCTATGTGGAGCCCACCATATTTATAGAATACATGATCGATGTCGGGAAGGCCGCCCGGGCCTCGGGGATATTGAATACCTGTCATTCCAACGGCACTATCAATCCCAAACCCTTGGCGGATTTGATCCTCTGTCTCGATGCGGCTTGTATTGATCTGAAAGGGTTCCGGGATGAATTTTACCGGGAACTGGCAGACGGTCATTTAGAGCCGGTCTTGAATACCTTGAAGATGCTGGTCAAGAAGAGGGTTCATCTGGAAATCGTTAATCTGATTATCCCTACTAAAAACGACCAACCTCAGATAATCGAGGAAATGGCCCGCTGGATCGTTCGGGAACTGGGGCCGCACATCCCCCTTCATTTCAGCCGCTTTTACCCTCTTTATCGGTTAAAAAATCTGCCCCCGACACCGCTGGCAACCTTGGAAATGGCTCGCACCAAGGCCCGCAAAGCCGGCCTGGAATATGTCTATCTGGGCAATATCCCGGGGCACGAAGGAGAAAATACCTATTGTCCTCACTGTCAAAAACTTTTGATCCTGCGGAGGGGTTATCAAATTATAGAGAACAATCTGAAAAAAGCCCTTTGCCCCAAGTGCGGGAAAAAGATTGCCGGTATTTGGGAGATTTGATAGAGTGAAATGAGAATGTTTGGATTAGTTCGAAAATAGGATTCGAGGATTCCAGGGTTCAAATAAGGGGATGAGAGAATGAGTGGATGTGACGATGAGGTCACCTCCTCACATCACCCCATCCCCTCATTGACTCATTCTCTCGGCTCCTTGACCCTTTGAATCCATTTCCATCCTTACCATCAAGAGACAAAGGAGACGCCCTTGTATAACTATTTACTGAATGAAGAAGAAAAAGGTTTCTGGCAAGAGGTCCGTCATTTTGTCAAGACCGTGCCCAGTTCGCTCATCCGGGACATGGATGCCGGCAAGATTGAAACCGGCCGACCATTTATTGAAATGGCCTCAGCCAAAAAATTGTTAGGCCCCCGTTTCCCCCAAAAATACGGTGGTCGGGGTCTGAACTGGACGGCCGAAGTAGCAGCCGTGGAAGAAGTGGGGGTGCTGGGTAATTCCCTCTCCTGTGCCTATGTCATGCCCAGTATCGTCGGTGAGGCCCTTAATCTCTTCGGGACCAGGCCACAGAAGGAAAAATACCTGGCCCCGACTTTGGCCGGCAAATGGTACAGTGCCGAGGCCTTAACCGAACCCAGAGGAGGTTCCGATTTTTTCGGGGCCACCACCACGGCGGAGAAAGACGGAGAATCCTTTTTGTTGAATGGGGAAAAACGATTTGTCGTCGGTGCCCAGGATTCCGATTGGTTCCTGGTCTATGCCAAGTCGGACCCCAAGGCCCCGCCTCATGAATCCATCAGTTGTTTCATTGTGGAGCGGGCTATGGGGGTTCAGGTCCAGAATATCTACAGCCTTCTTGGCACCCGGGGCGGAGGGACCGGTCGATTGGTCTTTAAGGATGTGCGAGTGCCTAAGGAAAATGTGGTCGGAGACCTCCATAATGCCTATGCACTTTTTAACCGCATGATGGTTCCGGAACGGTTGTTGAGCGGGGCCGGATGTGTCGGGGCCGGCCGGGCGGCCCTGGAGGTGGCGGCTCGCTATACCACTCGGCGTAAGGCCTTTGGAAAGACCATTGATAATTTTCAGGCCATCAATTTTATGGTAGCCGATTCGGTGGCCCAGTTGGATGCCGCCCGGGCCCTGGTCTTTGCCGCTGCCAAGAAGGTGGATGCCGGGGAGGACGGGCGTCGTTTGGTTTCGGAGGCCAAGAAGGTCGGTACCGAAACGGCCTGGCAGGTCATCAACAACGCCATGCAGATCATGGGCGGCATCGGTTACACCACCGTCTATCCCATTGAGCGGATGCTTCGGGATTGCCGGCTGGCTATGATCTGGACCGGCACCAATCAGATCATGAATCTGCTGATCCAGCATGAGTATTACAAGGAATTGAAAAAGGGACAGGGGCAATCCCGCGACATTGAAGGCGATGCCATAACCCCCGATGAAGAAGAAAAACATTATGGATAGGCTGAGAGTCAAATCCGCAATCCGCAACAATAGTTAAAGTTAAGGAGTTTGTTTATGACCCTGGGAGAAGTAAACCTCCTTTCTGAGGAGATAAAAAAAAATTATCCGGAAAAATTGGCTTCCGAAGAACAAATATTCAGCCACATCCATCGGGGGGACCGTATTTTTATCAGCACGGCCTGCGGTGAACCCCAGTATCTGGTTCGGGCCCTGATCCAATTTGTAGAATCAAACCCCAAGGCCTTCTACGATGCGGAGATTCTTCATGTCTGGACACTGGGGGTCGCCCCCTATACGGAAGAAAAATTTAAAGAAAATTTTCGTCATAACTCCTTTTTTGTCGGGAATAATTCCCGGGAGGCCGTCAATCAAGGTCTGGCTGACTATACCCCCATCTTTTTGTCCCGCGTTCCGGATTTATTCTACCGGGGCTTGGTGCACATCAATGTGGCCCTGATCCAAACGTCTCCCCCGGACAGTCATGGATTTATGAGCCTGGGGATCAGCGTGGATATCGTCAAGGCGGCCGTGGAAAAGGCTTCCCTGGTCATTGCCCAGGTCAACCAAGCTATGCCCCGGGCACACGGGGATGGATTTATTCATATCGAAGATATCGATTTTATCATCTGCCACGATGAACCCCTTCTGGAATACGAGGCCATCGCTCCCGATGAAACGGCCCGCCAGATCGGAAAATACGTCTCCCGTATCGTCCAGGACGGGGATACTATTCAGGTGGGCTATGGGAGTCTGCCCAATGCCATTCTGGCCAATTTCAACGAAAAAAAACATCTCGGGGTACATACCGAATTATTGACCGACGGGGTGGTGGAATTGATCAAGAAGGGCGTGATCGACAACAGCCGCAAGACCCTCAACCGGGGCAAAACCGTGGCCACCTTCTGCATGGGGCACCGAAAAACGTATGAGTTCCTCCAGGACAATCCCAGCATTGAATTCCGGACGATTGATTATACCAATAACCCCCTGACCATCTCCCGGCAACAAAATATGATCGCCATAAACAGCGCCCTGGAGATCGATCTGACCGGGCAGGTGACCGCCGAATCCCCTGGGCAAGACCTTTTACAGTGGGATCGGGGGCCAGGCGGATTTCATGCGGGGGGCTGTTTTGGCCCCGGGCGGCAAAAGTATCATGGCCATCCAGTCCACGGCCGAATGGGGCAAG
Source organism: Pseudomonadota bacterium (assembly GCA_043798385.1). Taxonomy (GTDB): domain Bacteria; phylum Desulfobacterota; class RBG-13-43-22; order RBG-13-43-22; family RBG-13-43-22; genus RBG-13-43-22. Next base: position 15,023 of record JAZDOU010000465.1, read on the forward strand.
GTTTCCCGCATCGTTCCCTTCCTGCGGGAAGGGGTCGGTGTTACCCTCATCCGTGGAGATATCCATTATGTGGTCACGGAATACGGCATCGCCTATCTCCTTGGAAAGAATATCCGGGAACGGGCCATGTCCTTGATTGCCATTGCCCATCCCGATTTTCGGCCCTGGCTGATCGAAAAAGCCAAAGAGGCCAATCTGATCTACCGGGACCAGGCCTTTATCCCCGGAAAGAGAGGAGAATACCCGGAAAATTTAGAGATATTTCGGACCACCGCTAAGGGGTTGCCACTCTTTCTGCGGCCCGTAAAAATCAGCGACGAATCCATGATAAAGGATCTCTTCTACTCTTTATCCGACCAAAGTCTGCATCGCCGCTTTATGTCTTTGCGCCAAGATATGCACCATGAACGGTTGCAGGAATTTGTCGTCATTGATTATTCCAGGGAAATTCTCATCCTGGCTTACCTCAAAGAAGACCAGGAAGAAAAAATCGTCGGCATGGGACAATATTTTATCAGCGAAAGAGATCATTTTGCCGAAGTGGCCTTTGTGACCCGGGACGATTATCAGGGTAAAGGGATCGGTCGGGAACTCTTGACCTATCTGACCTATCTGGCCAAGAGGGAAGGTCTGTTGGGCTTTACTGCCGAGGTCCTGATGGAAAACAAACCGATGCTTCATTTATTCGAGACGATGGGGTTTGACCTACAGAGACAAAGTGATCAGGGTGTGTATGAGCTGAAAATGTCCTTCCGGTCAAGCGTATAAAGGATCATCCCCATTACCGTCCCCTGTGTAGCCGGGCATCAAAATATTTCCTTGACTTTTTAGGGGGGCTTGGTTAAAAATTATCTCCATCATTTGATGGAAACAATTATTGGAGAATTTTTCCTGGGCGGATTCACGGCCTGGGTTTAGCAGGACCGCCGGAAACTTTTATTCAATCCTCGGCGGATAGGGCCGGGCATAGAGAATAAAACTGAAGCAGTCGAGACAAGGAGGGATAAAATGGAATTTAACAGGCTTTTTGAGCCCATTACGATTAATGGCCTGGAGATAAAAAACAGGATCGTCATGCCTGCCATGGGGCTTCTTTATACGTTTGACTATTCCTTTAACGATCGTCACCGGGCCTTTTATCGGGAACGGGCCAGGGGTGGAGTGGGGCTCTTAACCCTTGGCCCTATCGCTGTTGATCAGGTCGGTTGCGCCCCGGTTACCATTGGGCTGTTTAACGATCAACAGGTCGCCCCCTTGAAGGCCCTGGTAAAAGAAATACATGGTGAATCGGAGACTAAGGTAGGGATTCAGCTTATTCATATGGGTCGTTATGCCTTTTCTTTCTTAAGTGGATTGACCCCGATTGCCCCCTCGGCCATCGCCAGCAAATTGACCGGAGAGACCCCGCGGGAGATGACCCGGGAAGACATTGAAGAGGTCCAGCAGGCCTATGTCCGTTCGGCCAAACGGGCTAAAGAGGCGGGATTTGATTATATAGAGATCCTGGCTTGCACCGGTTATCTCATCAGTCAGTTCCTCTCCCCCATTACCAATCAACGAAACGATGAATACGGGGGAGGCATTGAAAACAGGATGCGGTTCGGTCTGGAAGTTATCCGGAGAGTGAGACAGGCCCTGGGCGACAATACCCCTCTGGGGATCAGGGTATCCGGAAATGACTTCATGAAAGGAGGACATACCAATACAGAATCCTCCCGGTTTGTGGTTGAGGCCCAAAAGATAGGGATTAATTCCGTCAATGTCACCGGTGGATGGCACGAGACGGCTGTCCCTCAGCTCACCAGTGATGTGCCTGCCGGGGTCTTCCTTTATTTGGCCAGGGGGATCAAGGAAAAGGTCAGCGTACCGGTTTTTGCCTCCAACCGTCTGGGAGACCCGGAGACGGCTGAAAGGGCTTTGAGGGCAGGATCTTGTGATTTGATTTGTTGGGGAAGACCCCTTCTGGCAGATCCGGAACTTCCCAATAAGTTAAAAGAGGGCAGACGGGATGAGATTATCTCCTGTATCTCCTGTAATCAGGGCTGTTTTGATCCCATCTTTTCAGGCCATCCCGTGGGATGCATGCTGAATCCCCGGACAGGGAGAGAACAGGAGTTGCAACTCCGGAAAGCCCCCAACAGGAAAAAGATTATGGTTGCCGGCGGGGGCCCGGCGGGAATGGAATTTGCCCTTACCGCCGCCCAAAGAGGCCATGAACTGACGCTTTATGAGAGTAATGACCAACTTGGCGGCCAGTTAAACCTGGCCCAGGCCGCTCCCGGAAAAAAAGAATTCCGAAAGATCATCAGCAGTATGACAACCCGGATGGCCCGCTGGGGGGTGAAGGTGAAACTCAATACAACGGTAACTCCGGAATTAGTCCAAAGAGAAAAGCCGGATCTACTGGTTGTTGCCTCAGGGGCCAGACCGGTTGAGATGGACTTCCCTGGTGTCAAAAGGCCTCAGGTAGTCAGTGCCTGGGATGTTTTGAGCGAGAAGGTTTCCAGGATTGGAGAAAGGGTGGTTATTGTGGGAGGAAATGCGACCGGATGTGAGGTGGCCCACTTTATCGGCGTTATGGGCATCCCTGATGCGGAGACATTTACCTTTTTGATGTACCACCTGGCCGAGGACCCGGCTTTGGCCCTGAGATTACTCCACCAACCGACAAGAAAGATCACTATCATCGAGATGGCCGGAAAGGTGGCCAATAATGTCAGCCGTTCCTCCCGTTGGTCCCTGCTCAAAAGTCTGAAACTCCTGGGCGTTGAGATTCGGCCTGGAACTAAGCTTTTGGAGATCAACGGTGATTCCGTGAAGGTAATGACCGACGGCCGGGAAGAGACTATTCCCGCGGACACGGTGGTCATGGCTACCGGGGTCAGGCCGGTGGATGACCTGAAAGGCCCTCTGGCAGGCAAGGGGATAGAGATCATCACCCTGGGAGATGCCGGGACGCCGGGAAATATCGGCGATGCCGTCAAGCAGGGATTTGAAGCGGCCTTGAAAATATAATGTGTCTGTAAAACTTGAACCCTAAACATGGGGAATTGATTTATGGGTAAATGGATGGACAGCTACCTGGCGCGACTGGAGGATGTCCGCCGAAAAACCCTGGCGGGGGGCGGAGCAGAGCGACTTCAGAACCAACATCAGTTAGGTAAGTTAAGCGCCAG
>JAZDOU010000474.1:0-2645 GCA_043798385.1 Pseudomonadota bacterium
CCGCCGCCGAAACAAAATGAGAACCACTGGCATCGCAATCACGTTCTTGCCAATAACCGCAAGGTGGGAAAGGAGAAAGCCCGGAGTGGACTGTTGAGACGATCTGCCCCCGTCCGCATTTGGCCTGCAAACGGGAACAAAAAAAGGACTCAACCCTGTTGGCTAAGTCCTCGATTTGTTTGGCGGGGCCGACGAGACTCGAACTCGCGACCTCCGGCGTGACAGGCCGGCGTTCTAACCGACTGAACTACAACCCCGAAATACTGATACTTATGGTGGGCGGAACAGGGCTCGAACCTGTGACCCCCGGCTTGTAAGGCCGATGCTCTACCAACTGAGCTATCCGCCCTTCTTACTTGAAGAGAAAATATTTTTTAACAGGCTCGCAACCGATAGTCAAGATAAAAGGTTACCCCCCGGGGAAAAGCCTTTTCTGAGTCCCTTAAAGCTCAGTGCGTTATATTGACGGCCGGCAAGGCTATATCCACACAAATGGCCTCTGGTGGTACCTCCTTAAAGAGGGTCTCCGGGTCTTCCACAATCAGGGCCTTTTTTAGGACCTCATCCATGTGATCGACCAGCTCAATATGTAAACTCTTTTTGATCTTGGCCGAAATCTCGCGCAGGTCGGGTTCGTTCTCCTTGGGAATTAAAACCTCGTTCACATTTCCACGTCGGGCAGCGAGAAGTTTTTCCACCAGTCCGCCGATAGGAAGTATCCTGCCCCGCAAGGTAATCTCACCGGTCATGGCAAGATTCCGGCGGATGGGTTTTTTAAGCAGGGCCGAGGCAATAGAGGTAGCCATCGTTATCCCGGCGGATGGGCCATCTTTCGGGATCGCGCCTTCCGGGACATGGACATGTATATCAATTTTCTGATAAAAATCAGGAGAAAGGCCAAAGGCCAAGGCACGCGAACGGACATAGCTTAAGGCGGCCTGGGCAGATTCCTGCATCACGTCGCCAAGTTTACCGGTAATAGTGAGTTTTCCCTTGCCGGGCATCAAGATGGTCTCTATCTGCAGGAGTTCCCCCCCGACCTCGGTCCAGGCAAGACCAGTGCTAAGCCCTATTTCATCCCTTTCTTCCGCCATGCCCACGCGATACTTGGGAATCCCCAGATACTTGATTATGGACTGGGAAGATACGCGGAATATTCCCTGGGTCTTCTTTTTTTGCCGTTCGCGTGCGATCTTTCTGCAGATGGAGGCGATGGCCCGTTCCAAATTTCTTACCCCTGCCTCCCTAGTATATCGTCTGATGATCTCCAGAATGCCATTCTCGGAAAAAATGATCGACCATTTTTCAAAACCGTTGACCTCAAGCTGTTTGGGGACGAGGAACTCCTTGGCAATATTGAGTTTATCCTCTTCAGTATAGCCGGAGAGCTTTATTACCTCCATCCGGTCCTGGAGGGGGGGCGGAATCGCGTGGAGGTTGTTTGCGGTGGTGATGAAAAAGACATCGGAAAGGTCATAATCAAGATCAAGGTAATGATCATTAAAGGCATAATTCTGTTCCGGATCAAGGACCTCAAGCAGGGCCGCAGAAGGATCACCACGGAAATCCATGCTCATCTTGTCCACCTCGTCCAGGCAGAAAACCGGGTTATTCACCTTTACCTTCTGGAGCGACTGGATAATCTTTCCGGGCATGGCGCCAATATAGGTCCGCCGATGTCCCCGGATCTCTGCCTCATCGCGTACTCCACCAAGTGAAAGCCGGACGAATTTTCTGTCCATGGCCCGGGCAATAGATTTGGAAAGGGAGGTCTTGCCCACGCCGGGCGGTCCCACCAGACACAAGATAGGACCCTTTATCTTTTTTACCTGGGCCTGGACCGCCAGATATTCCAAGAGTCGCTCCTTGGGTTTGGCAAGGCCGTAATGGTCCTCTTCTAAAATCGTCTCTGCCAAGGTAATGTCGATTTTATCCTTGGTTTTTTCAAACCACGGTAAGGAAAGGATCAAGTCGATATAATTGCGGATCACCGTGGCCTCGGCCGACATGGGCTGCATGAGTTTCAGTTTTTTAAACTCCTGCTTGACCTTGGCCGCTGCTGCCTTGGGCAACCGTTTTTTCTTGATGCTCCGTTCGAGATCGGCCAGGTCGGCGCTTGGGTCATCCTTTCCGATCTCTTTCTGGATGGCACGCATCTGCTCCGTCAGATAATAGTCCCGCTGGGTCTTTTCCATTTTGTTTTTTACCCGGGAGCGGATCTGATTTTCGAGCTTTGCTATCTCGATTTCAGAACGGATATACCCCAGCACCAATTCCAATCGGGTGGCCAAGGAGGCTGCCTCGAGTATCTCCTGTTTGTCCTGTGTTTTTCGCGGCAGATGGGCTGCCACCACATCAACAAACTGTATGGGATTTTCAATACTGACAAGGGAGTTTATGACCTCTTTGGAGATCTTGTTATTCACCTTGGAATATTCTTCAAAAGAGGCCTTTATCTCTCGGGCATAGGCCTCTATCTCTAAACTAGGGCCAATAATATCAGTAATTGTCTCCACCTCGACGAGGAAAAAACCCTCATTTGGCAGAAAATGGGTGATCTTTGCCCTCTGTTTTCCCTCTACCAGCACCTTGATGGTACTGTCCGGCAGCTTTAGCAACTGGAGAATGGTGCCGATAGTGCCCAC
>JAZDOU010000177.1:0-3701 GCA_043798385.1 Pseudomonadota bacterium
GGGATTACCTTGTACATTTACTCTGACAGGGCACCGAATGCGGAGTTCAAGCAGTACTTCAAATGAACTGCCGAACCAGCGGCTGGAGTTTACGTTTTTGCCGGGGCGCCAAAAACGAAAGGCAGCCATCACGCTTTACAAAAGGATAAACATGGATGGAAAATGAACTCCCTGGCATAAATAAAACAATACTGATCGTCACTCAGCTTGGCGACGACAGCGACGAAAAGCAGTATTGGTTCGCACGAACGAAAGCCGACCGCTTGAATGCAATTGAATACAACCGGAGAATGGTTTATGGCCGCCATCGAACTTCATCCAGACTTCAAAGATTTCTTGAGACTGCTGAACTCTCACGGCGTTGAGTACCTTGTCGTCGGCGGATATGCCGTGGGGTACCACGGTTATCCCCGTGCGACCGGAGACATGGATATTTGGATCGCCGTCAGCGACGAAAACGCCGAAAGGACGGCACAGGCGCTCCGGGAATTTGGGATGCCGGAACTGCAAGCAATAAAAGAGATCTTCGTTGAAAAAGACAAGGTTATCCGAATGGGTGTTCCCCCGGTTCGGATTGAAGTGATAACCGGAGCGTCTGGCGTCGAATTTGATGAATGTTACAAACGCCGTGAAATCGTTGAAATTGACGATATCCCGGTCAATTTCATCTCGTTGGGTGATTTGAAGTTGAACAAACGGGCAACTGGCAGGCATAAGGATTTAGAGGACATAGAACATATTCCATAATAGAAGCTTACCCGCAACTCGAAGCAGCCAAAGCCTCCGGATTGATAACGATAAAAAGCGAACAAGCCGGTCCAGCGGTCGGCCGATTGAAACGCCACCACGGACCCTAATCGTCGGCCTAGAAACAACGACTCGACCAGTGGAAATCATCAAACCGGATTGAACTGTTAGCGGAAAAGGGGAAAAGGGGTCAGTCCATGAATTTAGGAATTTCGACTACGAGAGGGAGAAAATCTCTAACCCATCCACCATTTCGTAATGTCGGCGGTTATTGCTGAGGAGGGTTAGACCATAATAAAGGCAGGTGGACGCAATTAATAGATCAAAGTCGCTGATGATTTTCTTGCGCTGCCTTAGTCTACCCCTTTCTCTGCCGAAAACCTTACCTATTTCTTGGTTAACATTTAGAACTTCCAAATCGGGAGCAAGGAATTCTTCTAAAAGCTGCTGGCTTTTTGCCGGGTTCCGGGAATAATACACGCCCTCATAAATTTCGGCCAAAAAAATTACGCTTATCCCTATTCCTTCTGAGGCCAGTTCTTCTAACTGCTTGACAACTCGCTCTTCACCCTTGAAGTGGTCAATTACCCAATCAGTGTCAATCAGGTATTTCATAGATCAATCCCCGGCCTTGTAACAATCAGCCGATCGCTGTATATATTTTTCTTTAGATCGTCGCAATCGATTAGATTTTTCCAGCCTCCGGCCGTTGTTTTTAAGGCCTCCAAGAAACTTTTCTTTTTCACCCGAGAAGGAACCACCAGAATGCTGAGGGTAATTTCTTCTCCTTCCTCGATATCTACCTTTTCCAAAGGCTCAATCTTTCCCCTCGAAAATCTGGCTTTGATGGTCTTCATGCCTGCCCCCCCTTTTTAAAAGCTATCATTTTAAAAAAACCATGAAAATTCTTCCGCTAAAAACTGTTTTTATTAATCTTTCTAGCCTTTTGCTGTCAGTTTCCCCCTTTCATTGGCCCTTGGACCATTTCGACCTATCCTCATTCTAGGTGGGGGAAGACTTATGTCAATAAGGGAGCATAAGACGATATGGGATAGAGTAGGGAACTGGCGTAGTAGCGGAGACTCTATCTCCAGCTCCTCCGGGTAGAAGGGGCTTGGAAAATAGGGACATATCCCAATGGCAATAGGTTAAGGTTGGGGTTAAGGTTAAGAAGGGTGTTTGACGGAATTCCCGCTTATTTTTTCAACAACAGGTTTCTGACGTTCTCAAGGGAAATAAGCTTTGCATCCTGCGGGTGTTCGAGAAACGGAGAAACATCCTTCACCGCCTGATCCCAGTGTATTTTCTCCAACCGCTTCATGACAAGTTGCCGCCAATTGGTGGGGGTCAGGTCAGGCCCGGGCCATCCGGTTTGGGCCAGAGCGTTGTTCAAAAACAGGACGTTTGGCTCAGGCCAATTCGGATCCGCCAGATACCAAATCAGATCATATAAGTCACGCCCTTCGCATTTGTTCTCCTCCCTTGCCGGAGAAATTGATCTCGCCTCTCTCCTTTTCCCTAGAAAGTTTTCATGACAAATGATAAAAAGTTGTGATAGATTTTAAAGATTCATCGGGTTTCCAAACATCCTCGGGAAAGGATTTTGAAATGCGTCAGGAAGTGACCAAAGCTGTGATCGTGGTTTTTATCGCCAGCTTTTGTACCATGGTAATCGAGCTGGTTGCCGGAAGAATCATGGCTCCCTACATCGGAGTCTCCCTTTACACCTGGACGAGCATTATCGGGGTCGTCCTGGCCGGAATCAGTATCGGGGCCTATCTGGGCGGAATCCTGGCTGACCGCTTCCCCAACCCCCGCACCTTGGGCTGGCTGCTTCTCCTCTCGGGAGCAGGAGCGTTCTCCATATCCCCCATGACCGAGGTCATCGCAAAGTGGCCCCTGCAAACCAATTTGATGTTCCGGATCCTGTCCGTCACCGCGGTGATCTTTTTCGTCCCCTCGTGTCTGTTGGGGATGATCTCTCCGGTAGTCGTACGGCTATCTCTGGATCGTTTGGACAGGTCGGGAAATGTCGTGGGGAAGATCTATGCTTTTTCTACCTTGGGTTCCCTCCTGGGAACCTTTGCCACGGGTTTTTACTTGATCTCACTCATGGGGACGAGAAATATCCTCCTCCTGATGGGAATCATCCTTGTTCTGTCTTCCCTTCCCTTCTTCATCGGATTTTTTATGCGCCGGAAGGCTTTTCTCGTTCTCCTTCCAATTCTCTTCATTTTTCTCTGGGCCATCCACGGTCAGGCTTTCAAAAAGCACCGGGATTCCAACTCCTATTTCTACGACGAAACGGATTATTATACCATTGAGGTTAAGAAGGTGGAAAAAAACGGGCGCCCCCTGGAGGCTGTTGTCCTGGATAATCTAATTCATTCCTTCGTAGACCTACAGGATCCCCTCCATTTGCAGTACGGGTATGAACGGGTTTATGCGGAGTTGATCGCCTGGAAGGTTATGCCCGATACTCCCTTCCGGGCTTTGATCATCGGCGGGGGAGGATATACCTTTCCCCGCTATCTGGAGGCCAAGTACCCGAATGCCCAGATCGACGTGGTTGAAATTGATCCCCGTTTGACCGAGGTTGCCTATGCCCACCTGGGCCTTTCTCGCCAGACGCGCATCCGCTCCTTCAATCAAGATGCCCGGTGGTTCCTGATGAATTTCCCCGAGAAGAAGGTTTATGATTTCATCTTTGGCGATGCCTTTAATGACCTGACCATTCCCTACCATCTGACGACGAAAGAGTTTTCCGCGATGATCCATTCCCTCCTTAAGCCGGACGGTATGCTGGTGGCCAATATTATCGACCATTTTGAATCCGGCCTATTTCTGCCCTCCTACGTGCATACGCTGGAGCAGGTGTTCGGGAGAGATCGCATTGCCCTGGTCGCCGATAGCGAGTTTTCCGAGATGGGGATCAATACGATTATCGTGGCGGC
>JAZDOU010000526.1:0-3459 GCA_043798385.1 Pseudomonadota bacterium
AGTTTTAGCCCAGGCGATAGGTCGGGAAATAAACCGATTTGTTTTCTACCCCTTAAAACCTGCTTTAGAAGAGTTGAATAGAATAGGGGCAGCGCCTTCGCAACCTGCAGGAACCACTAAGCCGGAAGTGGCGGTTAAGCCGGCCGAAGAGTACCAAACGATATCAAGGAAAGACGATACCTACAGAGAACCGATAGAATAATATGAGATTTACCGTTCCTCAATTTATAGAACACGAATCGCCCATTGTCGGACCCTTAACCTTCCGACAGTTTATTTACATAGGGACGGCCGGAGCCATTTGTTTTTTTCTTTATTTTTCCTTAGCTAAGAAGAACTTTTTTCTTTTTATATCAATATCTATACTTTTATTATCGGTAGGATCGGCTCTGGCCTTCCTAAAAATCGGAAACAGGGGACTGCCGACCATTTTAATGAATTTTTTCCGATTTTTCATTTCCCCGAAAATGTATATTTGGAAAAAGACGGACAAGCCCGTCGAAGTTTTAAAAAAAGAAATAAAAAAAGAAGGCATTCCGGAAACAGTTTTAAGGGTAGCCGGCGAAAGCCAATTAAAAAAACTTTCCACTAAGGTGGAAACTAAAAACCCGTAGCTTATGCCCGAATCTTCAACCCAGCAATTTTTGGAAATAGACCAGATCAAAGAGGGAATAATTGTCTTAAAAAATAAGTCCTTAAGGGGAGTTTTAATGGTTTCCTCTTTGAACTTCGCTTTAAAATCCGAAGACGAACAAACGGCTATTATCTACCAATTCCAGAATTTTCTAAATTCCCTTGATTTTTCCATTGAGGTAGTCGTCCAATCAAGAAGATTAAATATCACGGGCTATTTGGACAAGTTAAAGGAGCTCGGGAAAAACCAAGAAAACGAACTGATGAAAATCCAGACTTTAGGCTACCACGATTTCATTAAAGACTTGATCGTCGGGAGCTCTATTATGGCTAAAAACTTCTTTGTGGTAATACCTTTTACCCTATTTGAGGTCCCGGGGATGAGGGGGGGCGGAGGGACAGTAGAGGACCATTTTCAAAGAGCTAAATCCCAACTGTGGCAAAGGCTGGAATTTGCCGCCTTAGGATTAAGAAGGTGCGGTTTATCCTGCATGCCGTTGAACACGCCAGAGTTAATCGAGCTTTTCTGGTCAGCTTATCATCCGGCAGAAGCCGAAGTCGGATATTATCCGGAAGTGCCGCCAGAGCTAATCGTCTAACATGATAAAAATACCGCTTTCCAAAATTAAAAAAAGAGAGGAGAAGATTTTTGAGGCTCCGAACGTCAACATCAAAGACATCATCGCCCCCTCCTCCATCCAGATTTCTTCTGATTACTTAAAGCTGGGCGAGAGGCTGTCTAAATCCTTTTTTATCTTTTCTTTCCCAAGATATTTAAGCACTGCCTGGTTCTCTCCCGTCATCAACCTGGACACTCCCATGGACATCGGCCTCCATATTCATCCGACTGATACCGGCCAGGTTTTAAAGCAACTAAGGAAAAAGGTGACGGAAATCCAGTCAGAAATAATGGAGAAGGAGGATAAGGGCTTAATCCGGGATCCGGCCATAGAAACCGCTTACCAGGACTTGGAGGGGTTGAGAGACAGACTGATGACCGCCCAGGAAAAAATGTTCAAATTCGGGCTCTACTTGTCGGTTTACGGCAAAGACGAAAAAGAGCTTAGGGAGATTGAAACAACCTTAAGATCAATTTTGGAATCAAGATTGATATATATTAAACCCGCCCTTTATCAGCAGAAAGAAGGCTTTGACTCTTGCTTAGCTTATGGATTGGATAAGCTCCAGGTGCACAATTCTATGAATACCGACCCCCTGTCTTCCATATTTCCCTTTGTGTCTTTTGATTTAAGCTCTAATGACGGAATTTTATACGGGATAAATAAACATAATAATTCCCTGATTCTATTTGACCGGTTCAGCCTGGAAAACGCCAACTCAGTCATTTTCGCCAAATCCGGTTCGGGAAAGTCCTACGCCTTAAAGCTGGAGATCCTCCGCTACTTGATGATGGGGGTGGACTCGATCATCGTTGATCCGGAAAACGAATACAAGTTTTTATCCGATGCTGTTGGCGGATCATTTTTCAATATTTCCCTGTCCTCAGAAAACCATATCAATCCTTTTGATCTGCCCAATCCCCGGGAAGACGAAAAGCCGGAAGACGTTTTAAGGTCAAACATCATAAACCTCGTGGGTTTAATGAGAATTATGCTAGGAGGACTGACTCCGGAAGAAGACGCCATAATGGACCGAGCTTTAGCGGAAACTTACGCAGCCAAAGATATTACTCCTGAAACCAGCCCCTCTGAATGGCAGGCGAGAATCCCTTTGATGGAAGACTTGGAACAGGTTTTAGAAGGTATGGAAGGGACAGAAAGCTTAGTGAGAAGATTAAGAAAATTCACCAAAGGAACTTTTTCCCAGTTTTTCAACCAGCCGACCAATATTTCCATGAACAAGGCTTTAGTGGTTTTTGGCATAAGGGACATGGAAGACGAGTTGAGGCCTATCGCCATGTTCATTATTATGAGGTACATCTGGAATGAAGTGCGTTCGGAATTAAAGAAAAGAATCCTGGTGATCGATGAGGCTTGGTGGCTTATGCAGTCAGAAGACGGGGCTTCCTTCCTTTTCGGGGTTTGCAAGAGAGCGAGGAAATACTGGCTGGGGGTCACCACCATCACCCAGGACGTCAGCGATTTCATGAAATCTTCTTACGGCCAACCCATCATCACCAACTCTTCCTTGCAGTTTTTGCTGAAACAAAGTCCGGCTGCGATCGATGTTGTTCAAAAATCATTCAACCTGACTGAGGAGGAAAAATACTTATTATTGGAGGCTGAAGTGGGGGAAGGGATCTTTTTTGCCGGGCAAAAGCACGTGGCCATTAAAGTAATGGCCTCTTATGCCGAAGACCAGATAATAACCACTTCACCGGAAGAGGTATTAAAAATAAGACAAGCTAAAAGAGGGGTTAAGGAAGAATAAATTATGGCCTTACCAGCTGCAGCCGCCGCTGCTTCAAGGATAGCTCAAGCCGCCAGAACTATCTCAAAAGTCAGCCCGTTTGACCCTGACTTCCTGGTTTTTGCTTTGCCCTTTGCCATGATAGTTGATGGCCTCGACATGCTCCTAGAATTAACCAGTATTTTAGTTATCCCTAAACTTATCGGTATGGCCATCGACGCTTTCGTTTTTGTGGTTTTAGGCGGCTGGATTTATTGGCGAACAGCAAAAATCATCAAGAATAAACAGGAACAATCCCAAGCCCTCCAAAAACAAATGACTCAAAAAGCCGGCAAGATGCAACAACAGATGGCCAAGGGGGCTGTTAAGGGCCCGATGAAAAAAACTTTAACCAGAATGGGGATAGCTCTTCTGGGCGAGCTCCTTCCCTTTGTCGGATTGGTTCCCTTTTGGACG
>JAZDOU010000015.1:0-4721 GCA_043798385.1 Pseudomonadota bacterium
CAACTGGGCCTAAAACCTCAAAGGTCGGTCATGCTCCGATTATGCAAGGACCACGCTGAAATCAAGGCCGTCCCTGATGTTAAGAAGGCTCTGAAAGGGATTCTTAAAGGAAAGCCATCCCTGAGCCGGTCCTTGATCAACGAACATCGCTCGGAGGTCCAACGTGATGAAACCGGTTCTCTTTGATGCCTTTCCTCTTTTGTGTTGGTTCCAGGAAGAGCCCGGCCACACCTTAGTGGGCAACCTGTTAAACGAAGCCGAAGAAAATAAGATTGAGATTTTCATGTCTATCATCAACCTGGGTGAAGTCTATTACCGCACTTATCGGGTAACCGGCCAAAAGAAAGCAGAGGAGATTTTAAAAAAGGTACATTTGCTTCCCATACAAATCATTTCTGCTTCGGATACCCTTGTTCTGGAAGCGGCCAGAATCAAAGGCCGATTCCCGATCTCTTATGCCGATGCCTTTGCCGTAGCCTCCGCTGTCCAAAAAAAAGCCCTCGTAGTCACCAGCGACCCTGAATATAAAAAGGTTGAAAAGCTCATAAAAATCCTCTGGCTAAAATAGGCCCTCCAAAATCATTATCATCCACCTTGGTTTTGGGTTTTATCCAGTATCCAGCATCAAGTTGCAAGTTCCAAGTATCCAGTATCCAGTATCGATTATTCCAATCCCGTGAAGCCTTGGGAAATGGCAAATTTAACTAAGCTGGGGATGTCGTGGAGGCCGAGCTTTTCCATGAGGCGACTGCGGTAGGTCTCGACGGTTTTGGGGGAGATCGCCAACACTTTGGAGATTTCCAGACTGGTTCGGCCTTCGACCACCAGTTGCAGAATTTCCCTTTCACGGGAGGTGAGCTTTTCCAAGGGACTGCGGGCCAGTTTCCCCTGAGATTGGGACAAATAATTTTCAATAACAATCTCATCAATCCGTTGGCTCAGGTAACGGCGACCTTCATAAACCGAGCGAACCGCAGAAACCACTTCTTTCCCGGCCGATTCCTTTAAAAGATATCCATTCGCCCCGGCCTTCAGAGATCTAAAGATGTGCTCAGGAGAAGAGTGCATGGAAAGAATGATGACCCGGGTGGAGGGACAACTCCGGCGTATCTGCAGGGTGGCCTCGATTCCGTTAAATTCCGGCATGGCAATATCCATGAGCACCACATCGGGGTGATTCTCTCAGTCTCTCTAACGGCTTGACGGCCGTCGGCGACTTCCCCGGCCACGATCATGTCCGGTTGCGCTTCCAGGATATACTTCAATCCTTCTCTTAGAATCCGGTGATCATCAGCCAGTAAAATCCTGATCTTTCCCGCCATAGTTTACCTTTCCAAAGGCAATTCAAGGATGATCCGGGTCCCTTTTCCCGGTTCGGAAAGGACATGGAGATCACCTCCCAGGGCCACAGCCCGCTCACTCATCATAGCCAGACCCCAGCCCCTTTTTGCACCCCCTAAACGGAACCCCTTAAAAATAAAACCCTGACCGTCGTCCGTTATTGTCAGTCGCACCTTGTCCTCCACTTTTTCAATCCGGAGGTCAACCTTCCCGGCCGAGGCATGTTTAAGCACATTGGTCAGGGCTTCCTGAGCAATCCGGAAGATATTAGTCTCCAAAAGGGGGGGAAGTCGGGGAGAAAAATCTTCCCCTTTCACATTCGTTTGGATGCCGGTCATCCTATTGAATCGCCTCCCAACCCAGCGAAGGGCCGCGGTTAAACCAAAATCATCCAGAACGGAAGGACGCAAGTCGGACATCACTTCCCGGATATACTGGGTTGTTTCTTCCAATAATTTTTGGGAATCTTCCAGTCGGGAGACCAGGAGGGGGTTTTGATCTTCCGACAGCATTCCAAGAATAATGGTCAGGTTTAAATTCAAGGCCGTCAAGTTCTGCCCTACCAGATCGTGGAGTGTCCGGGCAATTTCCTTCCGTTCGGTTTCCTCAGCCTCGGACAATCTTATGGCCAGGGACTGCAACTTTTTTTGATATTGCAGTAATTCCTCTTCGGTCTTTTTGCGATCGGTGATCACGTCGAACACCACCAAGAAATATTCTTTTTTAGGGCTGTACACTGAGAGGGAAAACCATTGCTTTAAGGCTTTCAAATAGAACTCAAATCTTTCGGGATTTCCGGTCAAAGACACCCTACCATAGATTTCGAATAATTGAGAATCAGACTCTCTTCCGCCCGGGATGACTTCGGATACCTTTTTGCCGACAACATTCTTTAACCCGGTTTGTGCTTCAAAGGCACGGTTAACAGCCAGATAAATGAAGTCCTCTGGCTGTCCTTCTTTAAAAAGCATCTTGCAATAGGCAAAACCGTTCAGCATATTCTCGAATAAGGAACGATATAGTTTCTCGCTTTTGAATAAGGCCTTTTCCGTATTCTTGCGCTTAGTGATGTCTTTGGAAATCACCGTTACCGCAGTAACGCTTCCCTGTGGATCTCTAACCGGGCTGAGTGTCCTGAGGAAATATTTAGGCTCTCTTTCGCTTTGGTATTCAACCTGTAAAAATGTATTTTTTTCAAATACCTCTTTAACTATGTTGGCAAATTGCTGGCTATCTTCTTCGGAATGAAATTCACCATAGGATCTACCGATAATCTCATCTAATGAGATGCTGAACCTTGAAAGGTAAGTGTCGTTCATAAACCGAAAGCGGCATTCCCTGTCTACAAGATACATGGAGTCTTCCGCAGAAGCCAGGGAACGATATCTCTCCTCCGATTCTCTCAGTCTCATCGCCGCCAGCTTGCGATCGGTGACGTCGTGGAATATACCCAGCATAACGTCTCGACCATGCAGATGGAATGCACTCGTTTTTATTTCTATATCCCTGGTTTTGCCTGTTTTGGTAATAACCCTGGTTTCAATAACTTGTCCTTTTTTATCGAGCTGGTGCTGTCTAAACGTTACAGACACATCACCAAGACTGTCTTCAGGAGGGTGAAGAATCTTCTGGGGTTTTCCTATAAGTTCGTGTTTTTTCCTTTCCGTCAAGTCGGTAATCGCATTATTGCATTCAAGGATGGTGCCTGTAGCAAAATCCGCCAGGACAATACCGTCCATTGCTTCCTCGAATAGTCTCCTGTACCGTTCCTCACTTTCGCGGAGTTTTTCCTCCACCTACTTTCGCTCGGTAATGTCACTCAGGAAATTCAGAGTGGCGGTCCCTCCCATCCAGTTTATCACGATGGCATTCAATTCCACCCACCTGACGTTGCCGTCTTTATGAATAATCCGAAAATCATAGATGGGAAGAAGCTCCTCGCCTTTCAATCTCTTAACATGCCGATCCATAACCATATCCCGGTCATCCGGGTGAATGAACTCAATAAATGGCCTTGACAGGAGTTCCTCAGCGGGATAACCGGTCATCATGACGGTCCTCGGATTGAAAAGTATCACTTTACCATCCTGAGCCACCAAAATGGTCTCGTTGGCATTCTCAAAGAGATTGCGGTAGGCTTCCTCCTTCTCCCGCAGCGCCTCCTCGGCCTTTCTCCTTTCCCTATCCACCTTGGAAACATACAGGGCCATTTCTACCGTGACCTTGAGATCGTTGTCCTGGAACGGCTTGAGTATATAACCAAAAGGATAGACCAGTTTAGCCCGGTCCAGCCGTTTCTGATCGGCGTAGGACGTGACGAAAACCACGGGAATATCCCAGCGGGAGCGGATGATCTCAGCGGCTTCAATCCCGTCCATTTTACCCTTGAGAATAATGTCCATCAGAATCAGGTCAGGCGGGTTTTGCTCGATCATCTCCAGGGCCTTTTCTGCCGAGTTCACCTGGGCCAAGACGGAGTATCCCAACTTTTCCAAGCCGGATTTAAGGTCAAAGGCCACGATGGCCTCGTCCTCGACGATCAGGATTTTAGGTTTGGCGGCTTCTTGTTGTTCAGTCATTTTGTCATTTCCAGTTTATTACTTCAGTGAACAGTCGTCAGGGCAAGAAGGTCGATACTGGATACTGGATACTTGATACTTGATAAAAGAAAGATCCAGTATCGATTTTTGGGTTAATCCAGTATCGAGCATCCAGTATCCCCGAATTCCTCAATTTTCCAATTTTTACCAAATCCACTTAAACCTATGCAGTTTTTAACTATAAATGACAAACCATTAATTCATCTCTTGACAAAACCCTGTAATCAATATTAATCTATCTTATGCCAACGGTATTGCAATCAGGGCCATTTCGATTTCACTTTTATTCTGACGAAGGGACCGAACCACCACACATTCATGTCGAAACACCGGATGGAGAATGTAAGTTTTGGCTCGATCCCATTCGTCTGGCCAGAAATATAGGAGTTTCTCCCAGAACGATTCGTCTTATCGAGAGAATCGTCTTTGAGTATCAAAATTATTTTAAGGAAAAGTTCAATGAATATTTCAGCCGCTAAAAATGAACCTGTCGAACCGATTGCCATCCGGGCCTGGGCCGAGAAGAGGACCATATTTGTTGAGTTAACGGATGGCCGGATCATCGGTTTCCCGGCTAATCGTTTCAAACATCTCTCGCAGGCCTCAGATGAACAACTCACGGAAGTGACCCTACGCTTAAACGGATATGCCCTGCGCTGGGAATCGCTCGACGAAGACATCACCGTCCCGGGAATTGTCGCCGGCCATTTCCAATTACCTTACGAGGTGGATTAACAGGAAGTGAACAGTCGTTTCTGCCCTTTTCTCTGTTTACGGTTA
>JAZDOU010000035.1:0-2249 GCA_043798385.1 Pseudomonadota bacterium
GGGATCAGAAAACAGAGGAATCCTTTCTCAAGGACCATTACCGAATCATGCCGCGAACCATGCTTCGTTACGCCATTGAAAGATTTCCGGAGGGTTTACGACAGCGATACCTGAAAGGAGAAATAGCTTGAGTGGCTGGCGACCTGAACGGAGGGCGTCAATGGTCGATGCAGCCGGAGGGCTTGAATCAGGTACGGGCCGGCTTCGGTATTACAATTGGGTCTTGAACTAAGCTCTTAAAAGATGGCTCCAAAATCGGTTGAAGTAAATTTAACACAGAAAGTAAAATACAATACCGGGATTACCTCAAGTAAACAATAGCAGCACGATAGGGATTTCCCTTCCGGACTGCCGCGGTTGATGGTCACTCTATTCACTCGGAGGAAAAAAAACTAAACAGCTACTTGTTTATTCCCAGCCCCTTAACCGATAATAATCATTGACCAACCGGTTCAGTTCGCCTTCGGTGATCACTTTGCCGCTCTCAGGCAAGGATTCTTTGTGAAATCGGGGAGGCAGTGAGTCCTGATTTCGGGTCATGCCTTCTCGCAGGTTAAATTCCCGGCACAACGAAATCACTCGGTTGGTCATTTTTTGTATTTCCTCTTTACTCCAATTCAGACCTGTAGACATATGGATGATCCGGGATAATTCCGGCCAGGGATAGAGATCTCGATAAAAACGACAAAGGATCAGGGTGTCAAAGAGGCAGAGGCGGTCCTCGAAATCTATAAACAGCTCGGCCTTGCCCTCGATCTGATCCGGATCGATCATCTTGGTCAGCTCGGGTTTATAAAAAGTGGCCCGCAGATGGCAGGCCCCCCGGTCCGATGTGGCATAGCCTAAGCCCACACCCTTAAGAACCCGGGGGTCGTATCCGGCCGGTTCCATACCCTTTACATGGATAGCTATGTCTTCCAGCCCCCATTCGGCGGCGGCGGACCTGATCCCCTCGGACAGAACCGCCCCGATGCCTTGACGATAAGCTATTTGTTTGAGCAGGGCAGCAATGGCCGGGACATCTCCATAGGCTATTTCCCCTGTGATTTTCCCTCTCAAAGAGGCCTCAATGGCCAGGCCGACCAGGTTGCCGGCTGTGATGGTATCCATACCCAGGCGGTCGCAGATGTCGTTCAAATATAAGATGTCTTCGATATTCTTAATCAGGCACAACCCGCCGAAGGCATAAATAGTCTCATATTCAGGCCCTTCCAGGGTCATCCCTTTGTGAGGGCCTTCTTTTACTTTGCTCAAACGTCCGCAGCCGATAAAGCAACGAGCACAGGCCCTGGGTTGGACTTCACATTTTTCATGGAGGCTGTCGGCCCCGATAGCTTCCCACCCCTCCAGAACCCCTTTGGACCAGTATTGGGTAGGAAAGGCCTGGGCTTTATTTAAGACCCCTACCATCATGGGTGTGCCCATTTTTCGGTAATTGGCTGCTCCTGGGTCGGTCTTGCCTTTTTCCAAAATTTCCTTGGCAAAAGCATTGACCTCATCCGGATAGGCCATGGAGCGTTTTTGGTTTCCATAAAAGCAAAGGGCCTTGATCTTCTTGGAACCCATGACCGCGCCGGTGCCGGTCCGGCCGGCCGAGCGCCAGTAATCATTTTCGATCACCGAATAGCGGATCAGGTTTTCTCCGGCCGGACCGATGACCAGGGCCGCGCCCCGTTCGGTGGGCGTCCCCATCCTTTTTTTCCCGATCCGCTTTAAGACCTCATCCTCCGTCGCATAAGTATCCAGACCCCATAAATCCCGAGCCGGATGAAAGCGCACCGTTTCATCATTGATCTCCAAAAAGACCGGTTCCCGGGAAATACCCCGGATGACCACGGCATCATAGCCGGTGCGGCTGATGCTTTCAGCGGCCTTGCCGCCGGAATAGGATTCGGCATACAACCCGGTTTGGGGACTCTTGGTATAGATCCCATGACGACAGGACCCGTAAATCGGACTGTCGGTAATCGGCCCAAGGGCAATGATAAGGTTGTTTTCCGGGGAAAAGGGGTCCACCCCGTCCGGATTGTTTTCCATTAACAATCGAGTGGCCAGGCCTTTGCCTCCCAAGCCCAGTTCCAATTCCTGATTGGTTAATTCCTGGATGGAAAAAGATTGTTCGCCCACGTCAATTTTTAAAATGCGATTAAAAAACCCTTTCATGGTTTATTCCTTTACTGAGTCCGCGATACAATCGGTAAGAGAATATGGGACGGTCTCTCGATGTCATGAAAAACGGTTTGCAGAGC
>JAZDOU010000053.1:0-4267 GCA_043798385.1 Pseudomonadota bacterium
CCATAAAAAGGGCAGTGGAAAAGGAGGTTCAGAAAAGAAATGCTTTTAGATCAGTATTGTTTGAAGCCATTTATATGCTTGCCAATGGGTTTCGACAACCGGAGATAACTCTATTTAATGGTATTTTAAATCAAATTCACCCGAGAGAAGGGGAACCGTATGGGGTTGAGGATACCATAGAAATAATAAGATTATTTAAGGTTACAGACGTGGATGGGAATTTTGAAAAACTGAAAAGTGCTGGCATCGACCTGTTTAAGAAGGCTTTTGAGAAATTAGAAACAGCGATTCCTCAAATAAAACCGACGGTAGATGAGGTCCGCCTCGATTTTACCGAATTAAATTTTGGTAATCCTATTGATAACGATGTCTGGAAGGATTCTTGTGTCAGATATATTCATCGTACCATAAAAAGGGCGGTGGAAGGGGAAGTTGAAAGAAGGGGCGACCAAGGTAATCCGGTTAAAAATCCATCTCAAGGGGAACAGGAAAATCAAACAAAGCTAATGTCATCTGATGATCCCCTATCTCTATCCGGTCAAATCATTTCCACCGATTCGGAGGATAACCAAATCGTTCCAATAGACTTAACAGAGTCGGTCGATTTGGAGAATGTCCAAAACATTCCAATAAATCCTGTTGAGCCTGAAAGTAAAGATTTCTCAAACTTGCCGACAGATCAGGCTTACCAACCATTTCATTATGAAAGATTTGAAAATTTTTCAAGTAGTCATTTTAGTGCACAGTTGACAAGAGAAGCTGATGGGCAGGAGATGGAACTAACATTGAATGAAGGAGGCTATTATTATTTCCTATTGGGAAAAGGAAATAATATCGAATTTGATGCGGGAGAATCAGATTATAATGATTTACAAAGGACACTTCAGGAAAATTTTCCGTCGGCGCAGAGGGTTATTAAAAAGATAGCCCATGCCGAGGTGTTTGACAGAATTTTTAATTGGTATTTTAATGAATGGCTTGCAAAGAATCCTGATCTTAAATCGAAAATTAATAATAAAGATCAGGCCCCAAAAAAACTGTTCGCAATTTATCCTGATAAAAAGGATGAACGGAAAATTACGGTTTCCGTCATCTATCAGAATATCGCCATTCCCAGGCACACGCTACGTTTTCAATGTGATATTTCAATAACAATTGATGGCGGGCAACAGCCGGTTGTGGAAATAAAAAAGGGGACAAGGCCGTACATTAAACTTGTGTGATTTTCTCAGGAAAAAGACAATTGAGAGTCATTGCGCATCACTTGGGGGGTAGGGGTGGCTGATCTGCCGGGGCAACGGATATGCCGGAAAATCTGAAGGTAATAATCTTCAAAAAAGACCTTAATTGGCACATGAATCTGGAAACGATTGATTTCGGCCACACCATAAGCGGGCTCCGAAATCGCCCGGTTACCTGGAAAAAATCCGATCCCTCCAATATCGGTCCGGCTAAAAATATTATTAATAAACCGGGTTTCTGGGCTCGACGCTTCAGCTTTAAAAACAGAAAGATTGCCGCCCTCAATGATCTTGACCGAGAGCTCTGCCAGGTGCTGGGAGATATTGGGAAGGGAAAGAGTATCAATGCTATAGCAAAAATCGAGGCCTTGCAGAAAAAAGTCCGCTCCATTTTAAAAGGGGCGCAGGAAGGCAGCAATGACCCGGCGGCCTTGATCCAAAGGCGTTTGGAGGTAATTTTGAGGCGGGCGGATACGAAAGTGTTGTCTGATGTCCAAAATAATATTCCTGAGTTAAACGATAAAGTGGCGGAAATGAACGCCGAAAGTAAAAAAGAGCTACCCTACCAAGCCTTTTCCCCTAAGCCATGGAAAATAGATAGTGAAAAAATTTCGGAAATTATCGGACAGGCAGGAGAGAAAATCCCGCAACGTCAGAAAACTTATCAGACGATCTCTAATTACCTGGCCGCCCCTCTCAACAATTTTCAACAGGGCCTTAAAAATAATAACTATTCTCAACTATTCCAGGCCTATCATGAGATGCATGCCAACCGAGATCTTCAAGGAATCCTGCGTGAGCAAAAACTGAGCTTAACCGATGCCTTCAAGATCATTTCGCCGGGGGATAATTCACTGAGAGACTCAATCCTCCCCAACCTGGTTAAATTTTTTGAAAAGATTATGGATAATATTTTGTGGCATTCCGATGAAGGTGACGTCGTTATGGACAGGGATGCCAGGAAGGAAATGAAGACATTTATTGATGATTTCAAGGAGACCGTCTCATCAAAACCCTCTTCCCGGAAAGATAGCACCCCGGATTTTTCCGAATCGTTCAGAAAAGCCATCCGGGAACACTTCGGGGTGGGGGTTTATCAGAAAAAGGATAAGACCTGGATTTTCATTATCGAACGGGGACGGCTGCGCAACACGAGAGATATTGCCCCAAAGCAGGCCGATTTAATTCCGGAAAAAATTTCAACTCCCTATACGGATCAAAAAGATCCGCAACGTCAATTCCCTTGTTGCTAACAATTTTATGGGGATGTTATCGAGAGACCTTTCCCGATCAGAATATGCGAAAATGGGATTTGGACCGATCTTTCTCTGATTACAAATCGGGATGAAAGGTTAGCAAAATTTAATGAATATCTGGGAGAGAAAACCTTCCAGGTATCCCAATTCTGCAATCAGATGACGCTCGCTAACTTATGTTTTAAAAAATTCAGGTCTCCTTCCGGGGAGATGGAATATTTTGTGAGTCCCAAGACTTCAATAGATGTCATCAAGGAGGGGAATGAGATTATTTTGCGGTTTCTTTGCCCTGCCAATGCAGTTCGACTCGTGGATGAAAATGGTCACATCAGCCCTGACACCTTATACCATAAGGCCCAATTCACCTTTGACCTGAAATTGATCGAAGACTACCCCTTGCCGTCACTGATAGGACCGGTCCGGTTTGAGTATGATCCGATCCCGGACCTTCAGGCCTTACAATTGGAAGATCTGGAAGATGGTAATCCTGAAAACGAGGCGACGAGTTTTCTGGGGGCGGTGCTGGCTCAACCCTGGGGAGCGGATTATCTGAGTTGTTTTATGGAACGGGAAGATGATAATTTTATCAAGTTTCATTGGAATGGAACCGAACATAAAATAACGATAGATCCACAACAGCCTTACAATCCCCAAAAAGCTGCCCGAAATCCCTGGGTGATGGCCTTTGAAGGCGCCGTTCTAAGGTTTTCAAATAATGCTATTCGGAAATCCATCACCTTTCCCGAGTTATTAACGGCATTGAATTTACGTCGCTACAAATTCCAACTCGATCCGCAGAAAAAAAATGATGATAAATTGACCGTTCTGAAACAATTTCTGAAAGATCATCAAGGCCAGGCCATGGTATATTTTCATGAGGGCCAATACCTTCCCGTGACTAAAATAGAGGACAATCAAGACTCCTTTACCATCAAAGATGTTCAAAAAAAGGGTTATTCTTCGATAATAGACTGTACCAATTTAGCAAATAATCCACCCTCAGACCAAGCCCAACCGCTCTTGATTGCCATAGACCACCAATCCAGATTAACCAATTATTATAAAGAAACCTTTAAAAAGCTGGCGCCGGGAAATCCGTCTTATGAAATACTCGCCGGGGCCTGTCAATTTTATAATATTGACCCGGCTCGGTTGGGGACCAAGGGGTTGGCGGAGAGAATCAACAATGAAATACATAAAGGGCAACCCAAAAACCGAGACCAGGCCGAGCAAATTGTAAAACCATTAATAAGGGATTTTGTCGGGGCGAAAAATCAACTGCTCTCCCATTTATCGCAACAATATAAGGGGCAGATAGAAAAAATTTCCCTGGAAGGATATCCGCAGTTGGAGGATATTATTTACCGTTTTGATATCCCGGACAGGGATTATTTGGATGGGCTGATAAACAAATCTAAAGAGGCTGTCCCTGAGTTTGTAACTGCATTCCTCCAAGCCTCTCAAAAGAAACCACCCGATTATTCCGGGATGGTCCAGGCCTTGATGACCTTGATGAATAGCTTCAATGAAATCATGGCCTTGCTTAACCTGACTAATCCGATTGACCGGGCGGATTTTATGATCTCGGTCTTCAATCTTGGATTACAGGAATCCCCACAAATCAACCGACCCGACTTTTATCATAGTATAAATTCCCAACCCGTCCAGGCCCTTAGGGAAACGCTGAAAGGACTGAATCCGGAGCTGACTGCCGTGAAGTTCCTGGAGGGAATGGCAAAACAGGGGAACCAGGCGAACCATATCAATATT
>JAZDOU010000077.1:0-23165 GCA_043798385.1 Pseudomonadota bacterium
CCACCACTTTTTTCTACCAATATCCCCTGGCCCTGAAGCTATTGCTCCAATAAGGGGTTTCTTAAACCTTTGAAATCGGTTGAATAACCGGATTACCGTTTTTCCTTATTTTCTAATTTCGATCCTAACCCATGAAAAAAGTTTTTTTCATAAATTTTTTTCTTGACAAAAGTTTTTTTCATAAATAATATACGGCATCCTTGCTATCAGAAGGTGTCAGACAAAGTAAAAATGACAATCCGCCATCAAACATCACCATGGAGACGATATGCCTAACTCCCGTCCTGAAATCCTGATAAAGATTGAGAACTCGCTGCGCGCATTCAATGACGCCGAGAAAAAAGTTGCGAAATTCATCCTGTCCAACCCCCAACGAGTGGTGGATATGACCATATCCGATGTAGCCCAAGAGAGCGGGATTAGCGAATCCACCGTATTCCGCCTTTGCCGTGGACTCGACTTTCCGGGTTTCCGTGCCTTTAAGCTGGATTTGGCCCGGCAAGGGGCCGTCTCCATAGAGCGTCCTTTCGAGCCGGTTTCTGCAGACGATGACGCAGAAGCTATCGCTTATAAGGTCTTCAACATCACCATCCAAACCCTTCAGGAAACCTTACAGGTCCTGGATTTCGGCGAAATGGAAAGGGCCTATCAGGCCCTTAAGAATGCCAAGAAGGTGTTGATCATAGCTCTTTCGGTTTCCCGCACCTCGGCCATGATTGCCGCGGACAAGTTCACCTTCGCCGGCTTGGAGGCTACAGCCGAGACAGACGTCCATTTTCAGGTCATGAGGGCCAGTCTTCTCAGACCCGGCGATGTCCTTTTTGCCTTTTCTCGCTCCGGTGACACCAGAGATATCATTGAAGCCACTAAGTTAGCTAAAGATAACGGAGCCACCATCATCGGTGTGACCAACAACCCCCGGTCCTATTTTGCAAAGTTGGTGGACATCAAATTGGTCGTCAAGTCCAAAGAAACGCGCTTCCGAAATGATTTATTGGCAACACGTATAGAGCATTTGACCTTAGTGGATGCCTTATTCACCGCCTTGGCATCGCGACAGCCGGAGCGAGCCAATGCACGTTACAAGCCTATGCATGATGCCGCCTTGGCTAAACAGATTTAAAAAGGAGTATTGCTTTGTCCCTTGAAAATTCTTCACCGATTTCGAAGACGGCCTCTTTTTATCAAAATTTAGTGGAGACGATCCCCTGGTATGTCTGGTGGCTTTCTCCTGCCGTGATTATCCTGGCGACGATTACGATCTTTCCGTTCTTCTGGATGATCTATATGTCTTTCATGAAGATCCAGCTTCAGCCGGGCCTTGGAAACCTTTTCGTAGGGCTGGCCAACTGGATCAAGATGTTCGAGAATCCCAATATCTCCCACGGTTGGATGCTACTGGCCATCTACATCTTTGCCTGCATGGTATTGCAGATGGGGTTGGGCCTGGGAATCGCTTTACTGATCAACAACATGAAGTGGGAAAGCTTCTTCTCCACGGTTTTCCTGATTCCGATGATGGTCGCGCCCGTGGTGGTCGGGCACCTTTTTAACCTGTTGCTCAATTCGTCCTATGGACTGTATGCCTGGATCCTCAATACCCTGGGACTTTATTCGGCCGGCAGCCTTTTGAGCAACCCCAAAACGGCTCTTTGGGCCATCGTGGCCATGGACACCTGGGAGTGGACGCCGCTGATCATCCTGATCGTATCGGCCGGCTTAAAAAGCGTACCCCGCGAAACCATCGAGGCAGCCCATGTGGACGGCTCAAGCCCCCTTCAGGTCTTCTTTCAGGTCACTTTGCCTTACATTAAACCGGCCCTGGTTATAGCCTTCCTCCTGCGTTTCATGGACTGCATGAGATTCATAGACCTGATTCTGATCACCACCCGGGGAGGCCCGGCGGTGGCCACCAAAACACTGCCCTTTTACTTGTATACCAAGACTTTCCAGGAATTTGACATTGGCGTCGGCGCAGTCATGGGTTTTACGCTACTGGTCATCATCATCATTTGCGCCATGCTGACAACGAACATCCTGCTTAAGGAGCCGGAGGCGGAACGTGCATAGAAACGGAATACTTAAAACGATCAAATGGGCGCTTATCCTGACTTTTTTTCTCTGGACCATCATCCCCATCCTGTTCATGGTTTCTTCATCCTTCAAGGCCACCGGGGATATCTTCGACCTGCCTCCCAGTGGGGACTGGGCCGGAATCCTGAAATTGCTCTTTTTCTTTAAGGCCTCTCTGGCCCAATTCCAGGCCATGTTTATTGAAGGGCATTTCTTAAGGAACGTCGCCATCAGCTTTTTGGCCACCGCCCTTTCGGTGCTCATTTCGGTTCCTTTGGGCCTGATGGCCGCCTACGCCCTTTCCCGCGGCCGGATTACCGGGAAAAAACACCTCTATTTCTGGATCATTTCCACCAGGATGGCCCCGCCGGTGGCCGTTATGGTTCCTTTATACGTCCTTTGGCGAAGCTTCGGCATACTCCATAGCCTGCCCGGCCTGGTCATGGCCTATGTCACCTTCAACCTGCCCTTTTCCATCTGGCTTCTGCGCGGGTTCATGGATTCCATCCCGGTAGAGCTGGAAGAAGCGGCCTATGTGGACGGCCGGAGCAGGGTAGGCGCCTTCATCGATGTTATTTTGCCCATGATAAAGCCTGGTCTTGGCTCAACCATCGTCCTTTGCAGCCTCTTTTCCTGGAACGATTATCTGTTCGCCATGGTTCTCGGCGGGCATGGAGCCAGGACGATCCCCGTGGGCATCGGAGAGTTTGCCAGCGCCTCGGGCATTCTCTGGGGCGAGATCATGGCTGGCGGCCTGATTATGATCATCCCCATGGTCATCCTAGGGCTCGTCATTCGAAAATCTCTGGTGACCGGCCTGACCATGGGCGCCATGAGGGGGTAAGGAGGAAAGCGATGGCACAAGTCAATTTAAAGAACGTAAATAAGAAGTATGGCAAGGTGGATGCGGTCAAAAACCTGAACCTGGAATGCAAAGACAAGGAATTCCTGGTCCTGCTCGGTCCCTCCGGGTGCGGCAAATCCAGTACTTTAAGGATGATTGCCGGCTTGGAGGAGGCCAACGCTGGTGACATCCTGATCGATGATGTCCGGGTAAACGACATTCATCCGTCCAGGCGTGATATCGCCA
Source organism: Pseudomonadota bacterium (assembly GCA_043798385.1). Classification (GTDB taxonomy): domain Bacteria; phylum Desulfobacterota; class RBG-13-43-22; order RBG-13-43-22; family RBG-13-43-22; genus RBG-13-43-22. The sequence continues at coordinate 3,164 of JAZDOU010000077.1, forward strand.
TGGTCTTTGAAACCTATGCCCTCTATCCGCACAAGTCCGTTTTTGAGAATATGGCCTATCCGCTGCGGGTTCGAAAGACGAGCGAAGGTGAAATAAAATCGCGGGTTCAGCGGGCCGCGGAGATTTTGGGCCTTGAGGCTCTCCTGAAGCGCTATCCGCGCCAGCTCTCCGGAGGGCAGAAGCAGCGGGTGGCCATCGGCCGGGCCATTGTGCGAAACCCGAAGGTTTTTCTCATGGACGAGCCCATTTCCCACCTCGACGCCAAGCTTCGAAGCCACATGCGCGCTGAGCTCAAACACCTCCAGAAAGAGCTCAACCAGACCTTCATCTATGTCACCCACGATCAGACCGAAGCCATGTCCATGGCTGACCACATCGCGGTAATGCATTTCGGGGAATTGCAGCAATTCGGCACTCCGGATACGATCTACAACCAACCGGTCAATTCCTTCGTTGCGGGTTTCGTCGGCGATCCACCCATGAATTTTATCCCCTGTGTACTGCAATCCGAGCGAGGCGGCTGGACCTTGAAGCACGAGGCCTTCATGCTCAGGCTGGATGATTCAATCGCGGCCAGGATCAAGGTCAAAGGCCAGGATGCCAATAGCCAACAGGAAGTTATTTTGGGGATTCGCCCTGAGGCCATCTCTTTGAAGACGGAAAAAAGCAAACCCGAAGACATCCCTGGAAACATCTATATTACCGAGCCGATGGGCTCTTATACCATTGTCGATGTCCAGGTGGGCAAAGAGAGGCTGCGGGTAAGGGCCGAGGCCCACTTCCAAGGTGACGTCGGAAACAGGGTTTTTGCCGAAATTTCTCCGGAGGATTTTCATCTCTTCAGTGTGAGCTCCACGAGTTCGCTTCTTTAAACATTGGGAATTGGTCGCGACCAAAGGGCTGCGGCTTGTATGTAAATAAATGATCAGCCGTTAAAGGAGGATTAAGATGAATCGTAGAACATTTCTAAAGACGAGTATGGCCGTTGCCGGAGCCGCTGTGTTGTCCAACGGCAGGTCCCTCTTTGCCGCCGACGATCCGAAGAAGTGGCGACAGTTTGAGGGTGAGACCATCCGGGTCCTGACGGAAAACACACCGCCGTCGCTGGGAATCAAAGGAGCTCTCGACGGGTTCACCAAGCTCACGGGAATGAAGGCCGAGTTGACCCTGGAAAACATGGATGCCTTAAAGGAGAAGATGCTCCTCGACCTGCAGGGCGGCAAACCGGAATACCATGTCAATTATGTTCAGTGCCGCCCCATAGGAAGCGTCATGTACCATTTCTGGGAGCCGACCAACACTTTTGTCAACCTGAAGACCGGAAAATCCCTTCATCCAGACCTTCCGGACGTTCCGGACTGCCCCAACGGCTTATACGAGGCCTTCATGCCTATGCACGTGGAGAGCAGCAGCATTCAGTATGACAGGAGCATTTGGTATGGTCTGCCTTACGATACGGCCCAGGGCATCATGTTTTACCGAAAGGATATCTATAATAAACACCATAAGAAATACGAAGATCAGACCGGAAAGAAGCTGATACTGACACCCAACACCACCTGGGAGGAATTATACAATCAATGTGTCTTCCTGAAAAAAGCGGAACCGGGAATTGCCCCTTTCGGCCTGCACTATGGAAATGGCTGGCCCATCATCTCGGAATTCAATAGCCTGGGCCTGGCCTTCGGGGTAAAAAAGGACGGTTTTGCCGGTATCGGGGACCCCTTTGTCGGCAAAAAGAATCCAGGTCCGGTTTTCTCCGAGAAATCGGACTATGACGCCGCCATCCAGACCCTGGAGTTTATGAAGAAGCTTCGCCAGGTCATGCATCCGGACGTTGTGATCTGGGAATGGGGTGGGCTCGGTACGGCCTTTGCAACCGGAAAGATTGCTATGATGCGGCAGTGCGGCGAATTTGTTCCGTACATCGAAGACCCCAAAGCCTCCGTGGCAGCCGGAAAGACCGGATACGCCGTTGTTCCCAAGGGGCCTTCCGGCATCAATGCCTATGAGATGGGGTGCGCCTCATTGGCCATTCCCAAAGCGTTGCCGATGAAGGAAAAAAAGAAGGCTTGGCTGTTCATCCTGTGGGCAACCGGTCCGGAAGCACAATGGACCGCCTTCGAAAAGTTTTACGGAACGCCTGTTCGGAAATCGGCTTACAAGAAAGCCCGGAAGCTCGGATGGCTGGATGAAAATCCCAAATTCAAGAAAGCCCAACACCTGCGGGTCCAGGAAATCGAGCTCAACAAGTATCTTGCCGGGTTCGATCCGGGCCCGAAGATCCCCTACTACAACGAATACCTGGATGTGGGAGGAAGTGAGCTGTCCAAGTGGGTTACCGGCGATTATAAAACCGCTAAAGAAACGTTGGACAAATATATTGCGCGGGTAAACAGCCTGTTGCCGAAATAAACCCCCTTCCCCAGCCCCACCCACAAGGGGAGTGAACCAAGAGTCCACTCCCCTTGTGGGATGAGCGAAAGTGGGGTCAAGGGCTCTGTAGCTCGGATAAAAGGAAACGGTTATGTCCAGAACCTATATCGGATTCGACTGCGGGACGCAGGGAACGAAAGTGGCCCTCTATGCCGACGATTCACGGCTGATTGCCGAAGCCTTCCGTCCCCATCAGATTTTGTATCCCAAACCCGGTTGGGCCGAGATGGACCCTAATCAGTTTTATCAGGTGGTGACCGAGGGCATTGCCGAGTGTGTGCGCCAGGCCAAGGTCAACCCGGAAGAGGTCAGAGGGATCTCGTGCAGCGGCATCATCTGCGGTATCGTGCCCATCGATCAGGACTGGAAGGCCCTGGGACCCTATATCCTCTATCTGGACGGGCGCTCGGCCGATGAGGCGGCCCGGATTCAGCGTGAGGTGGAGCCGCTGTGGCTCACAGAGAGTGGTAACGTGGATGTAGGCCCCTTCATGCCCCCGGTAATGCTCAAGTGGCTCCTGGCCAACCAACCGGCGCTGGTGGCCAAGAGCAAGAAATTCGTGACCAACAGCCAGTTCGTCATGGGCAAGCTGGGCGGTTTGACGGCTGACGATGCCTACATGGACTGGGGTAACCTTTCCGGCTGGATCATCGGCTATGATGCGGCCAAACGCGATTGGTCGGACAAACAGCTTGATGTGTTGGGTCTGCCCCGCGAATGCCTTCCCCGGGTGGTGGACCCAGCCTCAATCGTCGGGACCTTGTGCCCGGAAGCAGCGCGCCTCACCGGCCTGAAGCCGGGGATTCCCCTGGTGGCTGGAAGTGGGGACATCATGCAGGCCAACCTGGGCTGCGGGGTCCTAACCGAGGGGCAGTGCTCCGACGTTTCCGGTACGGCCAGTATTTTTACAGTCAACGTTAGAGAGATTCACCCCGGCATCACACCGGTGCCCGGGGTCATCTACTCCATGGGCACCCTGCCGGAGCAATATCTCTATTGGGGTTATATTCGCGCCGGCGGCCTTTCCCTGGGTTGGCTCAAGGAAGAGGTGATGGACCGGGGCGGCGACGATTTCTTCAGAACCATGGATGGCCTGGCCGGACAGGTTCCCCTGGGATCGCATTTATCTCTGTTCTACCCCTTCTTGCAAGGCGGCGATGCCTCCATGCCGAAGGCCAGCGCAGCCTGGCTGGGACTGACCGGCGCCTCAGGGGCGGGCAGCCTGTGGCGGTCCATGTTGGAGGGCATCTGCTTTGAATACCTGGGGTGGGTCCGGATGTTCCGGGGCCAGGATATCGAGATCCAGAAAGTTGTGGGCACCGGAGGAGGGGCCAGGAGCCCTTTGTGGAATCAGATGAAGGCTGACATGCTGGGAGCCGACTACGTGACTCTGGAACGTGGCGAGGGCGCGGTGTTGGGCGATGCCCTTCTTGCCGCCCATGGCGTGGGAGACATCCCAGATTTGGCTGCAGCCGCCGGCCGATGGGCCTCCGAAAAGGATCGCTTCCGGCCTCGCAACGCACAGGGCATGGCCTATCAGAAAATTTATCAGACCCGCCAGAGAATTCTGGATGGTCCATTGCGCCAGATCTTCGACGAGCTGGATGTTTTAAAGAATGGAGACCTGGCAGGATGAAAAAAGGACGAACAAGCGCCATGAATAGCAAGGACATCGTCGCCGGTCTGGACATCGGGACCACAGGGGTCAAGGCCTTGATCGTGGATACGGAAGGAAAAGTTTTGGGCCTGGGCTATCGCGAATATCCCTGCCTATTTCCCCATCCGGGGTGGATGGAGCAGGACGTGACCGTCATGTGGCCCGCGGTCTGCCAGGCCTTGCGAGCAGCCATGGCCGCCTCCGGGGTAAAGCCGGAAGCCATCGCTTCCCTGGGGCTCTCCAGTCAGCGGGGCACTTTCATCCCCGTGGACAGGGAGATCAAGCCATTGATGAACTCGGTAGTTCACAGCGACATGCGCGCCGGAGACGAGGTGGAATGGATCAAGGCCAACATCGGGCCGGAACGGTATGCCGCCATCACCGGAGCCACGCCCACGGCCATTTGGGCCTATCCCAAGATCAAGTGGCTTATCGATTACCGGCCGGCCCTGTTCGACCAAGTGCATCTGTTGCTCAATGGTCAGGAATACTTTCTGCGTCTATTAGGAGCCGAAGAGTTGAGCACCGACCCGGCCTCGCGCACCCTGGACGGCCTGTTGGATGTGGATACCCTCGACTGGTCTCGGGAGTTATGCGAGCAGGTCGGCCTACCCATTGAAAAGCTGCCCAGGCTCGGCACCCCCGCCCGCCAGGTAGGAACCTTGTCGGTCTCGGCCGCCGAGGCTACCGGCCTGGCCCCGGGCATTCCACTGGCCATTGGGGCCGGAGACCAGCAATGCGCCGCAGTGGGGGCGGGAATTATCAGTGAAGGTATGGCCGAGATCACCATCGGCACCTCCATGGTTATGGTGGCCCACATCGACTCACGCAAATCCGATCCTGGCCGGCAGGTGCTCATAGGTGGTTCGGGCATCCCCGGTAAGTGGGACATGGAAGGGCTTTACGCCACGGCCGGCAGCAGCCTCAAGTGGTGGCGAGATACTTATGGTCAGCCCGAGAGGGCGGCGGCTGATTCCTTGAAGTTGGACGTATACGATCTGATCACTCTGGAGGCGTCCCAGTCACCGCCCGGTGCCAGAGGCTATTTCTACCTGCCCTACCTCTATGGCATCCTCACCCCCCTTTACCACGACTTCGCCCGTGGGGTGAATCTGGGTCAGAGCCTGTTCCACGACCGTAAGGACATGGCCCGGGGTGTTTTGGAAGGAGTGACCATGGCCGTTAAAATGAGCGTGGTGGCCATGGAGCAGGTGCTTGGACGTCCCTTCGAGGTTCTGCGTCTGTCCGGTGGGGGGGCCAAGTCTACTGTCTGGAACCAGATGCAGGCCGACATTTATAATCGCCGGGTGGAGACCCTGGCCGAGGGCGAATGCACCGTCCTGGGCGCAGCCATCCTGGGCGCGGTGGGCTGTGGTGTCTTCGCTTCGGTGGAGGAAGGGGTGGCCTCCATGGTCCATCCCACCGCTCACCTGGACCCCGATCCCGACCGGGCGGCCTTTCACGCCGAACAGTATGAAATCTTCACCGAGGCGGTGAGGCTAATGATCGGCAGCGGACTTTATGAAAAGGTGGCTCGCTTCCAGAGCAGGCATTGGGGATAGATATACTAATCGCCGTTGTACAGATAAGGCTGTCGCCCAACGCTGTCCGGTTCCTCAGGACCGCCTGTGGCAGGGAATCTTAATGATTGGAGAGTTTCTACACGTAGCTATCGCGGTGGAGGACTTGACGGCCTCTATTGCCTTTTACACCGAAATCATGGGCATGGAGGTGGACTATCGGGCCCGCCACGCAGGAGAAATGCCCTCGCGTATCAGTGGCGTGGTGAACGCCGATTTGGAGGTGGTGGTGCTTAAAAAAGGGAACGTTCGTATCGAGTTGACCGATTACCGCCACAAGGAAAAGGCATCCTCCAAGCCACAGAACCAGACCGGGTTGACCCATATCGCCTTTCTGGTAAGCGATATCGACCACGAGTTTAAGCGGATTTCGGCCTTGGGTTGCCGCTTCAACTCGCCGCCTCTCCAGGGCAGACCGGGGGGGCCCAAGGTCTGCTATTTCCACGGACCGGACAGTGTAATCATTGAACTTTACCAACCGGCACCCACCCGCTGACCCGGGAAGATGCAACCAGAACATGAAGAAAAATATTAAGGAGATTACTATGAAAGTCAATTATGATCCCATCATCTTTTGCCAGCATGAGTCTTTGAACCACGAGGATTTCGTCATCGCCACCTATGCCATGTGGATGAAGACTTCGGACTGGTTGCGCCGAGCGGGCGCTATTGCCGTGGAGCAAACTACCGGGACCTGGGTGCCGGTGCCCCACGAGACCCCCGAGGTGCGCCGCCGCCATGTGGGCCGAGTGGTAGGGGTCTACCCGGTGCCAAGTTACGAGGATGTCTGGCCCAAGGAGCAAGAGGAAAAGTCCCTGATCGTCCAGATCGCCTTCCCCTGGAAAAACTTCGGCCACCAGATTGCGGAGATGCTTTCCTCGGTGCAGGGAAACATTTCCATGGCCGGCAAGATAAAGCTATTGGACCTGGAGTTTCCCGAGAGCTTCACCGCCGGCTTCTCCGGCCCACAATTCGGGGTACAGGGCCTGCGTGAGCTTATGCGTGTGCCCCAGCGACCCCTTATCCTGGGCATGATTAAACCCTGTACCGGGGCCGACCCCAAGACCACCGGAGAAATCTATGGGGAACTTGCCCGAGCGGGAGTGGAGCTTATAAAGGATGATGAATTGATTGCCGACCCGGAGCACGCTCCCTTCGAAAAGCGTCTGGAGTACTGCCTGGAGGCCGGTTTGAAGGCCGAAGGGGATACCGGCAACAAGAGCATCTACTTTATTAACATTACCGATCGCCCCGACCGCATGCTTGCCAAGGCCCGGCGGGCCATGGAGCTGGGGGCCAACGGCCTGATGGTCAACGTCCAGGCTACCGGCTTTGGCACCATAGCCATGTTGGCGGACATGCCCGAGGTCAAGGTGCCCATCCTGTCTCATCCTTGCTATGCCGGCGCGGGTTATATGTCTCCCCACTACGGGATTGCCTCTAATCTGGCCCTGGGAAAGTTCCAACGTCTGGATGGCGCGGACATTGTGGTCTACGCGGCCGCCTACGGAAAGGTGGGGGCTATCCGCGAGCGCTACATCCGTACGGCCCAGACCCTGTTGTCCAAGATGCACAATCTTAAGCCCATTTTGCCCCTGCCCGCTGCGGGTCTGCACCCAGGCATGGTCCCCACCGTAATGCACGACCTCGGACCGGATATCGTCATCGGTTGCGGCGGGGCAATGCACGGGCATCCGGGAGGATTGGAGGCCGGCGTAAAGGCCATCCTGCAGTCCATAGAGGCCACACTGAATGGTGTGCCTCTGGAGGACGCCGCCCGTGAGCATAAGGAGCTTAATCAGGCACTGGAAACCTGGGGTATTTTCGATCCCAACAAATCTATCTTTGAACTGTCCCAGTAACCGATGTTCCCGGGAACTGGATTACTACGCTCCGGCTCCATTATGATACCATTATTGGGAGAAACCACATGGACCCGATAGAAATGGTGGCCCAACTCATGGCCCTGAGCGCCACCACCGCGCCTAAGAGCAAGGGCGAGGATTTTGTGCGGACCATGGTTCTTTCGGGTGATGACCTGGACCCTCTGGCCCAGGTCATGAAAGACTATGGCCGCGAGTCGGGCAAGGGAAACTTTGACCGCGACGGAGCCAATGTGGCTAATTGCGGGGCCCTACTTTTGGTTGGCCTAAGCAAGGCCGGCCCTTGCGGCCTGGATTGCGGGGCTTGCGGCTTTGCCACCTGCCGAGACATGTTGCGTCACGGCCCGGTGGAGGTGGAGTTCGCCGGCCCGGTATGCGCCTACCGACTGTTGGATTTGGGCATAGCCTTGGGATCGGCCGTAAAAACCGCCAGCCTACACAACGTTGACAACCGCATCATGTACCGGGTGGGGGTGGCGGCCCGTCGCTTGGGACTGGTGGACTGGGAAATAGTCTTGGGTGTGCCCCTCTCGGCCACCGGTAAAAATCCCTTTTTCGACCGCAAGGACCCCACCGGGACCGTCCCCGAATAGACCCTTTGGACCGATAAACGTATGGCAAGTTGTGCCTAGGCGATTCTCACGGATATAATGGACGCCACCTCCCCCTGGCTGGTGACAATTAAGGGGTCAAGTCTGCTCTTGGCCCATGACCAAGGATTACAAGAGCCAAGAGCAGACTTGACCCTATTTTCACCCTCATAATTTAGCCAGAGAGTTTTTTAAGCAACCAGGCCATCCTTTGTCCGAGTGCCTTTACCAACTGAATCCCTTCTTCATCTTTTTCCACTTCGCCTTTATCCTTGCCCACACCAAACCCTCTGCCAACAATGACCATTTGGCCGGCAAGAAAAAAGTGATTCATCGAATCAAGGGTGTGAATAGCGCCGGAACGACGCAGGGCAACCACAGCAGCACCAACCTTGTTTCGATACATCCCCCCATTGGCCATAGATACAAAGCCGGCCCGATCAATGAGGGCCTTCATCTCGGCGGTAACGTCGGCGAAATAGACCGGGGAACCCAGGATAATCCCTTCGGCCTTGATCATCTTTTCGATGCATTCATTGGCCAGGTCATCTTTCACGGCGCAACGCTGATCCTTGTTCTCAAAACATTTGTAGCAGGCAGCACAACCATGAATTTTTCTTCCAGCCAACTGGACCAATTCAGTTTCCAGTCCTTCTTTTTCGAGTTCACGGAAGATGTGGTTAATGAGAATAGACGTATTACCATCCTTCCTGGGGCTTCCATTAAAGGCAACAACTTTCATAATCTTTTAGTCCTTTCTCCTTGGCGGCCGATATTGTTAAACCTTTTGATATACGCCTTTTAATTGTCAAGACAGGGCCCTTTCGTCCCTTATTCTCTGGTGGAGATCCTCAAAATCCGCCGGGGCTTCTTTTTTATCCGGCCGCCGTTCTATTGTAATCGCCCCGGTGGGGCACCTGATGGCGCAAACCCCGCATCCAATGCACCAGTCGTGATCAACCAGGGCTTTTCCGTCCGAAAGGGTTACGGCATCAACAGGGCAGACCTCCTGGCAGGCACCGCAGCCCAGGCATTCCTCTGTTTCGGTCCTTCGCAGGAAATAGACCTCCATCAGGGCATCCCTCAGAATCTTGCGTCTCCTTATGATGCCGACGTTCCAACAATAATGGCCGCAGCAGTTGCAGGTATGTTTGACCTTTCCCAGGGCATTGTCCACCATGTGGACCAAACCTTCCTTTTCGCAGGCCTTCAGGATAGAATAGGTTTCATCTTTGGATATCTTTCTTGCCAGACCGTGCTCGATGGTAAATTCAGCCATATCGTCATACTTCAGGCATACCTCCAGGCTGTGCCGGCAGTCTGTTCTGCCCAGGATACGGGCGGACATGCGGCAGGGGCAATGGGCGACGGCTATCGTGGTGGCGCTTTCCACAATGTTGCCCATCTGTTCGTTGGGCAAGACCCCCTGCATAGGCACGTCAACCGTCAGGCTGGCCGGAGCGTATCGATAGGTCTTGGTGGGTGTGCCTCCGTAGATCTTTCCTGTGGTGGGGACGGTGAAATACTTCATGACCAGTTGGGCCATTTTTTTCGACCGCTCATCCACACGCCCGGCCCATAAGAAGGTCTGAGGGATGCCGTAGCCCACCTGAAGCAGGGCATATCCTTTTGTCCCCAGCGGTGTTGGTTTAGTGAAAAGCATGTCTTTCTTGGAAAGGGATTCCAGGGCCTCTTCCACCTGGGGCAGGGGAATACCTGATCGGGCTGCGATGGTTTCTGAATCCACAACTTTCAGAGGGGCCAGATCATTGGGGAGGGCACAGGCTACCTTAGCCTCGGTGGGCGTATAGCTCTCTTTGAGAAGCGCTATGAGATCGTCGCTGAAAGGATAACCCATGACCAGACCGCCCAGATGCCTGGCCAGAACTAGATAAATATCTTCCAAGGTGTCTTCTCCTCTATAGGGATTTTAGCTTTTTGATCTGAATTTCCTTTTGGTTGGAAAGAATATAGGGTCAGAAAAAAATAGAGTCAATGGAAAAAAATAGGACGGTGTGGTGATCCCGGGAAACCCGGAAATTCTGATTAAAGACTCCCTCATGGAAAGGAATCCGGGAACCCGAAAGGAACCTTTGGGGTTAACAGGAAGGCCCCATCCTTTAATTTGCTTGATATTTCACTCAATTTGTAATAATAGATTCAAAAGGTCCCATGGAAAGGACTAAATCTTATTAGGAGGAAAAGCTTATGAATAAAGGTGATCTGATCAGGGAATTGGCGAAAGTCGTTTGTACGAAAAAAGAGGCCGAGGCAGCGGTAAATACCATCATTGAGACTATCTCGAAAGCTTTAAAGAAGGGCAACAAAGTAACCCTGGTTGGGTTTGGCACCTTCAGCGTCACCAAGAGAGCCGCCCGCAAGGGGCGGAATCCACAAACCGGCAAGGAAATGAAAATCGCCGCTAGAAAGGTTCCCAAGTTTACCCCGGGTAAGGGCCTGAAGGCCGCCGTAAAATAGTTTTAGCCCCAATTTTCCGGTATCCCCAGGTCCGGCCAGACTCTTTATATGGCTTGATCCCCAGGTGGAGGAACGGCGGCGTCCGGTCCAGGACGTTCAGCGATTTTTAGGCAGATGGCCTTGGTCTTGCCGAACAGGGTCTCCAGGTCCCGGTAGACCCTGCTGGGATTGGCTTCCATCTCCTCGGTCAGGACCGTAGCTGAGTTGCTCGTCCTGAAAATGGGTAAGTTTCGCTGATCCGCCACTGCCTGCCCAACTGGGCGCCACGGCCATGGTTTGTCTAAATTTCAAGGGCCTTTTCACCTTTCGTGGCGCCCCAGCGGGAATGAGGGTTTAATACCTTATCCCCAGGAAGAATAAGGAGTCCCGATGGATTTAAAAGGAAGGATTCAGGGAATCTTCCGAATCATGGGACTGGCCTTTATTCTTTGGACCCTTTTGTTAAATCCGGCCTGGGCCGGGAACCTGCCGTCAACCGGATCTACCCTGCCCCCGTTACTCTTGGAACCTCCTGCCTCCAGAGAAGAAAGTCAATATTTAGGAATTAAAATTGGGGAGAAATTTTTCCTGGCCCAGGTCAATTCCCGATTTGTTCTGGTTGAAATCATCGGTGTTTATTGCCCGGTGTGTCAAGCCCAGGCCCCGCTTTTCAACCAGCTATTCCGCCGGATTCAAAAGGATTTTACCCTGGCTAAAAAAGTCAAAATGCTGGCTGTTGCCGTGGGGGCCACTCCTATGGAAGTCTCTTATCTAAAACAAGAACAAAAAATTTCCTTCCCGATCATCAAGGATCCAACCTTTACAATTCATAAAATATTAGGAGAGCCCAAAACTCCTTTGACCATGCTGGTAAACATAGAAGGAAAGGTGTTTTTTATCCATCAGGGAGCCGTCGAGGATTTTGAAAGTTTGTGGCTGCAGATCAAAAATTCCATCCAATAATTGAAGCCCTTTTTTTATGGAGAATGGAAAACAGACAGGGCAACATCGAGGGAAAGATAAGCAGTCCGTCAGCTTTAATTCTGTTTTCAGAGATGAGAGAAATGAAATGAGGGGAATAAAGGCATTTTTTAACGGTTGGTGTTTCCAGCAGGTTTGTCAAATCGGAGTCTAAAAATTTTAGTTCGAAAATAAGGTTCGAGGTTCAACCTTCGACCGGCCTTATTTTCATGCTTCGTAGGGCCACGCCCCCAAAGGCGGGGCATGGCGGTTTAAAAAGAAAGGGGTCCTCTCGATGGGTTTGACGCGAAGGAAATTCTTGAAGGCAGGCAGTGCCGGTGCGGCAGGACTTTTGCTTTCTCCACTGGGAGGCGATCTCTCTCCGGCGGAAGTCAAAATACAGGAACTCAGGATTAAAGGGGCCAAAGCAACCAACACGGTCTGTTGTTTTTGTTCGGTGGGCTGCGGTATTATTGTCCATACCGATTCCAAAGGCAAGGTGATCAACCTCGAAGGGGACCCGGAACATCCGATTAATGAAGGGGCCCTTTGTGCCAAGGGGGCGTCCTCTTATCAAATAGCCGTTAATGACCGCCGCCTGAAAAAAGTCCTCTATCGGGCCCCCTACAGCCAGGGCTGGAAAGAGGTTTCCTGGGATTGGGCCTTGGACAAGATCGCCGCCAATATCAAAAAAAGCCGGGACGAAAGTTTTATGATCAAAAACTTCGACGGCTGGGTGGTGAATCGGACCAACGGTATCGCCTCGGTCGGCAGTGCGGCCCTTGACAATGAAGAGTGCTGGCTGTATGGAAAATTCCTGAGATCTCTGGGCCTCATGTACATCGAGCATCAGGCCCGTATCTGACACAGTGCCACGGTAGCGGCTCTGGGAGAGTCGTTCGGACGCGGTGCCATGACGAATCATTTTATTGATTTCCGGAATGCCGATGTCATCCTGACCATGGGAAGCAATGTGGCCGAAAACCACCCGGTTTCCTTTAAATGGATTCAGGCTGCCCGGGAGCGGGGAGCGACTTTTATACACGTCGATCCCCGCTTCACCCGCACTTCGACCAAGGCGGATATTTTTGCCCGGCTCCGATCGGGAACGGATATCGCTTTTCTGGGCGGGATGATTAAATATATCTTGGACAACCGATTGTTCGATGAATTTTATGTCAGGAACTATACCAATGCCCCTTACCTGGTCAATCCGAAATACCACTTTAACGACGGACTTTTTGCGGGCTATGATCCGGAAAAACGAGGCTATGATACCACCCAGTGGGCACTGGAAAAGGATGACCAGGGGATCCCCAGACAGGCCCCGAGCCTGACCCACGAACGCTCGGTTTTTCAATTTCTGAAAAAACACTATGACCGCTATACCCTGGACACGGTTTCCGAGATCACCGGGACCCCGAAGAAAGACCTGGAGACGGTTTACAAGATTTATGCCTCCACCGGGGCCCAAGGCCGGGCCGGCACCGTCCTTTATGCCATGGGTTGGACTCAGCACACTGTCGGGGTTCAAAACATCCGGGCCATGTCCATCATCCAGACCCTTCTGGGAAATATGGGGATTGCCGGCGGAGGGGTTAATGGTCTTCGGGGAGAATCCAATGTCCAGGGTTCAACCGATCAGGCCTTGCTCTTTCAAATTCTTCCCGGGTATCTGCCGATTCCCCGGGCCCCCTGGCCGACGCTGGCCGATTATAATAAAACCACCCCGGCTTCCCAGGACCCCAGAAGTGTCAATTGGTGGAAAAATCGGCCTAAATACATGGTTAGTTTTTTGAAATCCATGTACGGAGACCGGGCTACCCGGGAAAATGATTTTGGTTATGCCTGGCTACCCAAGCCGGGTCTGCTCAGGGATGCCTCCTGGTTGAATCTCTTCGATGAAATGCACAAAGGGACTTTTTCGGGCCTTTTTGCCTGGGGCATGAATCCGGCCTGTTCAGGGGCCAATGCCGGCAAGGTCCGCCAGGCCCTGGGCAGGCTTAATTGGATGGTCAATGTCAATCTCTTCGATAACGAAACCGGGTCCTTCTGGAAAGGTCCGGGAATGGACCCCAAAAAAATAAAGACCGAGGTCTTTATGCTCCCTTGTGCGGCCTTTATGGAGAAAGAGGGCAGCATTACCAACAGCGGCCGCTGGATGCAATGGCGCTATAAAGCGGTCAATCCTCCGGGAGAGGTCAAGGCTGACGGGGAGATTATCCATGAACTTTTCAAGAGGGTCAGGGCCTTATATCAAAAAGAGGCCGGGGCCTTTCCCGAACCGATTTTGAATCTGAAATGGGATTATGAAACTGATCATCATTTTAACATTCATCAGGTAGCCAAAGAGATCAACGGGTATTTTCTGGAAGATATTCCGGAACATCCGGTGGATAAAAAGGCTTATAAAAAAGGGACCCTGGTCCCCAGTTTTGTTTATTTGTTGAATGACGGGAGGACCTCTTCCGGGAATTGGCTCTATTCGGCCAGTTATACTCAGGCCGGAAATATGGCCGCCCGCAGAAACAAAACCGATCCCACCGGATTGGGCCTTTTTCCCGAATGGGCCTGGGCCTGGCCGGTCAACCGGAGAATCATCTATAATCGGGCCTCGGTGGACTTGGAGGGAAATCCTCGAGACCCCAAGCGTGTCCTGGTCCATTGGGATGGGGCTGCCAAAAAATGGGTCGGGGATGTCCCCGACGGACCGGCCGCGCCTATGGGGACCAAGGGAATCCTGCCCTTTATTATGAAACCGGACGGCGTGGCCTCGATCTTCGGTCCCGGACTGAAGGATGGACCATTTCCTGAACATTATGAACCCCTCGAGTGTCCGATCGAAAAAAACCTGATCTCCGGACAAAGGATTAATCCGGTCATCAAGATCTTTGAAGAAACCCTGGATAAATTTGCCTCCTGCGATCCGAGGTATCCCTTTGTCTGCACTACCTACCGGGTAACCGAACATTGGCAAACGGGGGTCATGACCCGCTCGATGCCTTGGTTGATCGAGGCCGAGCCTCAGATGTTTTGTGAGATCAGCCAGGAGCTGGCAAAATTAAGAGGCATCCAAAACGGAGATAAGGTATTGGTTTCAACCCAGCGTGGGCAGGTTGAGGCCGTAGCCATGGTGACCATTCGTCTGAAACCGTTCATCATTGCCGACCAGGTTATCCATGAAATCGGCCTGCCTAAACATTATGGCTGGCTCCGGCCTAAAGACGGGGGAGACAGTGCCAACTTACTGACCCCAACGGTGGGAGATCCTAACACCATGATCCCTGAATCCAAGGCCTTTATGGCCAATATAACCAGGCTAACCAGGCAGTCGACCCGAAAGGTCGGGAAAGGGTGAAGGGGGGTGAAATCCTATGGCAGGTAAGTCCTTTTTTATAGATACGTCTAAGTGTACGGCCTGTCGCGGCTGTCAAATGGCCTGTAAACAATGGAACCGGAATGGGACGGAAAAAACCGTCAACCGGGGAAGTCATCAAAATCCGCCGGACCTCTCTTCCTCCGCCTACAAGCTGGTTCGATTCAATGAGGTGGTGGCGGATGGAAAACCGGCCTGGTATTTTTTCCCTGACCAATGCCGCCATTGTTTGGACCCTTCCTGTAAAGAAACCGCCGACGACCTGGTTAAAAATTCAATACTGAAGGATGAGAAAACCGGGGCCGTGATATTCACCAGTCGGACCAGAAGACTCCCGGCCAGAAAAATTCTCCAGGCCTGTCCTTACCAGATTCCAAGAATGGATTTGAAGACCAAATCCTTATCGAAATGCACCATGTGCTTGGATCGGATTACTAACGGGCTTTTACCCGCCTGTGTCAAGACCTGTCCTACCGGCGCCATGAGTTTTGGCGACCGGCCGGAAATCCTGGCCAGGGCCAAAAAGCGCTTGGCCGAGGTAAAAGGGAAATATCCCAAAGCCAGCCTGCTGGATGCGGATGATGTCCGGGTCATTTACCTCGTCTTGGATGAGCGGTCCAAGTATCACCGCTTTGCCTCTGCCGACGAAAAGGGGATTACCCGAACAGCCGCCCTGCGAAAACTACTTAAACCCGTGACCACCGTGGCTGCGGCCACGGTCCTGATAGGAGGGATGATCCAGGGCACGGATCATCAGAAGTAGATAAACCCTTTTTCGAGTTCATCAACATTGATGATTCCTGACTAATGAAACTAAACGCTAAAGTCCTTATCGTTGGCGGGGGCCCGGCCGGGGCTATCGCGGCCGGGGTCCTGGCTGAAAACGGAACGGCCTGTATCCTTCTGGAAAAAAACCGCTCCCATGCCAAACCCTGCGGAGGCGGTCTCACCTTAAGTGCCTTTGATGAATTTACGATTCCCCAAACAGCTATAGTAAAAAAAGTCTTTACCTTGAGCATCCTATCTCCCCAAGGCGAACGGGTTGATATCGGATTAAACCAAAACGCCCTTTCCCTGGTGGACAGAGGCCTTTTTGATGAAAGCCTCCGTCAAAGGGCGGAGGAAAAGGGGGCTCAGGTCATCGAGGGGGAATTTCTTGGGTTAGCCGATAATAAAAAAATCACGGCCCAGGCCCTGGTGGATGGAGAAAAGGTTGAAATAGACTGTGAAACCCTCATCGCCGCCGATGGGGTCAATTCCCGTGTCCGGGCCTCTTTGGGCATCAAACCCTCTTTGTCGTTAGTTACCCTGTCGGAAGTGGTCGAGGGTTTGGATATCGACTGTTGTGAGTTCTGGTTTGGGGCCTCCCATGCCCCCCAGGCCTATTCCTGGGTATTCCCGGCGGCCGGGGGGATTTCTATCGGCAGCGGTTCTTTTGCGCCGAAGAAGATCAGGGATCATTTCAGTGCGTTTAAAGCCCGCCGGGGGATCGTTGTGAGCGGCAAGAAGAAAGTCTACCGGATACCGGTCTGGAAAGGGGACTTATACCATCTCAACCGGATCCTTTTTGTCGGGGACGCCGCCGGGCAGGTAATGCCCCTGTCGTACGAAGGGATCTATTATGCCATGAAGGCCGGAGAGCTGGCTGCCAGGGCCCTCCTGGAAGAAAAGGTCGGCCATTATAAAAAGATGTGGAAAGGGCGGTTTCAAAAACGGTTTCTCATGATGGAAAAACTGGAACACTTTTTTTTAAGAAGCGATGCCCAGGTTGAAAAACTGGTGGCTTTACATAAAAGACCGGAAGTTCAAGAGGCCTCTTTGCGCCTCTGGCTCAGGAAGGACAGGAGCAAACAAAGCCTTTGGCATTATGCCAGGCTTTTCGGGAAGTTTTTACGTTGAGGAACTGTTACTTACCGGGGGCGGTCTTCTTCTGTCGAAAGGTTTTTTCCTTTTCAAGGAGGATTTTACCAAATTCAATGGCATGTTTTTTCATGGCCAGAGCGGCCTTGGAGGGATTCCCCGCCAGGACGGCCTCGACAATCGGCCGGTGCATCCCGGCCGGATGAATGAAATGGAAATCGGGGTCTCCAACCTGAATCACCCGCCGGGTCAACTCCATTAATGATCCGATTAAGGCCTCAAAGAATCGATTCCCGCACATCTCGGCCAGGGTGAAATGAAAGGCTGTTTTTCGCTCGAAATCTTCATCAAGGGATTGAATGGGTTGTTCTTCCGCTTCCAGGATCGCTTTCAATCGCTTGGTATAATGGGCATTGATATGACCGGCGGCCAGGCGGGCCACCTCGGGTTCAATCAGCAGCCGAACCCGGTAAAGCTCGGGGATGGAAATTTTTTCCGAAAGGAAGAGATCGACAAAGGCGTTGGAAAGATGTTTGAAGGTGAGATCGGTAACGTAGGCCCCTCCTGTCGCCCCCTGGCGGGTAATAATAAACCCTGAATTTTCCAAAGAGCGCAGGGCTTCTCGAATGGCCACGCGACTGACCTGAAAATCATCGGCCAGGTCCCGTTCGGAAGGAAGCCGATCGCCTGCCTTGAAATGGCCGACCATGATGGATTCCTTGAGTTGTCCGGCCACTTCTTCAGAGACACGCATTTGTTTAATCGGTTTAAATTTCGGCATAACGACCTCTTTTAATTGAGAGAAGAATAGAAAATAAAAAAAATTTTTTCAATAAAGAATTTTCATTGACATAATCTTTAAAACAAATAAAATATTAGACCAATAAATAAATAAACCAAAAATAACCAATAGGCAACAAAAAATATAAACCGGGGAGGACTTAGATGGATAAGGAACTGGTTGTCCTTATGGCCGATTTAAAGGAGGAAGAGACCTATGCCCGGGTGGAAACGTTGATTGACGGTGGGATGGATCCCATGGGAATCCTTAATGATGCCCGCTCGGCCATGGAGATCGTGGGAAAGCGATTTGAAACCGAAGAGTATTTTATCCCTGACCTGGTTCTGGCCGGTGAGATCTTGCGAACCATCTCCGACAAGGTTAAACCCCTTCTGAACAAAGGGGAGGCTCCGACCAAGAAAGGCAAGGTTTTAATCGGGACCGTGGCCGGTGATATTCATGATATCGGAAAAGATATTGTCACCTTTATGTTGGATGTCAGCGGCTATGAGGTGCTTGATCTGGGCATTAACGTCCCGGTTAAGGTGTTTGTCGACAAGATAAAGGAATTCCAGCCTCAGGTGGTGGGCTTGAGCGGCTTTCTGACCCTGGCTTTCGATTCCATGGAAAAAACGGTCCGGGCTATAGAAGAGGCAGGCTGGCGCCAGAGGGTTAAAATTATGATCGGCGGCGGTCAAATGGATGAAGAGGTCCGGAAATACGCCCGAGCCGATGCCTATGGCAAGGATGCCGCCGCGGCCGTAACCCTTTGTAAACAGTGGATTGGAGGGTGAGGCCATGACTAAGACCCCGGAAGAACTTTATCAGGAACGGGAAAAGAGGGTTTTGGATGCCATCGCCCTCCAGGTCCCCGACAGGGTACCTGTTTTGGTTTTTTACGGATTTTTTCCGGCCAAATATGCCGGCCTGACCGTCGAAGAGGTCATGTATGATCCGGAAAAGCTCTGGGAGGCCGAATGGAGGGCTTTTACCGAATTTCCCTCGGACATGGCCCATAATCCCTATCCCTTGCGCTTTTTAGGTCCTCTTTTAGAGGCCCTCGATTTCCGGCAACTAGTCTGGCCCGGTCATGGACTTTCCTCTAACGATACGTATCAGTTTGTCGAAGGGGAATATATGAAGGCCGAAGAGTATGATCACTTCCTGCTTGATCCCACGGATTTTATGATCAGACGGTATTGGCCGCGTATTTACGGCGCCCTGAAGGCCTTTGAAAAACTGCCCCCCCTTCATGGATTTATTACCTATTACATGGGCACCCCGCACGGATTCGCCCCCTTCAGTTCTCCGGAACTGATCGAGGCCCTGGAAGTGCTAAAGAAAGCCGGAGAAAAATCGGCTCGCCTGGCTTCCTACTCCCGAAAATTCGTCGAGGAGGCTAAAGCCCTGGGATTTCCCATTCAGGTGGGGGGCATCTGTCAGGCCCCCTTTGATACGCTGGGTGATTTTTTCCGGGGGACCAAAGGACAGATGCTCGACATGTACCGCCGGCCGGAAAAGGTGATTCAAGCCTGCGAGAAACTCCTGCCCATCATGCTCGAGATGGGCGTGAATTCAGCTAAGTCCTCGGGGATTCCCAGGGTCTTCATCCCGATCCATAAAGGTCTGGACGGCTTTATGTCCATGTCGCAATTCCAAAAATTTTTCTGGCCGACGCTGCGGGAGTTGCTGGTCGCCCTGATCAACGAAGGTCTGACCCCCTGTCCCTTATGGGAAGGAAATTGCACCTCTCGACTGGAGATCATTAAAGATATCCCGGCAGGGAAGGCCTGCTATGCCTTTGAGGCCACGGATCTGGTCAAGGCCAAGGCCATACTGGGTGAGACGGTCTGCATTCGGGGCAACGTGCCCCTCTCCATTCTGGCAACCGGTACCCCGGAGGCGGTCAGGGCCTGCTGTAAAAAATTGATCGATACCGTGGGAAAGGGCGGGGGATACATTATGGATGCCTCCACCGGTCTCGATGATGCCAAGCCGGAAAATGTGCGGGCCCTGTTCGATTTCACCAGGGAGTACGGGGTCTATTAATTGCGGATTGCGGGTTACGGGTTGCGGATTTTGGATTTCGGATTTATTGATTGCAAAGTTAGCGAGGAGTTGTGCAAACCACGGTACTCAGTCCCAAGGGTAAGGAAGTACCTATCGGAGACGGGCGACCCACGGTCCTGATCGGAGAGCGGATTAACCCTTTCGGCAAAGGGCCGCTCAAGGAAGCCATGAAGTCCGGGGAGATGGAACTCATCGGTCTGGAAGCCATCAAACAGGTGGAGGCCGGAGCCGATATCCTGATGATCAGCGTAGCGGCCTTCGGCCTGAACGAAGAAGCCGTGCTGCCTCAGGTGACGGAAGCAGTCATCAAAAGGGTGGATGTGCCGCTTTGCTTAGAGAGCCGCAACCCCGC
>JAZDOU010000082.1:0-5038 GCA_043798385.1 Pseudomonadota bacterium
CTTTTTCCATCAGCACAGGCTTTGTGAAAACCGCGCTTGCCCTCAAACAGATTCCTTCCCAGGCAAGGCAGCGGGGAATCTCACCTGAAGAGGTCGTTGAAAAGGTCATGCTTGGCAATTCCCGGACAAAAGAGATGATGAGTCCCATAGAAGTTGGAAATCTGTTTGTTTTCGGTTTTTCCCGTTTTGCAAAATATCTGATCGGAGGAGACCTGCTCTTTGACGGCGGAATGGTCCTGACATACGCCGAAAAATAGTAAGTTTTGACGGCTTCATTAAAAGCATTTATCCTTGCATTCTCTGTGTTTCAGGTGGTTGATTTTTGTACAATAGAATCCAAACAAAAGGGAGGTTAAAAATGAAAAGATTGGCCATGTTAGCGGTTTTTGTCTTTATTTTTACCATGATCTTTGCCCCGGGAATAACACAGGCGGGAGCTCCGGCAGCTAAAGCCGACGCCAAAGCCGCGGCGCCTAAAGCAGCTGTGAAAGCCGACACCAAAGACCCCATCCGCCTCGGAGCCATCTGGGACTACGCGGGACCCTGTTACATGCTCTCCGAATCGGCAGTCCAGGGAATCAAAATCGCTGTCGATGAAATCAATGCCAAGGGCGGAATCATGGGCAGAAAACTGGATCTTATTGTCCGTGATACTGAAATGAAAGTGGATGTCGGCGCAAGAGAGACGAAAGACCTTATCTTAAGGGAAAAAGTCCATTTCCTGATCGGCCCTTGCAGCAGCGGGGTGGCCCTGGCAGTTCAGGTGGTGCACGCCGAAAGCAAAGTTCTTCGTGTAACATGTATGGCAAATACAGAGGGACAGGTAGTTGATAAATTCACTCCTTATGTGACCCAGGTCGTTCCCAATACTTACATGGAAGCTGTTGCCGCTACCCGTTTCATGAATAAAAAATATCCGGCTGCCAAAAAGTTCTGCACGATCGCCCCGGATTATGAGTACGGCAGACGCGAAGAAGCCGCCTTTGCCGAGGAGATCAAAAAGCTTGTTCCGGATTCTGAAATCCTCTATCAGGCATGGCCCAAACCGGGAGAAAAGGATTTTACATCATTTATTACCGCCATCATGGCACAGAAGCCCGACGCGGTCCACAGCTCACTCTTCGGCGGCGACCTGGTTGCCTTTACCAAGCAGGCTGCCCCTTACGGTTTTTTTGAAAAAATCCCGTTTATTGCCCTCTATGATCTGCCGGTCTTCATAGCCCTTGGCGCTGATGCCCCTGAAGGAATAATGGCATTCGGAAGAGGCTGTTTCTTTATGGACCCAAACCCCAAGATGATGGAATTTGTCGGAAAATACAGGAAAGCCCGTGGCGCCTATCCCGATTCATGGGCTGTACAGGCTTATGACTCGGTCTATCTGATCAAAGCAGCAGTTGAAAAGGCAAAATCTTCAGACACTGAAAAGGTCATCAAAGCCATGGAAGGCATCACCCTCGACAGTTTGCGGGGTAAATTTACAATCCGGCCTCTTGATCACATGGGAAGCGTACCCTGCTACCAGGGAATCATAGCAAAGGATCCCAACTATCCTTTCAAGATCTGGAAAGATATAGTCAGGGTTCCGGGAGATCAGGTATGGCGGTCTGAAGAAGGTGTCAGGGAAGTCTGGAAAAAGACGGGTGTAACCCGATAGGAAAATCCTATGTCATTTGATGTCCTTTTCAATCAATTCTTAAGCGGGATAGCCAGAGGCGCCCTGCTCTTTTTGGTCGCCTCAGGCCTATCCCTGACTTTCGGGGTCTTAAGGGTCCTGAATTTCGCACATGGATCCCTTTACATGCTGGGAGCATTTCTCTCTTACAGCATATGGAAGTGGCTCCTTATTCCGGTATATGGCTTCTATGTGGCAACTCTCTTAAGCGCCCTTGTTATTGCCGGGATAGGGCTTTTAATCGAATGCACAATTTTAAGGCGCCTCTATGCGCGGGGTTGGCCGGAGCAACTTCTTGCCACTTACGCCCTTATTCTTATTATTACAGACATCGTGAAATGGTTCTGGGGAGGAGAATTTCTCTCCATCCCCAGACCCGAACCCTTTACCAAGGCCGTATTTCTTTTTGGTTTTCCCTTTCCTTCCTATAATTTTTTTATCATCATTTTAGGCCTGGTGCTGGTTTTTTTCCTCTGGTGGCTCGTTTATAAGACGCGCCTTGGGGATATCATCCGGGCTGCCGCCCATGACAGGGATATGGTCTCGGCCCTGGGTATTCCCATACCCTGGCTTTTCACCTCGATATTCGTCCTTGGCGCCTTTATAGCCGGGCTTAGCGGCGCGGTGACAGCCCCGTACGGAGCCATAGCGCTGGGTATGGACATCGAGATCATTGTCGAATGCTTTGCGGTGGTCGTTATCGGCGGTATGGGAAGCCTGCCCGGAACCCTTCTGGGTTCCTTTATAGTCGGCCAGGTATATTCATTCGGTATTATGTATAAACCCGAGCTGGCCCTGGCCTTTATCTTCATGGTCATGGCCATTGTACTGGTTATTCGCCCCTGGGGTATCTTCGGGAGGCCGGAAAGATAGGCATGGAAGCAAACAACACGACGGATAAGAAAAGTTCATGGTTAAAGAGCGGATGGTGGCTGATACTCCTGGTAGCGGCAGGCATTGCCGCCCCTTATGTGATATCTGAATTCTATCTGCTGATTCTTGGTGAGGCGCTGATCATGAGCCTCTTTGCCTTAAGTTTCAATCTGCTTTTCGGTCACATGGGGCAGCTTCCTTTCGGCCAGGCGGCTTTCTATGGCCTTGGAGGATACGGCATTGCCATGCTTATGACCAAATTTCAGATAAATTTCTGGCTGAGTTTTTTAGCCGGAATCGGATTGGCCGCTTTGGCCGGACTGATAATAGGAATTTTCTGCGTCCGCCTCAGGGGGATATATTTTTCAATACTTACTCTCGCCTTCGGCCAGCTTATATTCGTCATCATCTACAAATGGCATGACTTTACAGGCGGCGACGACGGCATCCAGGGAGTGTTTCCCCCGGAATTTTTGAAAACACCCATTTCTTATTACTATTTCGTACTCCTTGTTTTCTGCATCGCCGCTTTTATCCTTTGGCGTATAACCAATTCGCCTTTCGGATATATCCTCAAGGCAATGCGGGAGAATTCCGAGCGCACTGAATTTTTGGGGATTCCCATAGCCAGATATCAGTTAACCGCCTTTGTAATTTCCGCAGCCTTTGCGGGCCTGGCCGGCGCACTCTGGGCGCCTTTCTACCGTTCGGTGGCCCCTTCAACCCTTATGTGGATTAAATCCGGAGAACCTGTCATGGCGACTATCCTGGGAGGGGCAGGACTCTTTTTCGGACCGGTTCTGGGCACTTTCATTATCACCTTTTTCCATGCCTATATTTTAGGATTCACCCATTTCTGGCCCATCATCATGGGAACTCTGATCCTGATTGTAATATTTTTCTTACCGGGAGGAATTTTAGGTTTTATAAAGGAAAAACTGGATAACAGGAAAAAGAGAGGGCAGCAATCCTGAGAATAATTAATAAGGATGATTAGAACGTGATTCTTGAGACCAAAAAATTAGTAAAGGAATTCGGAAAACTTCTTGCCACCAATAATGTGAGCTTTTCCGTGAATCAGGGAGATATCCATGCCATAATCGGACCCAATGGCGCAGGGAAATCAACCTTCTTTAATCTTATTACCGGATATCACCGTCCCGATTCAGGAAATGTCTTCTTTAAGGGAAAAGAGATTACCAAACTGCCTCCCTACCGGAGATGCAGGCTGGGAATTACCCGCTCATTTCAAATCACCAGCATCTACCCGAAGCTTACAGTCTATGACAGCATTCTTATGGCCCTTTTATCCCGGCAGAGGGTGGCCCTGAATTTATTCTCATCGGCTAAGAAATATTTCCGTGAAGAAGTCTGGAATATTTTGGAAGACGTAGGGCTGGCCGATCAGGCCCATGTCAACGGGGATTCCATTTCGCACGGAGACAAAAAAAGACTGGAACTGGCCGTGACTCTGGGGACCAAACCGGAGTTGTTGCTTCTGGATGAACCGACTTGCGGGATGTCTCCGGAGGAGACGGAAAGTATTATGATAATGATTAAAAATCTGGTGGACAAGAAAGGCCTGACCATCCTTTTTACCGAACACGATATGGGGGTGGTTTTCGGAATTGCCCGGAGGATCTCCGTTCTTCACCAGGGCAGCATGATCGCAGACGGAACCCCTGAAGAGGTACGGGCGAGTGAAGAGGTTCAAAAAGTCTATCTGGGCGGTGCAGCATGATCCTTGAGCTGAAAGATATCCATACCTATTACGGCACCAGCCATATTCTTTTCGGAATTTCCATGCATGTGGAGGAAGGGGAATCTGTTTGTCTTCTGGGAAGAAACGGGGCCGGCAAGACCACAACCTTAAAAAGCATTATCGGGCTTACCCCCCCCAAAAAAGGAAACATACGGTTTCAGGGAAAGGAGATAGCAGGCAGGCCTCCATATCGTATCGCCCGGATGGGAGTCGGCTTTGTTCCTGATGACCGCAGGATCTTTCCGGATTTAACGGTTCGCCAGAATATTCTGCTGGCAAAAAGAGAGCTCGACGGGAGCATCTGGAACCTCGACCGGATTTATTCCCTCTTTCCCAAGTTAAAGGATCTGGACAGCAACATGGGAGGTCATCTAAGCGGAGGAGAGCAGCAGATGCTCACCATTGCCCGTACCCTGATGACGAATCCTTCGCTGCTTCTTCTGGATGAACCGGGAGAAGGCCTTGCGCCCCTGATAGTAAAAGCCATGGGCGAACAACTCATGGAGATTAAAAAGTTAGGCGTAACCATGCTCATCTGTGAGCATAATGTCGGTCTGGCCATGTCCTTAAGCGACCGGGCTTATGTAATGGACAAGGGGGCCATCCGTTACCAGGGAACCATTTCCGATTTAAAAGCAAACGAAGAAGTACGCAAGAAATACCTGATGGTTTAAAAAGCTATGAATATTGGCACTCTACTGACACGCCATGCCCGGTTCCGCCCGGATCAC
>JAZDOU010000084.1:0-3601 GCA_043798385.1 Pseudomonadota bacterium
TACCGTAGACATTTTCTTTGCCTACCGGGGGAATCAACCGTTCTTTGGAAGGCAGGGGGGTGGGGGAAATGGTGCTCTGATAAACCGGCGGGCCGCTCTTTTCCCATTCCTGGATCAGTTTTTTTTGAGCGGTCCGGTCCAGTTCAGGAAGGGGTTTCAAAGGGGGCAAGGCCACTTCCAGACAGCCGGAAAGCGTTCCCAGAAAAAGAATAAAAATTGGAATATATCGGATTTTAAAATTTAACTTGCTCATTTATGTACCTGCAGTCTAAGGGCCTTCATATTTCCAAACAGTAAAATTCGCTCTACGATTGATGTGTAACCAATCTACCGGATATTCTGCTCCACATACTATACCATTCAGACTTTTATTCGTGTTTTTGTTATATCTTACCGTTATATTATCAAAACCACCCGCCCTTGCCAAACGTTCTGCTTCTGAAATAGGTAAGCCAAGGACGTTGGGTTGTTTTAATGGAAAGATCCATATTATTACTTTCACCCGAGATCCTTTTTCCACTTGTTGGCCGGGTTGCGGATCTTGAGAAATAATTTTTCCCGTCTGGTTTTTGTCTCCTGGAGATTGTACGGGAGCGTCCCAATATTCGTGTAATCCGGCCGCTTTAATAGTTAAGAAGGCATTCGGCGCCAGCATACCGACTACGTTAGGCACCTTTACTTTATTGGATGATTCGTAGTGATACAAAAGAAGGTGAACCACAGTATGTTTAGCGACCTTCCTGCCTGCCTCAGGATTCTGTTTAAAAACCTTCCCATTTTTTTGAGGGTCGTTGGTTTTTTCTGCAGTTTGAACCATTACCCCTGTAAGAAGTGACCTGCTCAAAACATTTGCAGCTTCAGGATAAGGGATATCAACCACATTAGGCACGGTTATCTCGGCAGGTGGTAATTTCAGAACAATTAAGTCAATCACCGTTCCCTTGGGTACTTTCTGGCCGGCGGCGATACCCTGCCCAAAGACCTTTTCATTCTCTTTCGGGTCATAGGTTTCCTTGTCCCGGCGTCTGGGAGCAAGTCCGGCTGCCACAAAAGTTTCCATGGCCCATATATAACCCTGGCCGACCACATTGGGGACGGTCACCATAACGGTTTCAAATTTATAGGCTTTAAGTAAAATGGTCTGAGTTGGGGGTAACGGAGTCCCGGGGTTGGGATTCTGGAAAAAGATCTTATTGTCCTGAGCCTGGTTGGGGGTTTTTTGAAATTCATTCTTGACGGGATTTCCAAAGGAAGTTAACATTTTCCCCACTTGCTCCAGATCCTGACCAATGACATTCGGCATGGCCCGCTGGGAAGCCTGATACTGATAATAATCCAGTACGGGCGCTCCTTCGATGGGTTTGCCGGCTATGGGATTTTGAGCAAACACGATTTGGTTCTGCCCCTGGTTATTGGTCGGGTGCGGCCGCGCTCCCCAGCCGGTTATTCCACCCTGAGTCAAGGTCGCTTTGGCTCGTTCCAGAGGCATACCCACTACATTGGGCATGACCCGCTGAGCAGCCTGATACTGATAATAATCCAGTACGGGCGCTCCTTCGATGGGTTTGCCGGCTATGGGATTTTGAGCAAACACGATTTGGTTCTGCCCCTGGTTATTGGTCAGGTGCGGCCGCGCTCCCCAGCCGGTTATTTTCGCCTGAGCCAAGGCCGCTTTGGCTCGTTCCAGAGGCATACCCATTACATTGGGCATAAACTTTTTAGATGAACCAAAGGTCTGGGATTGAGCCATCGGGGTTAAAACAAAAACAAGAAATAGACTTCCTACCAAAAATAAGATCCTTTTATTCATGGGAACCTCCTTTCCGACAGGAACGGAAAATTGTTATAATTTCCTCTTTCCTCAAAGAATTTGCTATATTTTTACAGTATTTTTAAAAAAGTCAATCCTTAAAGTCGCTCTAAGGCCTGCGGTCTTCTAAAATGGTCAGGGAAAGGGGCAAAACATCTTGACACTCCTCCTTTTTTTGAATAGAAAGGTAGTATGGCGGCAAGACATTTCGGGGTCGAGATTTGAACGGTTGTCCGCTATAGACCCTTAAGTTTCTTTGCCGGTCCAGACCCTGAAACGCCCTAATTAATCCTTTGACTTTTTACAGGACCATCATGTCTGATTTTTCATTTTCGACCATCTCTGAGTTGGTTAATCTGTTCCGGACCAATGCCTTGAGTCCCAGGAGCCTAGTAGAACTATTGTTTTCCCGTATTGAACGATTGAATGGACGGTTGAAAGCTTTTCAGATCATAACCAAAGAGCGTGCCTTGAAAGAAGCTATAAACGCTGAGCTCTTGATCAAGTCTGGCCAATCCGGGGAATTTCTTCCGGGAATTCCTTATGCGGTCAAGGATCTCTTTGATGTGGAAGGATTTCCTACCAGCGCGGGGTGCGGGCTGCTTTCCCAAAACATCGCTGAAACGGATAGCACCGCCGTTCAGCGCCTTTCCCAGGCCGGGATGGTCCTCTTGGGCAAGACCAACACCGTACAATTTGCCTTTAGCGGAGTAGGCATTAACCACGATCAAGGTACGCCTTTGAATCCCTGGCTTTCTCGGCCATTTGTGTCCGGTGGTTCCAGCAGCGGATCGGCCGTGGCCGTGGCCGCCGGCCTGGTGCCGGCGGCCCTGGGAACGGATACCGGGGGATCCGTGCGCGTCCCGGCTGCCCTTTGTGGGATTGTAGGACTGAAAACTACCGTGGGACGAATCAGCCGATACGGGGTTTATCCCTTGAGCTGGACCTTGGATTCGGTAGGGGTGTTGACCCGCTCGGTGGAAGATGCGGCCATAATGTATCAAGTTCTACAAGGCCCGGATCCTCAAGATGAAACAACTCTCAACATCCCCGGTCACGATTCGCCGGTTCTTTTAAAGAAGGGGGTCAAAGGACTGCGTCTCGCTTTTGGGGAAAATGTTTTTTTCGATGATGTAGATCCTGAAGTAGAACAAGCGGTCCGGGAGACCGGCAAGGTGTTTCAGACCTTAGGCGCCCAGGTGGAATCCCGGAATGTGCCGGAAGTGACGGAAGCCTTCGCCTCCAGAAAAAAGGCCTGGATGATCGCCGCCGAGGCCTGTGTGGTCAACGAAAGGCTGTTAAAAGACCACTTTGATAAACTGGATCCTATTGTAGCGGAGCGGATGATCGACGGCCGGAGGTTATCCGCCCCGGACTATCTGATCGAGCTACGCCAGTGGAAGGCCCTTAGGGCTGGGATAGTCCGGTCTCTTAATGACATTGACGCCCTTCTCGTCCCAA
This sequence comes from Pseudomonadota bacterium, assembly GCA_043798385.1. Lineage (GTDB taxonomy): Bacteria > Desulfobacterota > RBG-13-43-22 > RBG-13-43-22 > RBG-13-43-22 > RBG-13-43-22. The sequence goes on from JAZDOU010000084.1 coordinate 3,272, forward strand.
CAACCATGATTCCGGCCAAATCATTAGAGGAAGTGGAGAAATCGAAGGAAAGCTATCGGCTCCTCAATGGTAACTACCTGCGCAACACATTCCTTGGTAATATCTTAAACCTCTGTGCGGTTTCTGTACCCTGTGGATTTACCCGGGAGGGCCTGCCCATCGGTCTGATGATCTATGCCAAACCCTTCCAGGAAGATACGGCTTTGAAAGTGGCCTTTGCCTACCAGCAAGCCACGCAATGGCATACCCATCATCCGGACCTTTCTTGGTTGGAATAACTATTACTTCGGCATGTAAACATTTAAATGCTGTCATTCCGGACTTGATCCG
>JAZDOU010000085.1:0-8083 GCA_043798385.1 Pseudomonadota bacterium
TTGGGTGAAGGCCCGGCTCGATTCATGTTCGCCATTGGGCCGGGATTGGGCTACAATTTGCCTTTTGTACAACAATTGAAATTCAGACCCCGGAACGTCTGTTCAATAAACTCTGACTTTTTACGAGTCTATCATAAACGGTCCGGGAAACTTCCACGACTAAAATAATTTTCAAAACCTAAAATAAATAGGTTACAATCCCAGGTCAACGAAAAACTTCCTTAATGAGGTAATCTTTCAGACCAATCCAAATAGGAGGAAAAATTCGCTATGGCACTTGTAGACCTTAAACAAGAAGGGGAGGTTTTTATCCTGACGATGCACAGCGGCGAGAATCGCTTTAATCTCCCCTTTATCGCGGCCTTGAACCAGGCGCTGGACACGGTCGAACAATCCAGCGGGCCGGCAGCCCTGGTTACGGTGGGAGGGGAAGACAAGTTTTATTCCAACGGGCTGGATCTGGCCTGGCTCATGGGTGATGGACAAAACAAACGGCAGGAATTCATCAGCGCCGTCCTCAACTTCCTCGGACGGGTCATGGGTTTTCCAGTGCCGACCGTGGCGGCCGTCAACGGACACGCCTTTGCCGCCGGGGCCATGCTGGCCTTGGCCCATGATTTTCGGGTGATGCGATCCGATCGCGGGTTTTTCTGCCTCCCGGAGGTTGACATCAACATCCCTCTGGCCCCGGGCATGACGGCCTTGATTAAAAGCCGGCTTTCTCCGGTGGTGTTCCGGGATTTGATTCTTACCGGTGTCCGGGTCGGGGGGAACGAGGCCCAGGCCTGGGGGATCGTCGATGAAGCCCTCCCGGCTGACCAGGTTTTGTCCCGGGCCATCTCCCGGGCCGCTGCCCTGGCCAATAAAGATCGCCAGGTTTACCGAACCTTAAAACGGGGCATGTACCTTGAGGCCTTGACCCTTTTGGAGAGTGGTGCCCTGGAATTCAAATAAGAGGGAGGGCCTGCGGCCGGGAGCGGCCAACGCCCTGGGAGGTAAAGATTGATCGATATTTTCTTGAGATCCGAACTTCATTTGGGGTGACTTTTGGCACCGGCGCTGAAATCATTAGAACAAGCCGCTTTATTTGGGGGAAAACACTTTACCGATCATTTTTTATGCAACTTCGAGGTAAAGGTAATGGTTTTTCTTCGGTCCCATCCAGATCACGAATTGATGGTGTTCCAGAGATACAGCGACGCCACCGTGCGATAGGGCCGCCATAAGGCACCCAGGGCGTTCACTTGTTTCGGCGTAGGGACTTCCTTCATACCGAATACTTCCGATATACTTTTTCTGAGCGCGTAATCACCTATTGGAAAGACATCCAGACGACCAAGATTGAAGATCAGCATCATCTCCACGGTCCATAGGCCCACACCATAAATCGAGGTCAGCCGTTTTATGATCTCTTCATTGCTGAGCGAAACGATCTCTTCGGATGAAGGTACGGTCCCATCCAGGGTCTTTCTGGCAATATCTTTTAAGGCTTTAATCTTCGCTTTGGACAAGCCCGCTTTCCTCAATGGTTCATCCTCTGTCTTCAGCAACTCGGCGGGATCGGGAATTTTCGAACCCGGATACAAGTCCGTCACCCTGCCGAGGATGGTCGAAGCGGCTTTGGGGGACAATTGCTGATGGACCACAGCCTCGATCAGTGTTGCACAGGGAGAATGATCCGGCCGCAAATTGAACTCAATCGGTCTGGCCAGGCAACCGGCAAGACGCGGGTCTTGTTTTTTCAGCAAGGCGGCCGCCCGGAGCAAGTCTCTCTTCGATTTGATGGTGGCCGGTGTTCCAAGCGTAGCCCCTTCAATGGCCAGCAGCCTGGCCTTGGTGGTCACTCCGCCGTGGGCGGAAAATCCTCCCGGCCGTTTGCCGGAAGCCAGAACGCGATGGCAGGGAATGATCAGCGGGATCGGATTCTTTCCCAGGGCCTGTCCTACGGCCCGGGAAGCGCTGGGCCGGTTCAAGTCCGTCGCAAGCGCGCCGTAGGTCATGGTCCGTCCTGCCGGGATTTTTCGGGCCCCTTCATATACCTGTTGCGCAAAAGGACCGACGCCCTCCAGGTCAATGGCAATGTCCTGAAAATCCTGCAGGTCCCCGTGCAAATGCTTCTGAATTTTATTGATGATCCCGGCGATGCCGGGCGGTACCAGGCGCGCCTTGCGACCTCCGGACCTCCCGGCCAGTCGTCTTTCGGTCAAGCTCCTCTCGGCTTCGGGAAGCTGGATGAAGGTCACCACCGGCGTCAAGGTACAGGTCGCCGTCTCCTTCCAGGCGATCCCGCAAGGGCCCAGCGGTGTTTCAAAAAGACAGAATGGGGCCTGTTTCATAAAGAGAGCCCTTTTCTTATTTCATCCAGAACCGTTTTCCCCTGGGGGATCATCTGAAACAATTCATTCAATTTTGAGCAGATGTAGTCATCGCAGTAGGCGCAGTTTTTCAATTGTTTTTCCCGGCCGCATTTCCTTATCTCACAAACCTGACAATGGCTGAAAAGCCGTCCTTGGCCGGAGGTGCAGCCGTCGCAATTGATGTCTTCCGGTTTGAAAGCGGCCTGAAATTCCTTGGACCACATTTCCGCGACCTCCTTCCTCTTGAAGTCATCGTTTTCTTGGGTGGCCAAAAAGGCCGGGCATTCGTTGCATTTGATTCCACAAACCGCAATCATCTTCTCCATGGGAACTCCTTTCGATTTTGTTTTCAGAGTAAGTCATATTTATTCGATTGAACCAAATTTCGGATATTTTCGATCAAAGTGGATGGGGCACGAAAATCAGGGTACCGCTTATATAGGGTGGCAATTTGGGTCAGTTCATCCATTTCCTTGATTCGATTCAAGGTGCCTCCTTCCTGCCTGACGCGGCAAGGATGTTTGGCAAAAACTAAATCTTTCTCCTCAACCCTTTCCATATAATGCTGAGAAATCAGATAGCGTTCACAGGTGCAGGGATTGTCCGGATTCATCAGGGCACAATTTTTCATCAGAAAGGCCTGTATCCCTCCGCGGGCCCTCGAAAGGCGCTTGCGAAAGGCTGCCGGTGTAATCCCAAGGATGGCCGCCCCCTGTTCGCCGCTCACATCGAAAACATCCACCAGAAGATAGGCCAGGCGGTGTTCCCTATCCAGACAAAGCAGCAACCCCTGCAAGCAACTTATCCTGATCTCCTCCAAAAAAATATTCTGTAAGGCGCTGGAATGGGACTCCTGCCAGTCTATAGATATATCCAGTTCAAGGCTTTTTTCGTATTCTTCAAAAGACACCGCTTCTAATTCCGCCCTACGCTTACGTATGGTCAACAAATGGTTGACGGCCACTCGGTACATCCAGGTAGTAAATGAGCTTTCTCCTCTGAAAGTGCTCAGATGGGTAATGATTTTGAGCAGGATTTCCTGAGAGGAATCTTCGGCATCGGACGGATTATAGAGCATCCGCAGGGCAAGCCCATAGATCTTATCTTGAATCTTTAAAATTAGGTCTTCCAGGGCCTTTTTATCACCTTCTTTAGCAGCGTTGACCAACCGCTCGAGATCTGATCCCATATTTTTTCTTCCTTTTCAGGGTTCTTATTCCTTTTGACTCTCTGAAACCATCAGGTGTGACCAAAAAATAAAAATAGAGTCGCCCGCCTTTTGGCTCATAGATGACCCCCCTCACCCCAGCCCTCTCCGCTCCGGGGCATAGGCCCCTCTGGGCCGGAGGCCGCCAGGGGAGAGGGAGATAGATTAACTTCCTTCCCCTTGACGGGGAAGGATTGAGGTGGGGGGGAATTTATAATCTATTTTCGGATTAAGCGGTCATGCCCCCGGTGGGGCGCCACGATACGGTCGGGCTGCTCAACGCGGCTCCCGAATGGGAGCCTTTCTATAAGGTCGGCAAAGCCGACCGTCTGTCGAGCTTTCGAAGAGGCTCCCATCCGGGAGCCGATCTGCCGACCTAAAAGGAGGCTTCCCTTCGGAAGCCGGGACATGAAAATAGATCTGGTCGAACGAGGGACCTCAAACTCTATTTTCGTATTAATTCCCATGCCCTGCCCAAGGGCATGGCACCACGAATCATGAAAATAGGACCGAGGACCGGTGGACCCCAGATTCTATTTACGTACTAAGCCTTCATGCCCGCCTGAGGCGGGCGCCACGAATCATGAAAGATCCCCCCCTCCCTTTGTTAAAGGGGGGTTTAAAAGTCCCCCTTGGGAAAAGGGGGATTGAGGGGGATTTAAAGAGTATTTGCGTCCTAAAGAAAATTTTCAAACCTAATCAGTAAAATTATTTATTTAGTTTCCATCCGGAAATTTGAATTTCCGGATGGAAACACCAGGATTTCGGCCGGTCGATTTTATCGACCTATACTAAGGTCCCCATTCGGGGACCGGCATGAAACTCTCGCCAGAAATCCTTTTTTAAAGGGTTTCTGGTTATAGAGGATTGCCGGCAGCTGTATGTTCTCATCCGGGAAGACCTTTTCCGGATGAGAACTATTTATGATCCGAACCCTGCTTCAGGGCTGCCTTGACCTTATCAGGAGTTGCCGGCAGATCCCGGATGCGAGCGCCGCAGGCATGGGCGATAGCGTTCATAATGGCCGGAGCCGTCGGGGCATCAGCATATTCGGCCGTGCCCGAGGCCCCGAAAGGACCTTTTTTCCTCGGGATGTTCAGGGTGATCACCTCCATCCGGGGAGTGTCTTTGGCCCGCGGTATCCGGAATTTGGCAAAACTATCCGTCAGGTTGTAGCGGAACTCCTCGGTCAGGGTGTAGCCCAGACCCATGACGATGGCGCCCTCGATCTGGCCTTCCACGATCTGGCGGTTGATTACCGTGCCCAGGTCGCTTACCGCCGTCACTTTCAAGACTTTGATCTTGCCAGTTTTCAGCTCCACCGCCACTTCGGCCATCTGGACCCCGAAGGAGTAGGTTTCCCAGGGAACGCCGTGGCCGTCGGCCGGATCCAACTTGGTGGTTTCGGGTCGGTTGATGGCCTGGTAGATAGTCGATAGTCCCTGGGCTTTCATCTGGTCATAATTGTCGACCCCGTGGTCGGCCATGGCCTGCTTCAAGGCTTCGACCGCCATCTGGACGGCTCGGCCCGAGACATAGGTCTGGCGGCTGCCTGCGGAAAAGTTGCCGTCCGGCGTGAAACGGGTGTCGGTGGTGCAGACCCGAACCCGTTCCAGGGGGAAGCCCATGGTCTGGGCCGCCACCTGCCAGAAGAGTGTTTCTGCCCCCTGGCCCATGTCGGCGGCGCCGATCCAGATCTGGAGCCGGTCGTCCGGGAGCAGCTCGGCCCAGGCCTCGGATTGATCGGGGGCGCTGCGGCCGGGGCCGAACCAGATGCCGGCCAGCCCTACGCCGCGTTTCACCGCTTCGGTTCCTTGCGCTTTGGCCTCTTCCAGGGCCCGCCGGTAATGGGGCTTCAGGGTCTCCAGACATTCCCGGTAGCCGAAGGCATCGGTCAGGATCTGGCCGCAGACCGTCGTGTCGCCAGGCACGAAGGCGTTCCGAAGGCGCAGTTCCAATGGGTCGATCCCCATTTTCAAGGCCAGTTCGTCAATGGCCGATTCCAGGGCGAATATGGTCTGGGGCACGCCGAAGCCGCGCATGGCGCCTCGCACAACCGTGTTGGTGTAAACCGCCCGCCCCCGGAGATGGGCCTGGGGAAAGCGGTAGGGACCGCTGGCGTGGACCAGCCCCCGGGTGGTAACGCTGGCGGAGAAGGATTTGTAGGCCCCGCCGTCGGCAAGCAGTTCGACCTCCAGGCCGGTAAAGGTGCCGTCCTGGGCGGCCCCGATTTTAAAGTCCATATAAAAGGGGTGCCGCTTGACGGTAGCCTGGAAGACCTCCGCCCGGGTGTAAACCATTTTGACCGGCCTTTGGAGTTTCCAGGCGGCCAGGGCGATCAGACCGCCCACGGACACATCCAGGTGCCCTCCGAAGGCGCCCCCCATGGGCGGCTGGATGATGCGGACCTGCTCCAAATCGAGTCCGATGGCCCCGGCGATGGTTTTCCGGTGGGCATGGATATTCTGGCTTCCGGAAATGATCACCAATTGACCATTTTCATGGATGAAAGCGATACCGGAATCCGGCTCCAGGTAGGCGTGGTCGACCGTTTGCGTCGTGTAGCGGGCCTCTACCGCAACATCGGCCTCCCACCGGCCTTTCTCGACCCCACCGAAGATGATCGGCTGTTGAAAAAACAGGTTGTTCTGCTCGTCGTGGACCCGGGGGGCGCCTTCCTCCAGGGCTTCCCAGGGAGTCATGACTGGTTCGAGCGGGCGGTAGGTCACCTTGATCAGGTTCAAGGCCAGGCGGGCCTCCCTCTCGGAAAGGGCCGCCACGGCGGCCACGGGGTCGCCGATGTAGCGGACCTTGTCCCCGCAGAGCAGGGGCTGGTCGTCCCCCGCCATTTTCAGGATATTGCTCCCGCCCACGTCCGCGGCGGTGAAGACCGCCAGGACCCCGGGGGCCTGCCAGGCGTCGGCCTGGTCGATTTCCAGAATCTGGGCGTGGGGATAAGGGCTGCGCAGGGCTTTCAGGTAACAGCAGCCGTCCACGGCGATGTCGTCGGCGTAGAGGGTCGTGCCGGTGGCCTTGTTCAGGGCGTCGCTGCGGACCACCGGTTGGCCGATCAGATCCCCTTCGGTCCGAAGGGATATAGGCCCGGCTTCTCCCCGCAGGACGGCGGCGGCGAGTTCGACGGCTTCGAAGACCTTCTGATAGCCGGTACAGCGGCAGAGGTGGGGCTGCAGGGCGCTCTGGATTTCTTGGCGTGACGGATGCGGATTCTTGGAGAGCAGGGCCTGGGAGCGGAGGATCAGGCCAGGCGTGCAGAAACCGCACTGGATTGCCCCGGCCTTGGCAAAGGCCAATTGCAGGGGGTGCGGACGGTCGGGGGTGCCCAATCCTTCGATAGTGGTCACCGCCCGGCCTCGGACCTTGATGACGGGAATCTTACAGGATAAAACCGCCAGTCCGTCCAGCAGGACGGTACAGGTGCCGCAGTGCCCCTCTTTGCAGCCTTCCTTGGTGCCGGTCAACTTCAGGTCCCGGCGGATGATTTCGCTGAGCCTGCGCTGCGGGTCGGTGATTACCTTTCGCTGGATGCCGTTAAGTTGAAAACTTATGGCCTGCATATGCCTCCCGGATAAGACCCCCGCGTTTCCCCCCCTTTTTTGCCGGGTGGGAAGGGTGGCGGGTGAAATCCGGCCTTTTTTCTCCCCTGGTTTCACCCACCCCCCAACCCCCTCCCGTCAAGGGAGGGGGGGACGTTTCGGTCATTTGTATTTGGGTGATTTGGATTTGTTTCGAATTTAACCCTCTATGCTTCCGTTTAAGGCTAGTACTTGGGCATGGGCAGCTTGAAATCTTCGGCAATGGCCTTATAGCAATTATAGCTTGAACCCCTTCCGATACCCGGGCCGCCATAAACCCCTGATGAGCACATATAGAGGTTCTTAACAAACGTCCTATATCCTCCCGGCAGGCCCCGGAAGCGCCCGTTTTGAACACCGGAGACGTTCCCTTCACACCAGCCCCCTTCCTTCATGTCCAGGTGGGTATCCTGAATATCCGTCGGGTTGGTGATCCGATGGACGATCAGGTTGTCTTTGGTCATGTTGGGGGCATACTCCGCCCAGCGCTCGAACAGCACGTCTACAAATTCCAAGGTCATCTGTTTCCATTCTTTCCGGGAAAACAATCGAGCCGGACAGGTGAATTCTTCCACATGCAAAGAATACTTCCCTTCAGGCACCCGGCTGCGATCCCAGATGCTATCGGGGGCGGTCAGGATAAACATCTTGGAAGGCATGCCGAAAAGAAAGATCTCGTGCTGGTACTTGTCTTCGATGAACCCGAGATCTTTGGGGGCAAAATAGGTGCGTGGAACGGCATTGATATCGGGGTTATTTTTGGCCGCCTTGTACTGCGGCAGTTCATGGACCCCGACCGTCCCCCAGAAAAGCTCGCCCCGATCAAACTGGTAGACCCTGGCCTTACGCTTCATGTCTTCAGTGATCCGGTCTTCTCCGATCAGCCGTAAAAAAAGCTGGGGCGAGGCGTTGTCCGATATCACCAA
>JAZDOU010000186.1:0-4311 GCA_043798385.1 Pseudomonadota bacterium
CTGGGCGGAGAAAGGTTCGATAAGCAGGACGATCAGGTTGACCTCAGCCAGGGATTTTAAGGAAACTTGGACCAGGGACTGGTTTAGTAACCCTTTGGGTGCCAGGATACCGGGGGTGTCCAGGAAAATAAATTGCCCTCCGGAAACATGATTGACACCCAAGATACGGTTCCGGGTGGTTTGGGGGCGGGAAGAGACAATAGAAATTTTTTGCCCCAAAAGGGCATTCAGCAAGGTCGATTTTCCAACGTTTGGAGACCCAATCAGGGTAATAAAGCCGGATTTGAATGACATGGTATCCTTTCTGGTTCTGGTCCTGGGTTAGGCATTAACCCATTCGCCAAGTTCCGGGGGACAATCGGGGGTCGATTTTTATTTCAATATCGGCAACACCAATCTGCCGGCTTAAAAGGGCCAGGTTCCTTCTTCTATTCCCCAAAAGATGGTCTCTATCCTGGGGAGCAACGTGAAGGTCCAATAGTGAAGAAAGCGGCTTTCGTGGTATTAAGTCCCGGATAATTTTTTTTAGGTACAGCTCTCCCCGGACCAGGGACCCGAAGGCAGGATGAAACGGGCCGGCGATCAGGCCTTTTCCGAAACGCATTCCCTCGTGGTCCTGAAGGCCCAACCGAATAACCCGGATCCCGGCGGCCTCAAGAAGTTCCAGGGCCTGCCTGCACCAGGTCACGGCTTCTTCAAGGGATAAGGGAGCATAGCGTTTTTCTGTCAGCCATTGGGCCAAAGGGGTATTTTGAAAGACCAGGGTGGGATAGATTCGGACCAAGTCGGGGTTCAGAGCGATCACTTTTTTTATGGTCCGCATGAAGGTCTCCGGGCACTCTCCTGGGAGACCGGCCATCAGTTGAACCCCGATGGTGAGGGGATATTTTTTTAATAAAGTTAAGGCCTGGATAGCGTCTTGGGCAGTATGTCCACGATCCGACAGGTCTAAAACTTTATCATCTAAGGATTGGACCCCCAGCTCAATGGTCCTGACTCCAAAAGTCAATAATTGTTCAATCTTCTTTTCAGAAAGGGCATCGGGGCGGGTCGAGAGACGAAGGGAGCCCACTTTTTTTTGAGATATATAAGGGGCCGCCCATTCCAGTATTTGTTCCTGAACCTCCTCTGGGAGATTGGTGAAGGTTCCCCCGAAGAAAGCGATCTCACTCTCCTGGCCGTTTTTTTTTCGCCGGGAAGATAACCCGGTCTCAACCAGGGAATAAAAGGTTGCCCTGTCCAAAAGCCTGCCGGGACTATTGGTAATCCTTTCTTGATGACAATAAAGACACTGATAAGGACAACCCATTTGGGGGAGGAAGATGGGGATAATAAATGGTCCCATGAATTCATTAAGTCAAAGTCTATTCAAAGATATTTAAAATTTTTTTGTTACGAGTTGTTAAAGAAGGGGCTCACTATCCGGGTTCAAAACCCGCAACCCCTCCGGGGCGTAGGCCCCTATGGGCTGGAGGCCGTAACCCGTGTCTGAGAGATTAACCTTTTCAGCCTTGAGCCTTGAGCTTCAAGTGCAGCAGGGCTTGTTCGGCGGCCCTTTGTTGGGCTTCCTTTTTGGTCCTGCCTTGTCCCTTGGAAAGAACCTGATCTTGAATTTTTACTTCGACGAAAAAAACCTTTTTGTGATCCGGTCCTTCCTCTCGAAAGACCGTATAGACCGGTACTTTTTTAATTTTTCCCTGGCAGTATTCCTGCAGGAGGGTCTTAAAGTCCTGGTTGGATAGGTCGTTATCATCCCCAAGCTCCGATCGGAAAAGACGGTCAACAAAAATCAAGGCCGAATTAAATCCTCCGTCAAGATAGAGTGCCCCCAGAAGGGCTTCCAGTGTGTCGGCTAAGATAGAGGGCTTTTCACGGCCCCCAGTCAATTCTTCTCCTTTTCCAATCAGCAAAAAGGCCCCCAGGCCTAATTGAAGGGACAAATCGGCCAGTTTTTTCTCATTGACCTGACCGGCCCGAATCTTCGAAAGACTGCCCTCAGGCAAGTTAGGGTATTTATTAAGTAAAAGATCACTAAGAGTTAAATTTAAAACCGCATCTCCCAGGAACTCCAACCGTTCATTGTGGGTCAAATCAGGGTCCAAGTGCTCGTTGACAAAGGAACGATGCGTTAAGGCTTGTTTTAATAATGATATATCCTTAAAGCAATAGCCCAGGGCGTTTTGGAGAGGAACAAGGTTGCTGATAGTATTTTCTTCCAAGGGGAAAGGCCTCCATGATGTCAGATTTGGAAATATATCCGATTTGAAAAGAAGTTACAAGGAATAGGCGCTTTTTAATCATAACAAAAAAACTATTAATAATTTTGTTGACAAAAAAAAATAATTAAGTATTATTTACCTTTTTATAATATGGAGTTAATAAAACAATGAAAAGTTACATTCCGAAGAAAGACGATATAAAGCGGGGCTGGTGTCTGATTGATGCCGAAGGAAAGGTTCTGGGACGGTTGGCTTCTGTCGTTGCCCAACGGTTAAGAGGCAAAAATAATCCCCAGTTTGTCCCTTATGCCGATATCGGGGATTTTGTGGTGGTCGTCAATGCCGAAAAGATCATTTTAACCGGGAAAAAAATGGATCAAAAGATCTATTATCGACATACCGGATTTATCGGGGGCCTTAAATCCATTACGGCTAAAAAATTGAAAGAGAAAAAGCCCGAAGAACTCATCCGTCAGGCCGTCAAGGGGATGCTGCCTAAAAATAGCCTCGGTCGAAAATTAAACAGAAAATTAAAGGTTTATGTCGGGCCAAGCCATCCCCATGAGGCCCAGCAACCCGTGCACCTATCTTAAAATCTGGAAGGGATTATGGCAGATAAGGAATTTTACGCAACAGGGAAAAGGAAAGAGGCGATCGCCCGAACCTGGTTGAGGCCGGGAACCGGGCAGATAACCATTAACGGCAGACCTATTGACCGATATTTTAGCCGGGAGACAGCCAAAATGGTTGTTCTGCAACCCCTCGAGTTGACAGACACCGTTGGTAAATTTGATATCTTGGTTAATGTGACCGGCGGGGGGCTATCCGGCCAGGCCGGGGCCATTAAACACGGGATCACTAAGGCCCTTTTGGTTTATGACTCTCAATTGAGGACCGTGTTGAAGAAAGCCGGGTTTATTACCCGGGATTCCAGGATCAAGGAGCGAAAGAAATACGGTCAGAAAGGTGCCAGGGCTCGCTATCAGTATTCCAAACGATAATCATTATTTTTGTAAACAGGATAACCCAAGGGAAGGCTGAAGAAGGCCTTCCCTTTTTTATTCCTTGAGGGGTGAAAGGGCATGAAGAAAGAAAAGAAGAAGGTCACTGTAGTTGGAGGGTCCGGATATACGGGCCTGGAACTTTTGCGCCTTTTATTTCTCCACCCCGGGGTGGAAGTGATTCGGGTTACCTCCAGACAGCATGAGGGGAAGCCGGTCCATCGAATTTTTCCCTCTTTGGGGTGCAGAGATCTGACTTTCGTGGCCCCAAATCTCAAAGAGATTATCAAGGACTCTGAGGTTGTTTTTACAGCCGTCCCCCACCAGAAGGCCATGGAACTTATTCCTGAAATAATCGAGCAATCAAAATGCAAGGTTATCGATTTAAGTGCCGATTTTCGTCTTCAAGAGGCCAATAAATATGAGCTCTGGTATAAGGTCTCCCATCAAGCCCCTTGGTTATTGGATGAGGCCGTTTACGGCCTGCCTGAAATCCACGGCCAAGAAATAAAGCAGGCCCGATTGATCGGGAATCCCGGTTGTTACCCTACCAGCATTATCTTGGGGATAGCCCCTCTCCTGAAAGAAAAACTGATAAAAACCGATCTGATCATCGCGGATTCCAAATCAGGCGTCAGCGGGGCCGGCCGAACCTTGAATTATGGGAGCCTTTTCTGTGAAGCCGGGGAAGGTTTTCGGGCCTATAAGGTCGGCGGCGGTCATCGGCATATCCCGGAAATAGAGCAGGAATTGAGTTTGATAGCCCGGAAACCGATCAGGCTCACCTTTACTCCGCATCTGGTTCCCATGGCCAGAGGGATTCTATCGACCATCTACACCAGACCCGTAAAAAAGAGTTCCTTCAGGAGTTTGGCAAGGCTTTATCAAGAGTTTTATCGGGAGGCCCCCTTTGTGCGGGTATGCGAAGAAGGGGAATGGCCGAATACCTTACAGGTCAGGGGATCCAATTTTTGTCAGATCGGTTGGAGTCTGGATAGCCGTACCGGACAACTGATTGTCCTTTCAGCTATTGATAATTTAGTTAAAGGGGCTTCCGGACAAGCTATCCAGAATATGAATATCCTTTTTGA
>JAZDOU010000108.1:0-17680 GCA_043798385.1 Pseudomonadota bacterium
GAGGTTACGGTAAAGGGCGTGGTGGCCCCCGAAGGATGTATCGATCCGGAGAAATTCCTGACAGCCCTGCTCCAGAGGGGCGCTAAGATTCATCAGACGGAGACGACCGGGTCGATGCTGACGATTTAAGGAAAGGTGTAAGGTACAGGGTATAAGGTTCAGGGGTCAAGGAACAACAATAACCGTATGAGAAATGAAAAAGGATTCAAGGGGTCAAGCCGCTCGGCTTGGCCGAGCTAAAGAAGAGGCATCCTCCGGATGCCAGCGTTCAAGTGAAAGGCATTGACGTTAAACCTCTCGAATTATAGAGCCGTTATTTTTATTTTAAACCCTTATGCCCAATGAGGAGGCCACGAGGCATGAAAATGTCGAATATCGAATAATGAATGCTGAATGTCGAAGGAAAGGTAAAAAGTACTTCATAATTCGAAATTCGATGTTCGACATTCATTATTTGTATTTTCATTGTTAACCATTTAACCCATATTAGGAAGGGTCCTTATGAAAGAAGCTGCCAAATTGAATATAACAAAAAGTTTGGGACTTTTTGAAGAAGCCAAGGGATTGGTTCCCGGGGGAGTCCTGGGGGCGAGGAAACCGGGCGATTTTATTGAAGGAGAGTACCCGATCTTTCTGGAATACGGCCAGGGGTGCCGATTGACCGACGTTGACGGCAATGAATTTATAGACTTCCTCTGCGGCTATGGACCGATTATCCTTGGCTACAGAGAAGAAGAGGTTGATGACGCCGTTATCAAACAGATCAAAGAGAAAGGGTTCTGTTTCACCCTGACCCAGCGGTACCAGAATGAGCTGGCGAAAAAACTGAGGGAAATTGTGCCTTGCTCAGAGCTGAGTACTTTTCTGAAGACCGGCTCGGACGCCACCACGGCGAGTATCCGGGTTGCCAGGGCCTACACCAACAGGATAAAGGTTATACGCTGCGGCTATCATGGCTGGCATGACTGGTGTGTGGAGATGAAAGGGGGCATTCCCGAGAAGTTTTACGAGGATGTCTATGAGTTTCATTACAACGACCTCACCCGACTTGAGGAGTTGATGGCCCAGCACGGAAAGGAGACCGCTGCCATCATCATGACGCCATTCGGGCACCCTCTTCATCAAAAGATGCAGACCCCGAAGCCCGGATTCCTGGAAGGCGTCAGAGAGTTGGCCGACAGGTATGGGGCCATACTGGTCTTCGATGAAGTCCGCACCGGGTTCCGGCTGGCCATGGGTGGTGCCCAGGAATTATATAAAGTCTCCCCTGATCTGGTGGTCCTCGGAAAAGGTATGGCCAACGGATACGCCATCAGTGTCTTAACCGGCAAAACCGATGTGATGATGGCCGCCGCTTCCAAGCTTTTCATTTCGTCAACCTTCTTCCCGAACAGTGACGGGTATATCGCTGCCCTGAAGACGATTGAGATCCTGGAGCGAGACAATGTCCTGAGCAGCATCTGGGAAAAAGGCAACCGTTTTCTCACAAAAATACAGGCCATTATTGACAAATATAACGTCGGCGCCGAGTTAAGCGGCCTGGCCCCGATGTTTTTCATTACCTTCCGGAAGGATGAGGCCAATACCGCCAGAGGCAAACGAACGGATTTCTACACCCAGCTTATCCGCAAGGGCTTCTTCTTTACTCCTCACCATCACGCCTATATCAGTCACAGGCACACGGAGGAAGACCTGGAGTTGACCCTGAAGGCGATCGATGAGTCTATGGCTCACATAAACGAGAAATATGGAAAATAAGTTGTTCAGGAATGGAGGAACAGCACCTGCGCTGTTCAGATTTTTAGGGGGTGTCTATGATAGATGATCTCAATATCGTCGGCAAACGGGTCGTCAGAAGCGATTCTCTTGCCAAGGTCACGGGAGAGGCGCGTTATACCGCCGATCTAAAACTTCCCAACATGCTGGTGGCCAAGGTCCTGCGGAGTCCCTATCCTCATGCCCGGATCCTTGGTATCGACCTCAAACGGGCCCTGAAGGTGCCGGGTGTCAAGGCGGCTATAAGCGGTTTTGATGCCTACGGGATCAAGTGGGGCGTCTTTCGATACACCCAGGACCACGCCATGCTCCCGACGGACAAGGTCCGTTACATCGGAGAGGATGTGGCCGCGGTGGCTGCTGTGGACGAGGAAACTGCCCTGGAGGCCCTTTCACTGATCAAGGTGGATTATGAGCCTCTGCCGGCCGTCTTTGACCCTATTGAATCAATGAAGGAGGGTGCGCCTCAAATCCACGAGGAGTACAAAAACAATATCAACATACACATTGTTATTGATGTCGGTGAGGTTGACAAGGCCATGGGAAAGGCCTACCTCGTCCGCGAAGATACCTTCAGGGCTGCCGGTGAGGCCTACGCGATGATGGAGCCCTATGCGGTGGTCGCTTCCTACAAGAACGGATACCTTGACCTCTGGATGCCCAACGCCGGACCTCATGTTCGCGCCAAGGCCCTTTCAAACCTTCTCAAAATACCCCTCAACCGGGTGCGTGTCCGCCACATCACTTCCGGAGGCGCCTTTGGCGGGCGATCAGAGGTGGCGCCGGGCGACCTGGTGGCATCGCTTTTGTCCATCAGGGCCGGGAGGCCGGTGAAGCTGGTCCTTTCTCGTGAGGAAAACGCCACCAGCTCCAGACAGGTCCACGAAATTATCGCCACAATGAAAACGGGCCTGAAAAAGGACGGGACCATCGTAGCGAAGGACTACCGGGTCATCTATGACGGCGGCGCCTACAGCTCGACAGGTCCCATCGCCACCTCCATCCCTTTCTATGTTTACGAAGAATGTTACCGTTTTCCCAACGTCCGCTACAACGGATACCGGGCCTTTACGAACAAAGGTATTCGGGGGATGTACGGTTGCCACGGAAGGGCCTTCCTGGCCGGGAATGAAGCCCAGATGGATCTGATGGCCAAAGAGCTCGGCATGGATCCGGTGGAGATACGCCTCAAGAACGGTCTGACGGCCGGTGAAGTGACGGCGACGAAATCCAAGATAACCAGTTGCGGCCTGAAAGAGACGATCAAGGCGGCCTCCGAAAAAACAGATTTCAAAAGGAAATGGGCCAAAACACCAAAACTCAAAGGGATCGGCATGGGATGTGTGGCCATCATGTGCGGTTTTCCCATGGGGTTCCGGTCAGGCTCATCGTGCTATGTCAAGATCAATGATGATGGTCAGGTGACCCTTGTGACCGGTCTGGTGGATAACGGGCAGGGGAACGAATCAATGGTGATCCAGGTTGCCTCGGAGATTCTCGGTATTCCCATGGCGGACATCAATCTGGTGAACGCCGACACGGAAGTCACCAACCTCGATCCCGGGGCCTACTCGCAGGCGGCGGCCTTCGTAGGCGCCAATGCGGTCAAAGCAGCCTGTGAGAAGGCCCGCCAACGGATTGTTGCCATTGCCGCCGAAAAACTCGGTGTGAAAGAGGCCGACATAGGTCTGAAAGACCGTAGGGCCTACTGCCTGCAGGAACCCGATAAAAAGATGCCCATCTCCTGGGTAGTCCGGGAGGCCTTTTTCAGAGGGGAACCGATCGTAACAACCGGTTCTTACTTCCCCAACATCGATTTCGAAAGGGAATGGGTCTCGAGGCCGTGGGGCCAGATGGCCGGAACGTTTTCCTTCGGAACCTCCGTAGCGGAGGTAGATATTGACCCTGAGACGGGAAAGATTACGATCCCCCGTTTCACGGCGGCTCACGATTGCGGGCGTCCCATAAACCCCATGGCGGTGGAAGGCCAGATGGAAGGTTCCATCCAACAGGCCGGTGTGGCGACGATTACAGAGGAAAACATCTGGCATCAGGGACATTTGTTGAACCCGGACCTGCTGGAATACAAGGTCCCCCTGGCCTGTGACATGCCCGACATGGAGACGATCATCGTAAGTTCCCAGGATCCCGCAGGGCCTTTCGGGGCCAAGGAAGGCGGTCTGACCGTCCGCATGAACGCCTACAGCGCCGTGGCCTGTGCCGTGACGAATGCCACGGGGGCACTTTTTACAGAGCTGCCGCTGACGCCCGACCGGGTTTTAAACATACTGGAAAAGAAAAAGGGGGTGAAGTGATGATCCTGCCGAAGTTTGAATATAAAAAAGCCCAGAGCGTTGCCGGGGCTATTGCCCTGTATAAGGACAACAAGGGAAAGGCCCGCTATCTTGCCGGCGGGACAGATCTCATCCCTCTGGTAAAGCATAGATTGTCAACACCGTCGGCCATCATCGACCTGAAGGGCATTGAAGAGCTGAAGGCTGTTTCCCGGCGTGACGGCCGGCTGGTGATCGGAGCCAACGTGACACTCTTCGATCTTAAGAATAATCCCCTTGTAAAAGAGAATTTTCCCGCCCTTTCTGAGTCGCTCGAAGCCACTTCCTGCGAAACGCTCCAGATGCGGGGCACCATCGGGGGGAATATTCTCCAGGAAACGCGCTGCCTTCTCTATAACAAATCCCTGGAATGGAGGAAGGCCCGCGGGTTCTGCTTCAAGATGGGCGGGGAGACCTGCAACGTAGTCCCCAATGCCCGGAGGTGTTTTTCCAACTATTGCAGCGATAACGCGCCCTCACTGATCACTTTGTCGGCGCAGGTGAGGCTGGTCGGCCCGCTGGGTGAACGAACGGTCAAACTGGAGAAGCTTTTCTGCGGCGACGGCAGAAAACCTTTCAATCTCCTGGCCGGGGAGATCTTGACGGAAATAGGTATCCCCATGAAGAAATCCAAAGGGGCCTATGAGAAATTGCGGGTCCGGGATTCCATGGACTATCCCCTGGTCGGTGTGGCCGTCTCCATGATAGGGGCCAAGGCCAGGGCCTGTGTCGGCGGTGTGGGTCCTGCGCCCCGGGTATATGATCTCAAGAATCTGAACCAGACCGCTGTCGAAGAGGCCGTAGAAAAGGCTTCTGCAGACGCCAAGCCGGTCATGAACGCAACCCTTTCCCCGGCTTACCGGAAGAAAATGGTTGCCGTCCTCTTGAAAAGGGCGATCAAGAGAGTTCTGCGGGAGGGAAAATAATGAAGACGATGAAGATTACCTTTCAGCTCAATAACGAACAGGTCAGGCTCCAGGTGAGACCTTACGAGACCCTCCTTGAAACCCTCCGGGAACGGCTCTCCCTTACCGGAGCGAAAGAGGCTTGCGGCCTGGGTGCCTGCGGGGCCTGCACCGTTGTGGTCAACGGGATACCGCTGAGGTCCTGCCTGGTTCTGACTCCGGAGGTCGATGGTGCCGATATCACCACTATCGAAGGTCTCAAACAGGAAGAAAAGCTCCATCCCCTTCAGGAGGCCTTCATGGAGAAGGGTGCCGTTCAGTGCGGGTTCTGCACCTCGGGTATGATCATGACGGCCAAGGCCCTCCTTGATAGAAATAAAAAACCGACTAAAAAAGAGATCGTCAAGACGATCTCTTCCAACATCTGCCGCTGTACAGGCTACAAGAAGATTATCGAAGCGGTGGAGGATGCTTCAAAGAAGATGAGTTAGATTGATAACAAACCCCTTGATCGTCTTGACTTTATTTCAAGGGGTCACTATATTTATAAAAGGATATAGACGGGATAGGGACTCATACCGGGAGGGTTGGAATGAAAGTGAAGGTCAGGGTTGATTCGAATCTTCAAATAAAAAATGTTTTTGAACCTCCCCTTGAAATGGAGCTGCAGGTTGGCGAAAACGCCTTGGGAGATGTCCTCAAGAGGCTTTCCGAGATGTATCCCTCTCTGAATTTTATCGACCGGGAGGGGATGGGCGATGACCTCCGTCATCTTTTCCTGAACGGAGAGAGCCATTTCTCTTTTTCCGAGGGGCTTAAGAAAAAAATCAATGAGGGCGATACCGTCCGGGTCGAGGCCTATATGGACCCCCTGGCGGGCGGCTGATAAATTTGCTGAAGAACCTTTGGGGTTACCTCTGGATGGTGACAATAAAGTTGTCTGGTGTCATCCTGGGGTGACCCTTTTTATTTTCTCGGTTTGCCTGGGCAAATCCTGTTTGGGTAAGGCCACGGGGCCAGACGAATAACCGCGCACATTATTTCCTTAATAATAGTGACTCGGCTCTCATAATAACAATAGAATTAAGGAGGCGTTTATGGATCCAAATAAAAAATTATATCCCTCGTTTTTTAATCCCTTATTTATTAAACCCACCCGCCCTCTTCCCAAGGAGATTGCCGTCATCGGTGCCGGAACAATCGGACCGGATATTGCCACCTATTTAAAAACCGCTCTCCCCACTATCAAGCTCTATCTGGTCGATGTGGTCGAGGAGCCTCTAAGAAATGCCGAAAAACGGATCTCCGGTTATGTCAAAAAGGCCCTGGATAAGAAAAAGATGAAAGAAGAGAGGGCCCAGGCGGTTCTGGAGAATATCATCTATACCCAGGATTACGATCAGATAAAAAACTGTCAGCTGGTCATTGAAGCGGCTACCGAGCGAATCCCCATCAAACAAAAGATATTCGAGATGGTGGAAGCGGTCGTCGGCCCTGAAACGATCATTACCTCCAATACCAGCTCCATCCCGGCAGATCGAATTTTTAACAAGATGAAAAGGCCGGAAAGGACCTCCATCAGCCACTTTTTCGCCCCGGCCCAGCGATCCCTTCCGGTGGAGGTGATCAACTGGGAGGGTGCCGATCAAGAGACCGTAGATTACCTCTGCTGGTTTTTTGTTTCTACCGGAAAGGTCCCCATTGTAACCGCCAACGCCATCTGCTTTGTGTTGAACCGGATTTTTGAAAACTGGTGCAACGAGGCGGCCCATCTGATTAATCAGGCCTCGGCCGGTCAGATTGACAAAGTGGCCGAGGAATTCGTCTCGGCCGGTCCTTTCTATGTCTTAAATATGACCAACGGGAACCCGATTATTGTTGAGACCAACACCCTAAAAATGGAAGAAGGGGCTCATTATAAACCGGCTTCCATCTTGGGTTCGGTGGATAAATGGCAGACCCATCGCCCGGGGAGCCCTGTCGAGGTCCCGAAGGAAACCAAAACTCTCATTCGGGATCGCCTGCTGGGTATCCTGTTTTCCCAATCCTGTGACATTATTGATCGGGGGATCGGCACTCGTGAGGATCTTAACCTGGGTTGCCAGTTAGCCCTCGGGTTCCGGAAGGGGTCCTTGGATATTATGGAGGAATTGGGTGAGACCGAGGTCCGGCGGATCATGAAAAAATTTCAAGAAGAACGTCCCGGTTTCCCTCAACCCCGGCACCCCCTTTCGTTCTATACCACTTTCAAACGCTATCTCCTGGTTGATGAAATGGATGGGGTCAAGATCATTACCCTGCGTCGCCCTCAGGCCTTGAATGCCTTAAGCGATGTGATCAATGATGAGATCCTGTCGGTCCTGAAAGAATATTCCGATGATCCTTCCGTAAAGGGATTTGTCATTACCGGGTATGGGACCACGGCCTTCTCGGCCGGGGCCGATATCGGCAAATTTACGGAGATGTTGGGGAAGAAAGGGGCCACGATTCAATATTCCAGAGACTGTGCCAAGGTACAACTATATATGGATCAGATGGAAAAACCGGTGGTCGCTGCAGTCAATGGTCTGGCCTTGGGCGGGGGATTGGAGATCGCCATCCGCTGCCACAGCATTATCGCCACCAAGAAAGCCAGCCTGCAGTTCCCGGAGATCGGTCTCGGTATTTTGCCCGGCATCGGGGGTTGTATCGTCCCCTACCGCCGCTGGCCCCAGGGGGGGGCCCTTTTTCATGAAATGATCTGTCTGGCCAAACCTCTTCCGGCCTCGGTGGCCTTCGAAAATGGTATGGTCAAGCAACTGGCCAATGATTATCACGAACTGATTCAATTAGCGGTTGAAGAAGTGAAAAACCTTCAGGGTAAAGTCAGCCGGATTGCGGACGGTCCGGTGGAAATCCCTGAATTCAACCTTCCTGACCCGCCTCTGGCCGGCAAACAACCCTTAAGCAAAGAAGCGGTTGCCATTGCCGTCAAGACCATTCAGGAAGGGGCCAAAGTCAAGACGTTAGCCGAGGCCCTGGAAATCGGTTATCAGGGGTTTGATGATGTTGCCTGCACGGAGGCTGCCAAAGAAGGGATCTCGGCCTTTCTGGAAAAAAGAAGGCCGGAATTCAAGAAATAAGGATCATCACCGAAAAAGTCGTTAACCGGATAAGGATTCGGGGGGTCACCGACCCCTTGAATCCGCCTATCTGTTGGCACCGGCAGCCCGGAGAATCAAGCCTTTTGAGGAAGGATTTCCTGCACCCGGCCCACTATCCCGTTTGTCAGGCGCACCTTGATTCCATGAGGATGATCAGCCGATTTTGTCAGGATATCCTTAACGATTCCTTCGGTCAGTTTCCCGGAAGGCTGGTCTTGTTTCTGAACCACCTGCACCCGGGCACCTGGTTTAACATCAATCCGGTTTTTCCCATTCATTTATAAATCCTTCAGCTTTCTTTCCGATATGTTCCGGTCTCAAAAACTTATTTCTGTAAAGCACTGAGGGGCGAAGTGGGGGGAGCTTGAATAGTACCCATGACCCAATTCAGGGTGGTTTTGGCTGTCAGGTAGTCCCGCCGGGCCTTGGCCAGGTTGCTTTGGGCCAGGACCAGGTTCAACTGGGCGTCGTCCACCTCCAGCCTGGTCTTGACCCCGAATTGAAACCCCTTTTCGGCCATATCACGAAGCCGTTGGGCCTGAGACACTGTGCCGGAAAGCCCATTGACAATCTCGCCGGCTTCCCGCACAGTGTTGACCGCTTCCCGGGTCTGCAAGACTATGGCATCAATCAGCTTGGCCTCCTCAATTTTCAAAGTGGCCAACTCACTCTTGGCCTGGACCACTTTTCCCTGGGTGCGCAGCCCGTCAAAAAATGGAAAAGTAACAAAAAGCCCGGCTGTCCAGATTGGCCCGTCGGCCTGACCGGGTTGGTAATCCAGACTTTGCCAGCCGTATCCGGCCTTCAGGTTCAGACGCGGCAGGTTCCCGGCTTTGGCAATGGTCAATAGCTCTTCAGCCATCCCGATCCGATGTTTAAAATTTGAAAGTTCGGGACGATTTTTCCAAGCCACGGACAGACTGTCCTCATAAGAGGGATAAGGGCTGATGGAGGTCAACAGGCTTCCCTGGGCATCGATCCCTTGATTTTCCAGACCCAGGAGAAAACGCAACTTTTCCCTGGAGAGGCGGATTAAATTTTCTGTCCGGATGACCTCGGGCCGGGCATTTTCAACCGCCACCTCTGCCGCCAGAATATCATAATCCGTGGCCGTACCGGCCTGATATTTTTTGCGGGCCTCGTCCGAATGACGATTCCTTTGCTCCAGGTTTTGACAGGCCAGGGCATATAATTCCTTGGCAAGCAGGACATCGTAAAAGGCCGAAGAGACCTCTTTCAGGGCCGCCTGTTGATAAAGAACCAGTTGATCGTCGGCGGTTTTTATCCCGATCTTGGCCGCCCGGATAGCCGCTTCCACCTGGCCGAAGGAATAGAGTATCTGAGAGAAGCCGATACCGGCCGAACGAGTCTCCCGCTCTACGGGAATGGTGCGGAAAATGGCCTTTTGGCTTTCGTCGCGATCGCGGGAAAGTCCGGCCTGGATCAAGAACTGGGGCAAGGCCGCGGCCCGTTCTTCCACATAACGTCCCTCTACCTGCCGGCGATATTCCCGGGCCTTTTGAATGTCCTTGTTTTTTTCCAGGGCAATCTGCAGGGCCTTATCCAAAGTCACCATCTGAGGTTCTTTCCCTTCCTGACACAAGGTGGTCATGGGGAAAAAGAATCCCAAAGAAAAGAGCAGGGTGAATAAGAAAATCCCTTTCAGGAGTGGGCTCCAGGGCCCCAGGTTAGGCGGAGAGGATTGCCTTTTCCCTGAGGCCTTTGGGCCGTTAAAGGAAAGGCTCTTCTTATCCGGGAAGGAGGCCTTCCTGGTATCAAGAGGATTTTTTATCGTCCAGCTTTTCGGATTCATGAATGAGTCTCCTTTTTCTTTTCTCTCCTCCGGCGGAACCACTGGCTGAAATCATCCAACAGGGAATAGACCACCGGTACCACCAGCAAGGTCAGGAAAGTGGAGGTTATTAACCCTCCGATCACGGCCCGGGCCATGGGGGCGCGCATCTCTGACCCGGCACCTAAGGCCAGGGCCAGGGGCAGCATGCCGAAGATCATGGCCAGGGTGGTCATCATGATGGGCCGCAATCTGGTTCGTCCGGCCGTCACTATGGCCTCTTTTCGTTCCATTCCCCGGGACCGCAGGACCTTGGCATAATCCACCAGCAGAATGGCATTTTTGGTCACCAGACCCATTAACATGATCAGACCGATGAGCGACATCATATTGATGGTATCACCGGTCAGATAAAGCATCCCGGCCATGCCTACCAGGGAGAGGGGCAGGGAGAGCATGATGGCCAGGGGATCGATAAAGGATTCGAACTGGGAGGCCAGGATGAGATAGACAAACAGGACTGCCAGGATCAAGGCCTCGGCCATGAAGCCGAAGGATTCCATCATGTCTTCCCCCTCCCCGGAGAAGACCACTTGATACCCCGGGGCCATCTTCAGACTTTTGGTGGCCTCCTTGACCTTATTCATGGCCGTACCCAGGGGCAGGTTGTCCAAATTGGCCGAGATGACTACCTGCCGGGAAAGGTCCTGACGGTCGATCTCGGAAGGACTGGTGCTCCTTTCATACGAGACCAATTCCCCGAGAGGGACCAGGGCAGGCCATTGTCCCGGTTTTTGGACGGTCAACCGCAGCCTGGCTACCTGGGACGGATCTTGACGCAGGTCTCCGGGAAGCCGGACCCGCAGATTAACGGCATCCCCATCCTGGTCTTCATAAGTGGACACGGCCTTACCACCCACCAGGGCAGCGACGGTGCGCACAATATTGGCCGTCATCAGTCCGGTATCCACGGTTCGCTCCCTATCCACCTTAAGACGATATTCCGGGATGTCTTGCTCTAAAGTAACCTCTAAATCGACTATCCCGGGGATGTGATAAATCTTTTCCTTGAGCTGGGCGGCATATTTCTTTAGAAGGGCAATGTCGTCCCCACGAATATTGACCAAGAGCGGTTTCCGGCTGTCCATCCTGCCGGCCTGAAGGATGGAGGGGATGATCCCCGGGACATCCAGGAGCTGTTTCCGGACCACTTCCTGGATTTGATCCTGCGAACGGGTCCGTTCTTGACGCTCTTTCAATTTGATATAGATTTTAACATCCCGGACTGTGCCCGTATCCCCGGCCCCGATGGTGGTATAGGACCGCTTGATTTCGGGAATCTTTTTTAAGATCGCCAGCACGACCTCGACCCTGCCGCGGCTTTCTTCAATGGAGGCCGAGGGGGCGGTTTTGAATTCCAGCAGAAATTCCCCGGCATCGAAGGTGGGGAAGAAAGAACTCTGGAGGCTGAAGAAGAGGGCCAACCCCCCGAAAAAGGACAGGGTCGTGATCACCAGAACCGATTTCCGATAATCCAAGGCCCAGGCGATGATCAGGCGATAACGATCGGCCATCTGATCGAACCAGTTGTTAAAATGATCCAGCATCCGGGCAATGAGGTGGCGCCGGTTTTTTCGTTCGATATCCGGGTCAAACCAGCGGGATGAGAGCATGGGGTCCAAGGTGAAGGAGACAAAGAGGGAAACCAGAACAGCAAAGGTGACGGTAATGCCGAACTGAAAAAAGAAGCGGCCCACGATGCCTTTCATATAGGCCACCGGAACAAAGACGGCCACAATGGAAAAGGTAGTGGCCAGCACCGCCAGTCCGATCTCGCTGGTCCCCTCCCGGGCGGCCGTAAAATGATCCTGCCCCTTTTCCAAATGGCGGACGATGTTTTCCCGGACCACAATGGCATCATCGATCAACAGACCGATGGCCAGAGACAGGGCCATTAAAGTCATAACGTTTAAGGTCATGCCCATGAAGTTCATGACGATAAAGGAGGAGATGACCGAAATAGGCAGGGTCAGGCCGGTAATCACCGTGGAACGCCAGGAATTGAGGAAACAAAAAACGATCAGGATGGTCAATATCCCGCCCAGGAGCAGGGTCTCCTGGACATCATTAACCGAATCCCGGATGACGATCGACGCATCCCGGACCACTTCGATGGTCGTTCCGGCCGGAAGTTCGGGCTGGAGTTTTCCAATGATCTTCTTGACCTTTTCCACTACGTCGACCGTATTAGCCCCGGATTGTTTCAAGATATCCAGGGCCACAGCCGGGATGCCGTTGATCAGGGCCAGGGAGCGTTGCTCTTCGATACCATCTCGCACCTCGGCCACCTCCCTCAGGAGAATAGGGCGACCGTTACGGCTTCCGATGACCATGGATTTAAATTGTTCCACCTCGGCCGGTTTTCCGGAGATCCGGAGGGTAAATTCAGAACTGTTGCGATTCAATCGGCCCAGAGGGGTGTTGACGTTCTCCGATTGCAGCCCGGCCATAACCTCATCCACACCCATATTCAAGGCCTCCAGACGAATGGGGTCGATCCAGACATTGACTTCCCTTTTGGAGGAGCCGACCAGTTCCACCTTGCCCACGCCGGAGATGTTTTCAAAACGCCTTTTGACCTTTTTTTCCACCAGGGTGGTCAAATCCCGCTGAGAAAGTCTTTCAGAGCGGACCGCCAGGGAAACGATGGGCATGGAGCCGATGTCCAGTTTTTGAATGATCGGTTCTTCGATCTCCTGGGGCATATCTCCCCGGATGGTATTGATCTTGGCCCGGGCCTCCTGGGAGGCCTCGTTGATTTTTACCTCCAGGTTAAATTCCACCACTACCTGGGAGAGGCTTTCCCTGGAAATGGAGATGACATGTTTGGCCCCGGAGATGCGGTTGACCACCTCTTCAATCCGTTTGGTCACCTCTCGTTCAACGGTTTCCGGTGAAGCCCCGGGAAACTTGGTCACGATGGACAGGACCGGGATTTCCACATCCGGATACATGTCAATAGCCAGGTGTCGGTAGGAAAAGATCCCCAGGATGACCAGGGCCAGCATCATCATGGTGGCGAAAATGGGCCTTTTAATAGAAAGGTTGGAAAGGAACATAGCTTACTTTCCCCCGTTCATCGGGGTGATTTTGACCCGATCGCCGTCCTTGACATTGAACCCTCCCCGGGTGATGACCTGCTCTCCTTTTTGTATCCCTGAAACGACCTCCACCCAATCGCCGGAAAGGCTTCCGGTCTGGATGGATTTCCGGAGGGCCTGGCCCTGATTGACAATAAAGACCTCCCCTTTCCGGGCCCCCACATCCCAGGAGAGGAGGGCGGACCTGGGGATTTGAAGCACATCCCGGCGCTGGCTAATGATGATCCGGCCTTTGACATACAACCCGGCCTTAAGAATTTCCGGTTTATTGGGGACCTCGGCGATGACCTTGACCGAGCGATCGGCCTCATTGACCGCCGGATTGATGTATTTGACCCGGCCTGAAAAGGTTTTCTCCGGAAAGGTGTCGGTGGAAAAGGTCAGGGGTTGTCCCAGGCGCAGCCGGGCCATTTCCGTAGAGGGAATAGTGACGGTCAGGTCCAGGAGACGATTGTCGACAATCTGAAACATAATGCGGGTTGCCCCGGGTTCACCCACTAAGTCGCCGAGGTTGACATTTCGCGCCGAGACCACTCCATCCAAGGGGGAGGTGATGACGGCCTTGGCCAAGCGGGTCTGGGCCTGCTTGAGATCCTTTTCAGCGGCCAGGAGCTGGGCCCGGGCAGCGGCGATGCGGGCTAAGGCCGCCGACTTTTCGGTCCGGGCATCATCGAGATTCTGCTGGGTGATCAAGCCGACCTCCTTGAGGTTTTGGGCCCGGGACAATTCCCGTTCGGCCCGGTTGCCGGCTACTTCGGCCTGCAACAGGTTGGCCTTGCCGACCTCAACAGCCGCCTGGGCCTTTTGTACCAAGGCTTCTATCTCTCGAGAGTCCAGCTTGGCCAAAGGGGTTCCCTTTTTTACCCGCACCCATTCGGTCACATAAACATCGGTGACAATCCCGGCGTATTCGGATTTCAGTTTAGCCTCGAACTTAGGGGTTAGAGCCCCGACGACCTCGATCCCTTCAATGAGGTCCTTGGCTTGGACCTGAGTCGCTTCTACGGCTATGGGAACACGACTCCCGGCTTTTTCAGTGCCCTTGGTCTCTTCCTTCCCTTTTGAACATCCCCAGAATCCCATCCCCAGGATCAAAAATACAGCCCCAAACACTAATCCCCGTTTCATCTTAAGTCCCCTTTCTTTTGACCCTCTTAATCGGCTATTCCCTTAAAAATCAATTTTATAATCCGGACTAATCCTGCCCTTCCCAGACCCATCTCGGGATGGCGGATCTGGAGTTCTATGGCCAGATTGACCGCCCCGATGATAGCCCAGGTCATATCCAGACTGTCCCCTTTCCGAAATTCCTTTTTCTGAATTCCTTCCTCGACCAGCCCCTTAACCACGTCATGAAATTTGAGGTGAAAGGTATCAAAGTCAATAAAAGGGGTCCCCTGGGGGGGACCATAGTAAATGGAATAGCCCACCCGGGCGACCTCAATCTGGTCTAAAACCAGTCCGAAAATCTGATCCAGGAGAAGCAGGACCCTTTCTTGGACCCCCCCGGTTTCTTTTCGAGCCCCGTCAAGTATGAGGTCAAATCGTTTCCAGGCCTCCTGCATGAGTTCCAGAAAAAGCCCTTCCTTATTCCGGAAGTAATAGTAAAGGGTCGGTTTGGTAACGCCGGCAGCCTCGACGATCTCCTGTACGGTGGAGGAGGCATAGCCTTTACGGGCAAAACATTCCGTGGCCCGAGCCAAAAGCCGCTGCCGGACCGTTTGGCCGGTTTGGGATTCTGCCGGTGTTTTCTTCTTGGGCATGGGGTCTCTCTCTTGACTTAGAATAATTCCGGTCTTATAGTTAGGACTCTTCTCCCAATTTAACGATTTCACTTGAATCCGCGAACCCTTGACTCCTTGAATCCTATCATCGCCAATTCTTTTGGAGATGATCCCTATTCATATACCTACCGGTAAGTATACATATTAGTCAGGGTTGTCAAGAATAAATTTTAAACCCTAATAAATAATTGGATAATCTATGCGCTTCTGTTAAATTTGAAATGAAAATAGGATTCGTCGTTAAGCGTTAAGCGTTCGTCGTTCGGCGAAAAATAATTTAATGTCCCGGCTTCCGAAGGGAAGCCTCCTTTTAGGTCGGCAAATCGGCTCCCGGATGGGAGCCTCTTCGAAAGCTCGACTCAGTCGAGCGGCCCGACCGTATCGTGGCGCCCCTAAGGGGCTATGAGGGCTTGATAGATAAATCCTCCTGATTTTTAAGCCTTTTGCCAAAATCCTGTGACGTCATTCCGGCGAAAGCCGGAATCCAATCTTTCCAAAGCATTCTGGACACCGGCTTTCGCCGGCGTGACGAAATTTGAGAAATTTGCAAGAACCTCTATTAAAAATATCTCATAACCAGAAGGAGACAATATGAAAATAGCCATCAGTGGAAAAGGAGGGGTAGGGAAAACCACCCTGGCGGCCTTTATTATTAAGGCCTTTAGCGACCGGGGGCATAAGGTTCTGGCTATCGATGCCGATCCGGATGCCAATCTGGCCGGTGCCTTGGGCTTTGAACACCCGGAACAGGTCGTGCCCATTTCGGAAATGAAGGACTTGATCGGAGAACGGACCGAATCCCAGCCGGGGTCATACGGCACTTTTTTTAAGTTGAATCCCCATGTCAGCGACCTGCCGGAAAAACTTTCTTTGAAACGAGGGAACATCCGCCTCATGGTGATGGGGGGAGTAAAAAAAGGGGGCGGCGGTTGTATCTGTCCGGAGAGCGTCATGTTAAAAACCCTGATCACCCACCTGATCCTGGCCCGGGACGAGGTGGTGGTTCTGGATATGGAGGCCGGTATCGAACATTTGGGCCGCGGAACCGCTTCGGCCGTGGATAAACTGATTGTGGTCGTTGAACCGGGAAAACGGAGCATCGAGACAGCCCATCATATCCAAGGTCTGGCCCGGGATATCGGGCTTAAAACGATTGCCTTGGTCGGGAACAAGATCAGAGGCGATCAGGACAGGGAATTTCTCAAAAAACAGTTACCCGGTTTTACCTTTCTGGGCTTTCTGCCCTACGACAATCAGATCATCGAGGCCGATCTGGAGGGCAAGGCCCCTTTTGAAAAGGAACAGGCCCTGGCCGAACAGGTGGGGCGGATGGTGGACGGGTTGATTGAAGGGAAAAACTAACCGATTTATTTGATTTTATAAGAATTCCTTATGCCAGGGCGTTATGTTCACAGACTTCGGCGATCCAGGCGTTGATGCTTTTGTGTTCCCTCTTGGCAGCCAGTGCGATGGCACAATGTAATTCGGAAGGAACCCGTACCATGAAACGTCCAGAAAAAGGTTTTTCTGGCTCTCGACCGATCTCCTTACAGGTCTTCAGGTATTCGTCAACGGCGGAGCGAAAATCTTTTTCCAGTTCCGCAACGGATGTCCCTTCAAAGGTAATAATATCTGAGATGCCCATAAGCCGGCCATGGAAAATACGGTCATCGGCATCAAACTCAACTGTTCCCGCATATCCCTTGTATTTCAAAGCGTTTTTCATTTTATACCCTCCACGTTAATCAAAAAATCCCTGATCGCCTCAACCGCATACTTCTTAAGATCCTTCTGTGGGTGCGGTTTATGGAGGCGTAACACCCGAGTATTGAGTATTACCTGTATCCTTGAACCTTCATCTTGACGAACCTGAGCGCCGATAGCCTTAAAAAAGGACTGTACTTCATTCCAAGAAATGTCGGCACGGGTTGGTTTGTCCTTGAGGCGTGAAAGTGTTTTCTGTTGTTTCTTGTTCATATTGACCATAGGATACTAAAAATGATACCGCATTGAAAGAAAAATTTTGTATTAATTTAACGTTTTGAAAAAGGATTCAAAACTGGATGGCCCTCCTTAACCTTCGAGGAATATCTTAAGGATCAAAAGAGATTATTAAATCAGATCGTTGAAAAGACAAGTCAGTATAATAGGGAACAGCTTCACCATATGTTTACTATTTTCACGGGGGTTGTTTTTTATGACGTTTCCAGTGAACTCAGAAAAGCACGAACGGTTTCGGCGTTCTCGAGCGCTAAACTGGCTTTGGCGACATTCTCAACGGTGTGAAAATCGAGTGAACGTATGATTTGCTTGGCGAGCGGAATACCGGGAGGGTTCATGCTCAACTCGTCGATCCCGAGCCCCACCAACAACGGCACTGTGACCGGATCGCCGGCCATTTCACCACAGACACCAACCCACTTACCGTGAGAGTGCGCCACTTCCACCACGTGCCGAATAAGCTGCAATACGGCCGGGTGGAGGCTGTCACCCAGGGTGGCGACTTCCGAATTTCCCCGCTCGGCGGCCAGGGTGTATTGGGTCAGATCGTTGGAGCCGATGGAAAAGAAATCTACCACCGGGGCGAATTGTTCCGCTCGCAGGGCAGCAGCCGGCACTTCTATCATGATTCCGGTCTCAATTTTGGAAGGTGGTGACCATCCTCTACCCACAACCTCGGTCCGCGCCTCCGACAGGAGCTTCATGGCCTGGCGCCATTCGTTTAGGGTCGTGACCATCGGAAACATGAGCTTAATGGGAAACTCCGCAGCCAGGCGCAAAATAGC
>JAZDOU010000112.1:0-6942 GCA_043798385.1 Pseudomonadota bacterium
CTATCTTGAGGAGGAGGTTTCAGATTTTGTAGAGAAAATCGCTTTGAAAAAAGGAATTGATCGTAGCTCGGTTGTAAATGATCTTCTTAGAGGCGATATAAAGCTGGCTGAGGTGATGGAATAAATCTCTCTCTGCCAACATCAAGTTGCAGCGGCCTAAAACCTGCCGCTGAACTTTACGTCTATAGGAGAAGAAATGACGAAGCATATTGGAATTGTCGCATGCAGTGCTGAAGGCGCAGCCTTGTGCTATCGGACGCTGTGCAAGGAAGCGCCGACACTGATGGGCGAGCACATGCACCCTGAAGTGTCGATGCACACCCATCCGTTGGGCGAATACATGGTCCATATCCGATCCGGCAACTGGACCAAAGTGGCAGAACTGATGATGTCATCCGTGCACAAACTCGCGAGAATCGGCGCCACATTCGCTATCTGTCCCGACAACACCATCCACCAGGCGTTCGACATCGTTGCGGCACAGTCTCCTATTCCCTGGCTACACATTGCCGGGGCGGTCGCCAACGAGGCGAGAGCCAGGGGGCTCAAGACCCTTGCCGTGACCGGGACGAAGTACCTGATGACGGGCCCCGTATATCCTGACACGCTGGCCGAGTTCGGTCTGACCGTTCAGATTCCGGATGCACGCGACCGGGAGCGAATCGACACCATCATTTTCAAAGAACTTGTCAATGGAGTGTTCGCCGAGGAATCCAGATTGTATTTCAACACGGTCGTCCACAAAATGAAGGATCGCGGATGCGACGGAGTGGTCTTGGGATGCACCGAAATCCCCCTGCTTGTCGACCCAAGCGACTGCCCGTTGCCTACGCTTGATTCGACTCGCCTGCTGGCGCGTGCCGCCCTGCGAGAAGCGATCAAAGAGGACCAACCAGCAGCAGGTTCAGGCGACCCTTGACAGCGCGTCTGACCTGCGCAATTCGGCTGGCAATTCGGGGTCTGACCGTTTAATTCGGGGTCTGACCACGCTAATAATTCGAAATTACACCAAAATTCATTAAAAATGGGGGTTAAAAAAGGCCTTAAACTTATCAATTTACCCTCAAAAAGGAGCCTCTAAGGAGAGGGCAAATGGCTTAAAAGGCCCATTTTGCCCCCGAAAAGGGTCGTTAAGGCAAAATATTGACATAAAATTAAATGTTTATCCTGATATATTAAGTGGTTGATCTGGTCCGACCCCAATTAATTATATATTAACTAGATAGGGGTCGGACCAGGCCAAGGGACTGAAATTTAAAAAAAATGTATAAAAAATGGGGGATAAAAAGAGCCTTAGAATGCCCTTTTTACCCCCAAAAAGATGACTTTAAGAAGAACACCGATGCCAGGAGCTAACCGAATCGTGTAAATAGAAACAGCGCCTAAATATTAAATAGGCGCTGTCTCTAATAAAGTAAATTTGAGCCAACGCCTCTCCTCCTGAACCTGCCCCTCCCCATCCGAATCCGCCTCTGTGGCCGGATCTTCCCGGATCTTCTTGACCACCTTGGCCATTAATCTCGAGGAAGGGGATAGTTTCCGGTCGTGCTTGGCCATTTTCCGGGCCAGGCGGTAGGCCTGTTCTTGCTTATTGGGGGGAAGTCTAATTAATTCTCTTGCAGAGCGATAGTCCAAAGGTGTTACCCGGGTAACAAGTGTAGTATTCAGATTATTGGCAATCGGACTCATCCAATAAGCCGCTGCCTTTTAGCCTTGGAAACAATCCTTGACAGGATGGAAAGCTTCATATTACATTCATTCTACTCCTCGAAGTTGCATAAAAATTGATCGATAAAGTAAATTTTATTTTTTAAAACAATATATTATGATGATTTTGGCATTAAATCTAAACATCACTCCAGGTGAAGTTTGGGTGATGAAAAATATCGATCAATTTTTGCCCCCCGGAGGTACTTTTGGGAAAAACGGATTAACGGATCGGAGGGATGATGATTGAGTTCTTGCGCACCAGACGGAGTATCAGAAGATACGAAAAGAAACCCATCGACAGCGGGTCCTTAGAGATCATAAAGGAAGCCTTGCTGCGCTGTCCCTCTTCACGGGGGACTAATCCCTGGACTTTTATTTTAGTCGATGAGGCTGAATTGCTGGAAGGGCTTTCCAAGGCCAAAGAACACGGTTCAGACTTTCTCAAAAAGGCCGCTCTGGCTATCGTGGTCTGTGGAGATGAAACACGTTCCGATGTCTGGATCGAGGATTGCTCCATCGCCGCTATCATCGCTCACCTGACGGCTCACTCCCTGGGTCTGGGGAGCTGTTGGATTCAGATCAGGAACAGGTTCCGTTCCGCCGAACAGAGCTCCGAGGCTTATGTCCAAGACCTTTTGGGAATCCCCAAGAACCTGAGAGTGGAGGCCATCATCAGCCTTGGCTTTCCCGGTGAGACCAAAAAGCCGGTTCCGCTGGAGCAACTCGATTTCGGAAAGATCAGACACAATCGATTTTAAAGCCCTGGTTGGCCAGCCAAGAACTATGTCCGACATCATCCTTCGTACCCTTAATCTGACCAAGCGATATAAAAACCGGCTGGCCGTTGATCATCTGAATATTGAGGTCCGGCGTGGTGACATCTTCGGCTTTCTGGGACCGAACGGTGCGGGGAAAAGTACCACCATCCGGATGATTCTGCATCTGATCTTTCCTTCGGAAGGGGATGTGGAACTCTTTGGAGTCTCGTTGAAAAAGGCCAGAAACCGGGCTTTGGAGAAGGTGGGCGCCATTGTTGAGAATCCAGCCTTCTATAGTCACCTGTCCGCCTTTCGCAACCTGGAAATCCTGGGAGGGCTGCAACGGCCCGTGACCCGCCAAAAAATCATGGAATATTTAGAGCGCGTCAGACTGGCAGACCGGGCCGACGATCAGGTCAAGACCTATTCCCATGGGATGAACCAGCGCCTCGGTCTGGCCTTGGCCCTGCTGAAAGAACCGCAGTTGGTGATCCTCGATGAGCCGACCACCGGCCTCGATCCCCAGGGCATGAAAGAGGTCCGGGAGCTTATCCGGGAACTGTCCCGCGAACAGGGCATAACAGTCTTTCTGTCCTCCCATTTACTTTATGAAGTGGAGATGATTGCCACCCAAATGGCTGTCATTCATCAGGGCAAACTCCGGGTGGAGGGCAGTGTCCAGGACCTTTTGAACCAGGGACAGTCGGCCGTACTGATTAAGACGGACCGTCCCGCAGAGGCCCTGCAATTTTTGAAAACGAAGGATTTCTACCGGTCTGCTAAAATCCAGAGCGATGGCTTCACCGTCGAGCTGGATCAGGATCAGATCCCGGAGCTCAATCGACAACTGGTCCAGGCCGGGTTTGACGTCAAGGCCCTGGTGCCGCAGCGGACGCTGGAAACGTATTTCCTGAACCTGATCGAGGGGCATGAAACCTAACCAAAGATATTTGAATTTTTTCTTCCAAGCTTGGGAATATGGTCATAGGAGGGCCTTGTTTTTGGAGTCGTCCAAAGGTCATTATGAGTTTCTAACCCGGCCCAAAAGCAAAGTTAGATACAAGCCAGAGCCTACACCGAAGCCTGTTTC
Source organism: Pseudomonadota bacterium (assembly GCA_043798385.1). Lineage (GTDB taxonomy): Bacteria > Desulfobacterota > RBG-13-43-22 > RBG-13-43-22 > RBG-13-43-22 > RBG-13-43-22. Next base: position 3,559 of record JAZDOU010000112.1, read on the forward strand.
CGGCAAAGGTGTAGGCCTGTAAGAATCACAAGAGGTCTTTCAAGCCATGATGCGCCTGATTTGGTATGAACTCGTTAAAACCTTCACCCGCCTGCGGACTTTTATCGGCTTCATTGCCTTTGGTGTTATCGTACCGATGGTGGTGATGGGTCTGAAGCTGGGCGGGCAGAATTCTTTTGAAAAAAAAGTCTTATCCCTGTTGCAAAATGACTTCCTGGTCGGCGGTAATGTGCTTAACGGCTGGTTTTTCGGTTTCTTCTTTATGGGCGCCCTGTGGGTGCATGTCCCGATTATCTTGACCATCGTTGCGGGAGACCAGATCGCCGGTGAAGGGAATGCCGGAACCTTCCGGTTTCTGCTGACGCACTCGGTTTCCAGAACCAGGATCATTATGGCTAAGTTTGCCGTCACTCTCATTTATACCGCCGTTATGGTCCTTTTCATCGGCGGCCTGACCCTTGGCTTCTCCCTTTGGGCCTTCGGTGGCGGTGATTTGCTGGTTATCCGCCGGGGCATCCTGGTCATCCCGGAAGCCCAATTGCCTTACCACTTCCTGATGGCCTATGGGCTGGCTACCCTGGCTATGTTTGTCGTCTCCTCCCTGGGCTTCTTTTTCTCGTCTCTCACGGACAACTCTATCGGTCCCATCATCGCCACCATGGCAGTCATCATCGTAAGTATTATCATCATCACCCTGCCGTTTGAGTTGTTTCAGTCCATCCGCCCGTACCTGTTTGTTAATTACTTCGATGCCTGGCAAAAGGTGTTTGATGATCCGATCCCCTGGGAGGTCATCCGGACAAACATCGCTATCTTAGTCGGCTTTACCGTCACTTTTTTTCTGACGACCGTGGTCTATTTTTCGAGAAAGGATATTCTTTCCTAAATGACAAAATTTCTGAAAGCCGGATCATCATCTCTCTTAATGCTTCTACTACTGCTCCTGCTCTTCCCGGTGCCGGCCCAGGAAGGGCCGAACACATCGCCACCAGGCAATCCCCGGCAGGTGTTCGCCGAGCTGATCAAGCCCTATCAGAACTGGCGCGACTATACCGTAAAAATACAGGCTAAAGTAGTCATGCCGAATATCAGGATACCGGATTTTAGCGCCATGGTCTATTTCAAGAAACCGGATAAGTTTAAAATCGAAACGAAAAGTTTTGCGCCCCTTCCCCGGGGGAGCGCCATGTTTAACCCCTTCCAGTTCGATCCGGAAAAAAATCAGATCAGCTATAAGCAGATGGAAAATTCAGACGGCACACCGGCGGCTCTCTATAAAGTGGAACCCGGCGAAGAGGAAAAGCGCATCCGTTTTTATAATGTCTGGGTCGGCGGAAATCCCAGGCGCATTCTTAAGGTGGAGAGCCACAGCTTCAGAGGCACCCAGGCGCTGATCAGGCTGACCTACCGGCAGGCAGGACAAGGCCCTGACAAATGGCTGCTGCCCGATAAAATTTCCGCCCATCTTACTTTTCCCGAAGGCCAAAACGGCCCGGAGGCTTTGACGGTAAAAGACAGTCCTTTTTCCGCGGGCAAGGCCAGGATGGACGCCATAACGGGAGAGGGGGACATAATCATCTCTTACAGTGACTGGCAGATCAACTCCGGTCTTGACGACCAGTTATTCAAAAAATAGGATCATCTCCAAAAGAAGCGTTAAGAGCCAATGTTTCCTATTGACAAAAACCTGCTCGGCAATGAATAGTAATCGGTGAGGGGGAATTTTAATGGATCAATTCGTCAGTCTGCGAAATTTGAAATTTATGCTTTATGACGTTTTTCGGATTGAAGAGCTCTTGCAACATCCTTATTTTGAGGAGCACAGCCCGGAGATCTTTGACCTGACCTTGGAGACGGCCCTAAAAATCGGGTCTGATCTCCTGCGACCGACCCTTCGTGAAATGGACCAAAATCCCCCCAATTTGATTAACGGAGAGGTAAAGGTTCATCCAACCGTCCGCACCTTTATGAAAGAATGCGGAGAAGGGGGCTGGATCAGCGCCTTCTTTCCCTTTGATCTGGGGGGCCAGCAACTGCCTCAAATGGTTTCCACCGCCTGCCGATATATCTTTTCGGCCGCCAATTACTCGGCCAGTGTCTATCCCCAACTGACCGCCGGGGCCGCTCATCTCATCTTGTCCTTCGGCTCTGAAGAATTAAGGGAATTATATATCCCCAAGATGTTTTCCGGTGAGTGGCAAGGGACCATGGCCTTGACCGAGCCCCAGGCAGGAAGCTCGCTCTCGGACATCCTGACGACTGCCCAGCCGACTGATCAGGGCTTCTATCAGATTAAGGGGCAAAAGATTTTTATCTCCGCCGGGGACCATGACGGGGTTGAAAATGTAATCCATTTGATGCTGGCCAAGATCAAGGGGGCTCCGGCCGGGGTAAAAGGCATCTCTCTTTTTGTAGTTCCCAAGAAAAGGGTCGAGGGCCGGGACCAACTGGTTTTTAATGATATCCAGGTGGCCGGGATTTACCATAAACTCGGTTACCGGGGGACACCTCTAACCCAGTTAAGTTTAGGGGAAAACGATGATTGCCGGGGATACCTGGTCGGAGAGCCCCACCAGGGCCTGTCCTATATGTTCCAGATGATGAATGAAGCCCGGATCGACGTCGGTCTGGGAGCAGCCGGCATTGCTTCCGCCGCTTACTATGCCTCCTTGGAATATGCCCGGGAACGTCTTCAGGGAAGAAAGGTCTCCGCCAAAGATCCGGCCTTACCGCCAATCCCGATTATTGAACACCCGGATGTGAAACGGATGTTGCTTTTTCAGCGGGCCGTTACTGAAGGATCTTTGTCCCTCCTGTTGCAATGCAGCCGCTATGTGGACCTTATGCAGATCGCTGAAGGTCAGGAGAAAGAAGACTATCATTTACTGCTGGACTTGTTAACCCCCATAGCCAAGACCTACCCTTCTGAAATGGGAATCCTCTCTATCAGTCAGGGACTGCAGTGTTTGGGGGGATACGGCTATTGCGATGAATTTCCAGTGGAATTATTTTATCGCGATGCCCGGATCCACCCGATCCATGAAGGAACGACCGGGATCCAGGGATTAGACCTCTTGGGGCGTAAGGTTTTGATGAAAGGGGGAAAGGCCTTTACCCTTTTCCTGGAGGAGGTCCAGAAAACCATCCAGGAGGCCAAGGATATTCCGGCCTTGGGTCCCTATGTCCAGAGGCTGGAATATGCCCTGGAATCATTAATCAATGTGACCGGCCGGTTAGTGGCTTTGGCCCAGGGCGGGAAGACGGAGCTTTTCCTGGCCGATGCCACCTTATACCTGGAGCTTTTTGGGATTATTGCCGTGGCCTGGCAATGGCTCCGTCAAGGGGCGTCTATCCAGAGGGCCCTGGTCGGCAGTCTTTCCGAGA
>JAZDOU010000121.1:0-3400 GCA_043798385.1 Pseudomonadota bacterium
TTCCAGACAGGCCCTCTCCGAATACGGGCCTGTGCTGGGTCTTCTACTCACCATAGACCGCCTGTTCCATGAAGCCAATGAGGACCAGACCTCCCCTTTGGTCCGTCAAGGAAATACGGTTAAATTATACGACCCGCCGGCAGCCAATGTCTGGTGGAAGTCAAAGTGACAGATGCTGGATACTTGATACTTGATACTGGATACTGGATATAAACATGACCAGCCCAGCCTCTATTGTATTTATTGACCAAAGCATAAGTAATGCAACAAGCGTCACACCCCAGGCACCTTAATTGAAGGGCATTCTGTGAAAGTTAGAGTTGCATTACTTTTGCGGAGATCTATAATCCAGTATCCAGTATCAAGCCTCTGCCTTTTTTACTTCAACCCCGGCCATCTCTTTCGTAATTGATTGGCCAGGTCGCAATAGGGCCCCTGGGCCTTGGAAACGAACTTCTGATAATGTTCGGCCGCCTTGTTTTCAACCCCTTCTTTTTCCCAAAGGAGACCTAAATTGTAATGGGCCTCCAGGCTTTCAGAGTCATGTTCCAGGACCTTCTGGAGGCATTTTCTGGCCTGTTCGACCTGGCCCTGTCTATTATAAACAACCGCCAGATTAATATAGGCCGGTACAAATTCGGGGTCCAATTCCAAGACCGTTTGAAACTGCTTAACGGCCTCTTCCAGTTTCCCCAGATTCAAAAACAAGAGCCCCAAATTGTTATATCCCTTAAGATAGCGGGGATTCAGAGATAAGGCCTTCTGGAACATCTCCAGGGCCCTGGTGACCTGTTTTTGTTCCTGATAAATCAGCCCCAAATTATTATAGGTTTCCCAGTGATTGGGCCGAAGGGCTAAAATTTCCTGATACCCCTGAACGGCCTGAGAGAAGAGACCCTTGTGCTGATTCCTGACGGCCTCATTAAATAAACGGACCAACAGAAGAGAATCACTCCCTTCCGGGGTTGTCTGAGCCGGAGGGGTTTCGGGAACCTCACTCGGCGGCTTGGTTTTGGTGACCAGTCCGGCCGCCAAGGAAGGTCTTGGGGTGGTCCTGGCCGTGGGTCTGGGTCTTACAAATCGGGTCTTCGGCAGGGCCTTAAAAAATCTTTCCGACTTTTGGGCCAGCCGTTTTTCCACAAACCCTTTCTCGGGGGTCGGCTGTTGGGGAGTCTTGGTCTCAATTTTTTGAGGAGTTATGAGCGGCAAGGCGTCTTTTCCGGTGACTTTGGCCGCTTCCGGAGACTTTGTTTCCACCTTTTTGACCATAATTTGCGGGGTTGCAGGAAGGGGGCCCTTCTTAAAGGGTATCCCGGGGGGCAGAATAAAATAAGCCAGGATCCCGACCAGACCTAAGAGCAAAAAGATAAGCAGCCCATATTTTATTATCTGAGCGGCCTGGGGCTTTTTCCCTTTGGCCTCTTTGTCCGGTAATAATATGGACGGCTCTTTCCCGTCGCCCGCTTTTTTTAAAGCCTCTCTGATAAGGCTCATAGCTTTGCCCTCTGATTCTCGGTTTTTCCCCCGGTCTTGTCTTGAGGGATGGTGGTTACAACGGAAAAAGGGAATAAGCCGCTTTCCCTTAAACGAACCGCCAGATTCTGGGCTTCTTCTTTGGTATCGTATTGACCCACCAAGATACGGTACCAGGGTCCTGTTTCAGGGAGTTGGACCACTACTTCAAAGGCCTCAAGTCCCTCTTCCCGAATTTTTTCCACCGCCTGCTCGGCCATTTTTTTCTTTTTAAAAGAAGAGATATGCACCGAATACATTAAAGAGGAAGAAACACTCTGGGTCTTGGGCGCCTCCCCTGACAGGATCGTTGCCTCCAGGGTGGTATGATTCCTGGGTGGTAACCATAGCAAGCTCAAGGTCCCTATAAACAAGACCAGGCCGCCGACTCCCCCAAGGGCCAGACGACGAAAGAGTTTATCCCCGAAAAAAGAAAAGGATCGTTTCCCGCCCCGCAGGCTTTCGATGGCCTTTCGGATATGAGCCGGCAGGACCCTCATCTTCTGTTCAAGATAAAGCACCAACAAAGTCCGATCACAAAGGAGATTGATTAAGCGGGGAATCCCCCTGGAGATCTTATGAATCAGGCGCAGGGCCCGGGTTGAAAACTCCAATTCACCCCGGAAGCCGGCAATCGTCAAGCGATGCCTGATATATCCCTCCATCTCTTTGAGGGATAAAGGCCCCAGACGATAGCTGACCGAAATTCGCTGTTTGAGTTGTCTCAGATTGGGACGGTTGAGTTTGTTCCATAATTCAAGTTGACCGACCAAAATGATTTGAAGGAGTTTTTCCTGGGCCGTTTCCAGATTGGACAGGGACCTGAGTTCTTCCAGGATGTCAGGCGCCAGGTTCTGGGACTCATCAATGATAACGACCGCCTTCCCGCCCTGATGATTAATGGATAACAAAAAAGAATTTAACTGATCGATCAGCTCCTTTTTTGAAGACCCTCGGGGGGAAAGGCCAAAATCCTCCAGAATGGACTTTAAGAGATCGTCAATATCGAGTAAGGGATTAAGGACAATGGCCGTTTGTATTTTGGGATCATCCAACCGTTCCAACAGGGAACGGATAATGGTGGTCTTTCCCGTCCCGACGTCCCCGCTGATGACCATAAAGCCCTCACCCTGGGTTATCCCATAATATAAATGATCCAGGGCCTCGGCATGTTTTTCACTCAGATAAAGGAAGCGCGGGTCCGGGGTTATCCGGAAAGGCTTTTCTTTTAATCCAAAATACCGTTCGTACATAGTGTTATTTCACCAGATCATGCCTTGTCGGGCTGGGCTGCGAGCGGACTTTTTCGATGTTCTGCGCGCCCTGTCGGGTAAAATCGATTATCTTTTTATGGCTATAAATCGTCGGGGTAATCAGGATGACGATTTCAAATTTAGTCTTTTCTGTATGCGTCTGACGAAAGGCCTCCCCGGCTACCGGGACATTCATCAGACAGGGGACCCCGCTTAGATCCTCCTTCTCCTTGGACTGCATCAGACCGGCTATCAGGATCGTCTGCCCCTCCCGAACCCGGACAATGGTCTGGGTCTCCCGGACACTGATGATCGGGGCCTGTTGACCGGTATCTGGAAAACTGGCGGTTCGGATCCGTTCGGTGACACTGGGGTGAATATCCATGATAATCGTGCCGTCGGAATCGATCTGAGGCGTTACATCCAGGATCACCCCTATTGTAATATACTTAGGAGTGGCAGATTTAATGGGTGGTGTACCGGCGGCGATCGTGACATCAAAATAAACATCTTCAATTGCGGCTTTGATAATAGCCTTCTGATTATTCAGGGTGGAAACCCGGGGGCTGGAAAGGACCTCCACCTTTCCCTGGGTGGAAAGGGCGTCTATCAAGGCATTGAAATCGGCGTTGCCG
>JAZDOU010000125.1:0-13455 GCA_043798385.1 Pseudomonadota bacterium
ACCAGCGGGCGTTCTCCATCGAATCCAATGGAGTTGGAGCGGGTCTGTCTGGTGATTGCCGCCCTGTCGGCACAAGGACAAATCAGCCCCTGCGCCTCGCTGGGTCTGTTGACCCCGGAGACGGCCCAGGCCTTAAAACAGGCCGGGCTGAAAACCTACCACCACAATATCGAAACCGCCCCCAGCTTTTATCCCTCGATCTGTACCACTCATTCTTTTGAAAAACGAATCGAGACCATTGGGGTAGCCCAAAAAGAGGGTTTGCGTATTTGTTCCGGAGGCATATTCGGTCTGGGAGAGACTCTGGAACAGCGGATTGAGATGGCCTTTTCCCTGAGGGCCTTGGGGGTTGATTCCATTCCCCTCAATTTCTTAAATCCCATACCGGGCACTCCTCTGGAAGGCTGTTCCCCGATCCCTCCTCTGGAATTGTTACAGTCTATCGCCCTGTTCCGTTTCATAGTGCCCCGAGCCGATATTCGAACCTGCGGCGGCCGAGAAAAAGGACTCCGAACCTTACAGCCCTTGATGTATCTGGCCGGGTGCAATGGGACGATGATTGGAAATTATTTAACGACCGAGGGGCGAAACCCTCAGGTCGATATCCAGGAGATCAGAGACCTGGGACTTAGACCGATTTCGGATTTCGGATGGCCGATACCCGATTGAACAAGCAGAAACCAGGAAGGGGAAAGAGGTTAGGAAAATGGTCCCGAATTTTTTTCCAGCCGGCCATCGTGCCATGGAAATCCGATTCTAGCGGCAATTTCCTGAGGTCATCTCCTCTTTATCCAACAGCCAGCTATTCTGCTTCTTAAAGGTCAGTTCGACATTTTTTTTGATAAATCCCTTATAATTTCCACAGTACCAGGTCAAGATTTTATAGTCGGTGCCCGCACCGGGAACCGTATAATCCTTTTCGTTGTCGGCGTTATGACTGATCTGTAAGCCATTAACCGTATATTGGACATCCTTTTGAGATCCGCTTCCCGAAAAGGTGGAATCGCACGCCAGAAAACCTGACAGCAATAGGATGATGACCAACGCGCTCATGATTTTTTTCGAGATAGGCATACCCGGCTCCTTTTGAGATAATCCGATTATAATTGCTCTACCAGAGCCACCATATCGCGCACGGCCTGTTCCAAGCCCACATAAATGGCCCGAGCGATGATGCTGTGCCCGATGCTGTACTCTTCAATTTCTTCCAAGCCCTGAAACCATTTGATATTGATATAATCCAGACCGTGGCCGGCACTGACCTTCAAGCCCAGATGGGCCCCCATTTGGGCCCCGACCACAATACGTTCAAAAAGCCGCTGAGCGGATGTTTCGTTTTTGGCCTCGGCGAAATGGCCGGTATGCAGTTCGATAATGTCGGCCCCGACCTCTCTGGAGGCCTGGATCTGCTCCGGATCGGCATCAACAAACAGGCTCACGGCTATCTTTCCTTTGTGCAGCCGTCGAACCGTTTCTTTTAAGGCCTTCAGGTGCCCCCGGACATCGAGTCCTCCCTCGGTGGTTAATTCCTGTCTCTTTTCCGGGACCAGGGTGACCATAGGGGGACGAACCTTCAAGGCGATCCGGACAATTTCTTCCGCAGCGGCCATCTCCAGGTTTAATTTGGTCTTGACCGTTTCCTTCAGTATAAAAAGATCCCGATCCTGGATGTGTCTTCGATCTTCTCTTAGATGGACAATGATCCCTTCAGCTCCAGCCAGTTCGGCAATGCCGGCGGCAATGACCGGATCAGGTTGGTCAATCTTCCGGGCCTGACGGACCGTAGCCACATGATCCACATTAACGGCTAAACGGGGGTACGGCATCCTGGTTGCCTCCTGTTTGTGAGGGTTTATAAGGGCCATGATTTCCTCGGTCTTGGACTCCATGCGTTGGGCCTCGAACTCCGACCCTTCGTGATCATAGCCCATCAAGTGCAATAAACCATGAATCAGTAAAAATTGGAACCGCTCGGTTAGAGGTATCCCCGCTTCCCTTGCCTCTCTTAACGCGGTTTCGGTTGAGATAACAATATCCCCCCAGAGATGGGGATTGATTTCCGGATAGAGGCCCTCTTTCATGGGAAAGGCCAAAACATTGGTCGGGCCTTTTCGGTCGAGGTATTGCAGATTATACCTGGCCATCTCCCGGTCATCGACTACCAGAAGGCTGACTTCCCCCTCAGGGGTTTCCCAGGCCTTTACTGTCTGTCGGCTGATTTTCCGAATCTCTGCCGGGCCGATCAGTTTCTGATGATTGCTTATTCGGATCTCCATTGTGTTTTTTCCTGGTACTCCCGCTTTTAACGTTGGACTCGGGATATTGAATGCGGTGGTGAAAGATCCCGTTCAGGATTTTATTAAAACTGGCGGCTATTAACGAGAGGTCTTTCAAGGTCAAATCGCATTCATCCATCTGACCGTCTGAAAAGGCATTTTGGATGATCTTTTGGACCAGACCCTGAATCCGAGCCGGGGCGGGGTCGACCAGTGTCCTGGAAGCGGCCTCAATGGCATCGGCTAACAAAACCAGTCCGGCTTCTCGCGTCTGGGGTTTCGGACCGGGATAGCGGAAATCTTCCATGGAGACCTGATTGGCATCCCCCCCCTTCAGTTCCAGGGCTTTTTGATAGAAGTAGGAGATGAGACCGGTTCCATGGTGCTGGCTGATGATTTCAATGATGGGGGCCTCTAATTTGTTCAGGTAAGCCATTTCCACCCCATCTTTTATGTGCCCGATCAGGATCAAACTACTCATGGAAGGGGCTAACTTTTCATGCTTATTTTCAATACCGCTTTGATTCTCTATGAAATAGAGGGGTTTTTGGATTTTTCCAATATCGTGATAGTAGGCGCTCACCCGGGCCAGGAGGGCATTGGCCCCAATCGCCTCGGCCGCTGCTTCCACCATATTTCCAACGATGATACTGTGATGATAGGTGCCCGGGGCTTGGACCATCAACTCCCGCAACAGGGGTTGATCCATGTTGGCCCGTTCCAGTAACTTCATGTCGGTGGTATACCCGAATATTTTTTCAATCAGAGGGCTAAAGCCGGTGACGACTATCCCGGCCACAATCCCCCCCAGGAACCCGAAAAAGAGATTAAACGGGGTTTCGAGAGACAGTAATCTCCCATGCATCATTTGCAGACCCAGGACTCCGGCCATATTAATCAGACCCAGGAAAAAACCCATTCGAATCAGGTCCCAGCGGCTATGGCAGGACCCCTGGGCCAGAGAAGACCACAGGCCGGCAACGGCAAAATAGATGGCCAACTCAGGATTGCCTTCCCAAAATAAGAAGGCTAAAAAGGCCTGGACCAGGCCGAATAAGAGGGCCGTCACGGGACCTAAGACCAGACTGGTCATCATCGGGGCGGCCGCTATGGGGATAGCCAAAAGCAGACTCTGGGGATTGATCCTGGGAAAACCTTCCACCAATACCTGGGCGAGATAATAGGAGATTCGGATACTGAGAAAGGAAACAGCCAATAAAGAGGTCAAAAAAATCAGGTCCCGCAGATTCTCGGAAAGGATTAACCCCCCTCTTATGGCCGCCTGATAAACCATATAAATAAACAAACCCCAGATCAAGGCCAAGCCAAGGGAGTTCAATAAGGCTTCCGTCCCCTTCTTGGCCCGGGTAGCCATCTGGATTTTTTCCAGATGAGCCGGGGTAATTTTTTCTCCTTCTCGAACCAGAAGATCCCCTTTTTTTATCTGGAAAAAAACCGGGCGGACCGCTTGAATGGCTTTATTAATACGATCTTCGGTCTCAGCTTTATTAAAGAACAAATTTGGTACGATTAGTTTCTGAGCCAAAGCGACCGTCACCGGTCGCAAGCCCCTTTTTTTACCAACCAGGAAATAGGCTGACTTTTTTTCAAGCCGGTCTCGGGCCTCATCAAGGTCGGGAAATCGTTCCACCTCACGGATGAGGAGTTCTTGTTTCGAGGGTAACTTGCGGACCGTGATTCCCTTCCCCTGTTCATTCATGAGAACCAGTTTGCTGTTCACCACCCCCACGGCCAGGACCGACTGGATCACTTGGATCAGACTGGCCTCAAAGGATTCTGAAAATCGGTCTTTGACCAAGGCCTCAAATTCAACCGCAGTAAGATCGATCTCCCAATTTTTTTCTAACTTGAGGCGTTCTTCTTTCCATTTTTGTTCCTGACCGCTGATTTGTTTTTTGAAGACCGCTCTCATACTTTGAAAACCCAGGTGGACCTTTTGTGGCAAATCCAGGGAAACCAACTCAAAAAAATCATAGACAGCCGACACCGACCTGCCGGCCTCCTGTCTTTTCAAGTCGGTGGAGGTCTTATCTTCCATCAGGACGTCTTGAGAGGCTTTAATGTCGAAGTTGGCCACCTCTCCGAGGTGGTAGGTCTTTGAAGGGACAAAGAGGCTGGGGGCATTGACCAGGACAATGAACAGACAAAGCAGGAAAAGAATGAAAAAGCGCTCCTGAAGGAGGGAGAGACAGGTTCTCCAGAGTTTATTCATCTGTTCTTTTAAAGAGACCTTCTTGACCTCTCCCAAGCGAGAAATCCGAGAGGGTTTTTTCTTGGTTTCTTTATCCGTTTTTTCCATGGAGGCTTTTCTTAAGACCGCTCTTTCAGGATTTTCCGTTTCTCGTCCAATTCCTCATAGGCCTTGATGATTTTTTGAACCAGGGGATGGCGAATGACATCTTTCTTGCTGAAGGAGATAAAAGCGATATCCTCAACCCCTTTCAATAATTGTTGGGCCTCCACCAATCCCGACGTCTTGCCTTCCGGCAGGTCGATTTGGGTGATGTCCCCGGTGATCACCGCCTTGGAGCTAAAACCTAATCGGGTTAAAAACATCTTCATCTGCTCCGAGGTCGTATTCTGGGCCTCATCTAAAATTACAAAGGAATCGTTAAGGGTCCGACCCCGCATAAAGGCCAGAGGGGCAACTTCAATAATCCCCCGTTGAACCAGCCTGGTGGCCTTTTCAAAATTCATCATATCATGGAGGGCATCATATAAAGGGCGCAGGTAGGGGTTCACTTTTTCATAGAGATCCCCAGGGAGAAATCCCAACTTTTCTCCAGCCTCTACCGCCGGACGGGCCAGGACAATCCGGATCACCTCGTTTTTCATCAGGGCTGAAATGGCCATGGACATCGCCAGATAGGTTTTCCCGGTACCGGCAGGTCCGATCCCGAAGACGATATCGAAATTCCGGATGGCCTCAATATAGTCTTTCTGGTTTTGAGTCTTAGGGGTAATAACCCGTTTTTGGGAGGTAACGTAAACGGCATCCAAGAAGACTTCCTGGAGGCCGGCTTCTTGATTCTCCTTGAGAAACCGGATGGCAAAATCAATATCATTGTCATAAAGGGGATAGCCCTTTTTTAACAGCCCATACAATTCGGAAAATAATCTTTGGGCTAAACGGACGTCATGCTCATCGCCCCGGATCTGGAGGGTATTCCCTTTAGTGGAGATCCGAAGCCCCAGTCTCTGTTCCACCAGGTGGATGTTTTGATTATGTTCCCCGAACAGACTCTGAGCCAATGGATTATTTTCAAAACTCATCCGCTCGGAGGTCGTCGTTTCTTTAGACTCAAATTCCAAGGTTTCTCCGGACATCCTTTCCTTAAGAGTTAAAATATTATACCATATTTTAATCAATGGGGTATCTTTTTCCTGCTCCAAATTCCCTTGACTAATTTTCACCCCTCTGTTACCACTTGCCTATGAATCTCCTGGATATCAGCATCTTAATTATTATCGCCCTGACTACCATCCGCGGTATCTTTAAAGGGATTATTCAAGGAGCGGCCACCATTTTGGGGATTATTGCCAGCTTTTTTTTGGCCTCCTTTTATTATGAAACCCTGGCCTTATGGCTGACCGGCTTCTTCCCGAATCATAAAATCGTGCTGGTGATCTTTTGTTTTGTTTTGATCTTTATCCTCGGTATGTTTTTAGTCCATTTATTAGCCATCATAACCAGGGGGGCCATCCGCCTGGCCTTGTTGGGGTGGCTGGACCGCGTTCTGGGCGGGTTGTTCGGCCTGATAAAAGGGGCGGTTCTGGTCTTTTTTCTCGTTACCACCCTGATGCTTTTTTATCCCCAAAGCTCCCCGATAGTGAAAGATTCCCGTTTTTTCCCTTCTATCCTGACCTTGACCGAAAAAATAACCTTCTTGATCCCTGATAAAATCAAAGAGGATTTTTTAAACAAAAAAAATGAGCTGCAAAATATTTTGAAAGGGAAAAAACGAGCTGTCCGAAAAATGGAAAAGCTCTCCAGTGATGAATAAAGAGGGCCGGAACCGGGTAACCCTGGATGACCTGAAGGCCTTAATGGCCCGCCTGCGTGGCGAAAATGGCTGTCCCTGGGACCGGAAACAGACCGCCCAGAGTCTCAAGATCTATCTCCTTGAGGAAACCTATGAATTGGCCGAAGCCCTGGATCGGGGGGCACCCTCGGAGATTAAAGAAGAACTAGGGGACCTTTTATTTCAGATCGTGTTTCTATGCCGTGTCTTTGAAGAACAGGGGGATTTTGAAGTCGACCAGGTCATAGAGGCCATCTATAAAAAAATGATCCGCCGCCATCCCCATATTTTTGGAAATAAAAGCTGGGAAAATGCCGATCAAGTTGTTCAGGGGTGGCAGGATCTCAAGGCCTCGGAGAAAAAGGGGCAGGATCCCTTTGAGTCCATACCTGTTACTGAACCGTCGTTACTGAAGGCCCATCGAATCTCCCAAAGGGCTGCCGGCCTGGGATTTGATTGGCCCCATATCGAAGGGGTCTTAGAAAAGGTTCGGGAGGAATTGAGGGAATTAGAAGAGGCCATCCAGGAAAACGACCTGCCGGCCGCCGGAGAAGAGTTGGGAGACCTGTTGTTCACTCTGGTCAATGTGGGACGATTTTTGGGGATTCCGGCCGAGAATGCCTTGAGAAATGCCAATCAAAAATTTTTAAAACGTTTTCGGATAATGACCACTGAACCTCGGTTCCAGGGAAAAGGGACTTCACCTCTATCGATTGAGGAATGGCAGGAACTGTGGGTGCGCTCAAAGGAATTTAAGTAAGCAGGGATTCAGGAAAGATCACGGGATTGGAGAAAAACACCATCAACTACTCACCAGGGTCAATAACCCCCGGCTGGAAATTGGTTATGGATTAAATCGGGACATTGTCAGGATCGGGTCTAAGCAGACGGCCCTTTGGGTTCTTTATTGATTTCTTTCGGCTTGGCAGGATCTTCATTTTCCCCCTCACCGCTGACACTGCTTTTAAACTCACGAATACTTTTACCCAGCCCCTTGCCGATTTCAGGCAACTTTTTGGCTCCGAAGATAAACAGGGCAATGATTAAAATAATGACCAGTTCTTGAGTTCCCAGACCAAACATCGGATCTCCTTCTTTTGTTTTTATGGTTAACTTTCAGAAACGGAATGCGGTTTTTTCAGGTCCCGCAGGGTCCTTAAGACTGCACCAGTCAACGTCACACATAGAACGCCAAGGACCAGGTATGCCAGACCAAGAAAAAAAACATGGCCCATATCCCAAGGTACTTCCCAGGGGAGGATACTCCAGACACTGTGGACAGTAAATGATTCCGTAATGATAACCTCCTGAAATAAATAAAAACAATTCTTTTTTAACAGAAATAGTACAGTCTGTCAACTTTTTCTTGACAGAATTTCCAGGTTTGATTATATGAAACTAAATGCCTGTTTGGGAAAAAGATTAATAAGGGTTTTCAATTCTGAGATTTTAAGTTTATAAATTGGTTAGGTAAAGGGAGGTGAACCAAAGGATGAAAAGGGGCTTAGCAATTCTCTCGATAATTACGGCTTTTGTCTTTTCTTTAGGGCTGATGGCTTGGGTCTATGCTGCCGACAAACCACCCGATACCGTTAAGATTGATAATGATAAGGCATTTTTTAAGGACGGCAAGCGGACTAAGCCGGCAGTGGAATTTACCCACCTGAAGCACGAAAAACAGCACAAAATTGCCTGTACCGACTGCCACCATGTTTATAAGGATGGCAAAAACACTTGGAAACAAAGCGATAAAGTGCAAAAGTGCAACCAGTGCCACAAAGCGGCAGAGGAAGGCAAGAAATTAACCCTTCAAAATGCATTTCATAAAAATTGTAAGGATTGCCACACCAAATTGAAGACTGAGGGCAAGAAAACAGGGCCCACCCTCTGCGCCCAGTGCCACATAGCCAAGAAGTAATTGACTTAAGGATGCCAACAAAAAAGGCCTGCTGGAGCGATTTCCAGCAGGCCTTTTTATTTTATTGGGGCCGGCGGCGAAAAGTCTCTGCATATTGGCTGAAAGGCTTTAGCCATTAGGCCAAGGAGAGGCTTCAATAAAGGGGGCCCTCCCCTCCGGGTTATTTGAGACCTTTGAAAAAAGTCCAGTTTTGGCCAATGACAAGGAAGGCGATAATTTTAACCGAACGAATACATTGAAGGTGTTCGAGGATTAAAATTTGAGACTGACGCTGATGTCGGGCAAAAGGGAATGTTATGCAAAGGTCTCAATTTGAAGGTTCCCGTCCACCGGAAGGCCAAAAATCAACCCTGCCGGTCAGGGGAAGTCCAGGTAAGTCAACTTATATTATTAACTGCTCCGGCCGGTAGGCCCCAACCATGGGCTGGGGATGGTCCGAGTTTAAACCTCTGTTACCGTGATCGCTTCCGACTCGCAAACTTCAACACAGCTTTCACAACCCAGGCATTCATCGGCTTGAACGGGAACAGCTTTACCGTCTTGGAGCTCAAACACGTCAACCGGACAGACCTCTACACATTCCCCGTCGCCGATACACTTATCCGGATCCACTTCGACCTTAAACATAATGATTCTCTTTCCTGCCTTAAATTTATAAAACAAAAGGCATTAAATGTTTATTATTTAGGAAAAATAAAAAGTGTTGTCAAGCGAAATCATTCCCTATAATCGGGTAAGTTCGAAAATAGCGTTCAAGGTTCAAGGTTCAATGTTCAATGTTCGGAGAAAGCCATTTTCATGCTTTGTTGGTGCCCCACATGGGCATGAGGGTTAAATTAGGAAGTAATGAGTACCAGAGGGCTGGTATATCCCCGGCCAAAGAGGGGCATTGATTGATTCTGTGATGGTTGGAAAAGGGGAATGATGAGTTGATATCGTCCCTGGTCCGGTAAATCTAATCCTGAAATGGCTGATTGAAAATCAGGGATCAATCCTTCGGCCCCTCCCGAACATACTGATTTTAAAAGGGACTCCCAGGTTTCATGGACCTTGAAAACCATTTCCCTGGAGAGCCGATCCTCCTTCAGGCCTTGAAAGGATCCGGAGATTAAAGAGCTAACGTCGGGTAAAAAAACTATACTGGTCTGGCATTCTTCCCAATCGACGCCATAATGATTTTTCCAGACCCAGGGCTGGTTGGTAAAAAGACAGCAGGGCTCCGGTACCAGTTGATTTTTTAATTCTCTCCAGGCCTCCAGGGCCCGGGGACAAGGGATCTCAATCTGGTCCCTTTTTAAAATCAGGGAATCCCCTTCGTTCCTAATTGTCCCTTCTTCCAGGCCTTCTTGCCAACCCAGAGCCAGGCTTTTTTCCTGTTCTTCGATTTTTGCCAGAGCGGCCTCCAAGGCCCGTTCTTGCATCATCCATTCGTGAATCAGGCAAAGGAGGTGCTGGCCGTTAAAGACTGGAGAATCCTGAGAGGGCCTTTTGGAAGGTTTTC
Source organism: Pseudomonadota bacterium (assembly GCA_043798385.1). Lineage (GTDB taxonomy): Bacteria > Desulfobacterota > RBG-13-43-22 > RBG-13-43-22 > RBG-13-43-22 > RBG-13-43-22. The sequence continues at coordinate 9,739 of JAZDOU010000125.1, forward strand.
CCTTTAACAGGCCGATAATTTCTTCCTGGGTTTCCCGGTCCTCCAGTAGGTTACCCTCTTTAAGATATTTCAGGAAGCTTTGATCCGGATGGCTGGAAATAAAAGCTTGAATTTCCCTTAAACTTTTGTCTTTTATCCGGGTATCTTCCTGAGACCGGCCCGGCGAGCGGACCTGAAGCCATCCCTGATCAAGCAGGGCTTGGTAGGAAGCCGGTAATGGTAATGGGAAAGGATGCAACAATAGAGCCTGATTAAATAATAGGATAGACCAAGCCAGGGCTTCTTCTTCCAACAGGGTATAGGGACAAATCAAGGCCGTTTGAGAACAGGTCGGATTCATGGGAGTTAATCTATGGAAAATGATTCCCTTTGTCAAATAAATCTAAAAAAATTAGTTCATTTCTTCTACCCTTGCTTTTTTAATGCCGGCGATTTCTTTAAAACTCCACCATTTTTTTTGGGGCTGATCTTCAAACAATGTCCCCTAAGCCCAGGGGAAAAGGGCCTCATAAAGAGGGTTGCTTTTTTATGGGAAGTGTGATATCATTTAATTTAATTAAATATATTTTTGTTATCATTAAAGTATGAATAAGGAGGGCCCCTGATGAAAAAGGTCTGGTTTATTATGATTGCCTTCTTATTTGTTGGGAGCGGATCAGCAGTCTTTGGACAGTCCAGGGGTAACCGGTACAACCCTTACGACCCCTATCAACCTCTGGAGAAAAGGGCGGCCGCGGAAAAAAATCCTATTGAACGTGATTATTTAAACAATGCTTACGGTGCCGACTCGCCACAATATGAAAGGCACTTTTTAACCCGATCTTATATTGCAGAATATAACAAGGGAGTTGAAGAGGATTATTTCACTAATCCCTATGGCACAATACCCGGGAAATGGTATGATACCGATAGTAGATATTCGGGAGGAACCTATGGAAAAAATCTTCAGCCCCCCGGGGTGCTGGCCAACCCGTATGGAGATGCCTATTCCCGTCAAATCGAAACCAAGGGGAATCCAAAATTACGTCGGGACAGGGCTTCTATAGAAGGAGAGTATTCCACCCCTCCTTACGGCTTAGATCCTCGCAGATGGTATGATACCCCAGCGAATTATCAGGGAACATCTCAAAAAACCCTGGAGTCCCCCAAACCGCCATCAGGCCCGTATTCGACTAAAGATGCCCGTTCCTATTCTTCCGAGGTGTTGACCAGTCCCCATGAAGGGGTTGTCCCTCAACGGCCTTCGGCAGTCAGTAGTAACCAAGAACTGACCCCCCCGGCGATAAAATGAGCTGTCGGAGGATAAATTGGGCAGCGACCGGACGGGCAATGGCTCCTATGAATATATCGTCGGTCTGAATTTCAGCAAGTTCGTAGGGGATTGGGCCCTTCATCTGAATCTTGGGTATGACTGGGTAGCGGAAACGACCATCAATGGAGTCCAGACCAAACCGGGGAACCTCATCAATTACAACCTGGCGGTTGAATATTCCTTCAGCAAGAAATTCTCCTTCCTGATAGAACTAATCGGTGTAGAACAGGATAAAAGTGAGGAAAGGAACCAGACCATTGCCAAATCCGAGGCCCGTTCTCTTTCCCTGCTGCCGGCCCTGGGTTGGGAATTCAATGAAAAAATGTTTGTCCTCATGGGCTGTTCCTTTTCAGTCCTGGGCAAAAACACCGATTTTGGATTAACCCCGGCGTTCCTTTTTAACTATAATTTTTAAAAAATTGGGCATATTGATCTCTTCACGATTAGAGGAAATTAAGAGTACCCTCATAGATTTTCCAACTCCCTCTTAAAGCCTTCCACACCAAGGCGTCTACGACATTTTTGCCGTCAAGCGGTTGAGGATCCAGACCAGTAATCCTATGATCACCAGGCCGATAATAATTTTCAGTTCACATTGTTTAATGTCCTTCATGATGATGTCGAGGCGGCCAATGAAGGTTTTTAATAATTGGTTCTAAGATTTTTTAATCGGGATTATTCCTCTTACCACACTTCTTTGATGAGGAACAGCTCTTTCCCGATCGAATAGGAGGCTCAACAGGGTCTGACTGATCCAGGGCTTATTTTTGCCAGCCCTTGATCTCGCCATGTGGAAAAAATAAAATAATTCCACGTTTATTTTCCTCCTTGACCCCGATTCCCTCGACCTTTATAATCATTTTACCAGGAAGATTATTCTTGTTCAAGGGGGGCTGTTCCAATCTCCCAAACACCTTCTGATGCCCACTCGATAGCCGTTGGGCTGTCGACTTGAGCCCGACGGTTAAACACGAAAATAGAATTCGAGGATTCAGCCGCGCGGCTTGAATCCTCTTCCATGTCTCGTGGCACCCCTCAAGGGGCATGACGGCTTAGTACGTAAATAGAATCTGGGGTCCACCGGTCCTCGGTCCTATTTTCATGTCCCGGCTTCCGAAGGGAAGCCTCCTTTTAGGTCGGCATAGCCGACCGTATGGTGGTGTCACGCCCCTGGCGGGGCATGACGGTTTAGTAGGTTTATTGATAGCCTTATACTCTCCCTACCCAGACCAAAACTTCCAGTAAAACTTTAACTTTTCCCCCATACCACAAAATTTATGTTGACTTTTTTGAATTTTATTAATAAATTTCCTTAATATTTAATATCTATTAGTTTTTTTAATTGATACTTAATGATAATAATTTTTTAAAAAGATACTGTTTAAAGTGCTTGTTTGTTAAAGCAACCACATGTATTCATTTAATAATACTAAAAATAGTTTCGGAGGACACATGACAAAGAAAAAACTAAATTTGCTGGGACCTTTCTTGTTACTCTCCACACTTTTTACGATCGGTTGCGGAATCTTTGAAACAAACCAGTCGACTAAATCCGGTTCCGGTTCCGGTTCCAGTTCCACGGTCACTTCCCAGGAGGCGACGCCGCACGGCCAGATAACTGTCAATTTAATGGAAAAGGTACCCTTTAATGGAAAGGCACTCGACTCCACTTTTTGGAACAATATGGAGGCCTATTGCAAGGCCGGGCCCACTCACCTCATCATAGGCGATCTGGAACTGGTTCCAAACCAGATGTCTCGAGCCGGATTCGTTGGTAGTTGGGCAGCCCAGCTTTATGCCCTGGCCACCACCTATGCGGGAATGTTCTCGGGACCTCCCGATGATGCGGATGCAGCACACTTTTGGAGTATTCAGGACGAAATTTACGACTGGTGGGATCGATATGTTCAAGCAATCATTCGAGTCATGGAAAGGGCTCCTCAGACCACTGCAACGATTATTACAAACGATGGTCGTGATAGGGTAGGATTTAGACTCGGGCCAGCAACTTATCGACGTATGGGATCGGTAGCCGGCAGAGTGAATATTGGGACCACCGTTGATGAGTCTCAATATAAGAATAGAAGCCGATAAGACCGGCCTTGAAGGGATCAGTCCATCCCAAGTCGATTGTTACGTAGTTTCCATCCGGAAATTCGAATTTTCGGATGGAAACACCTCGATTTCGGCCGGTCGATTTTATCGACCTACGCTAAGGTCCCCATTCGGGGACCGGCATGAAGCTCTCGCCAGAAATCCTTTTTAAAGGATTTCTGGCTAAAGAGGATAGCCGGCAGCCGTATGTTCTCATCCGGAAAGGTCGTTTCCGGATGAGAACTAGAGATAAATGCTCAGACGATATTTTGGAGAAATTTATGACACTCTCACGAGAAGAGATCAGGGCT
>JAZDOU010000130.1:0-3417 GCA_043798385.1 Pseudomonadota bacterium
ATTCCTTTAGAGAATCAATCACCTCTCCCAAATAAGAGAAAACTCTTTTGCCTTTGGGGTCGTCATTTACATAATATTGTAGGCCTGACCTCTTTTCGGATAGATCGAGATAACACTTCTTTAGATACCGGCTCAATTGATCAAGCTCATCTTTATCGGCTTGCTCCAAAACGATCAGCGCCGGCGTAATGGCATTGCCGATATTGTGAAGGACCATAGCGGAAAACTGGGCACGGCCCGCCTCCATGGCACTGCTGATCAACTCCTGCTGCGCATTTTTGAGTTCGCCGGTGCGCTCCTCGACCATCGCTTCCAGCCTCCCGCTGTATTTTTGCAGGTCACCTTCTGCCCTTTTGCGCTCGGTGATTTCAGCCGCTAATGTTTCGTTAACTCTTGCCAGCTCGGCGGTACGTTCCTGAACCCGTGCTTCCAGTTCCGCGTGCGCTTTGAATAGTTCATCCTCAGCCCGCTTGCGCTGGGTGATGTCTCTGATGACGCCGAAAATCACCTCTCGATCTTGCATTGTGAAGGTGCCGGTGAATATCTCCACCGGAATTAAGGTGCCATTCTTTGAAATATGATAACGAAGGTGAATACCGCTAAGCTTTTTCGCAAGCCTTTGTTGGAAGGAAGCTTTTGTCGTTTCCGGTTCTGCGGTAATGTCCATAATACTTAACTTCACAAATTCTTCCCTGGTGTAGCCATAGAGCCGCATCGCGGAGTCATTGACATCTATAAACTTCAGGGTTTTGGCATCAAATATCACAATCGCATCCATTTCCGCGGCGAAAACCTTCCGGTACTTCTCCTCGCTTTCACGCACCGCCGCTTCAGCGTGCACACGATCGGTGATTTCTTTTGAAACCACAGTTGCAGATATTGTTTTTCCATTGGGATCTTTAGCAAGGCTTAACGTTCTAATGAAATACCCGCCGTCTCTTTCACTTCTATACTCATAGCGGTGTGGTTTGCCGCTTTTAAAAACTTGATTTATTATCTCTTGAAACGTTTTTATTTCCTTTTCAATGTGGAAATCATTGTATGATTTACCAAAGACTTCATTCATAGAGAGCCCTAACCGGTTTAGATGTTTTTTGTTCATAAAAAGATACTTGCAATTCCGATCTACCACGTATATGGCATCTTCGGTAGACTCCACCAAGGAACGATATTTCTCCTCGCTCTCTTTCAGCGCCTCCTCAGCCTGCTTGCGCTCGCTGATGTCTCTTCCGGTGAAGATCATGCGATCTATATTTCCCTGTTTATCTTTTATGAGCGCGCAGTTCAAAAGAATGAAGATTTCCTTGCCATCCTTTGCTAGAAAGGTTTGTTCCGAATTTTGAAAGGGGGCTTTCTTAATCAATTCTTCCATTCCTGACGCAGACGGCATTCCTTGCTTTTCTTCTTCAAGTATCAGTGTAAGAGGCTTGCCAACAAGTTCTTGTTCTTCATACCCTAAAAGATCGAGAACGGCCTGATTAACCGTTCTAATAGTGGAATCAGGGTTCACGACCACAAGGGTGTCCGGCATGGTTTGGATGATGTCCTCTACATAATCTCCGGCTTTCACGAGTTGCTCGGCCCTGTTGTCAAAGGCCTGCGCCAATTTCTCCAACTCGTCTCCTGTGCCCACAGGATAACACTTCTCATCATGAAACGTTTCGGACCGATCCACCTTTGCACACAATCCCAAAATGGGGCGGGCCAGGCTATCGCCCATCCTCGCCGCCAGGATCACGGCCAAACCAATGAATACGAGACTTATAAGAACGAGTTGAACCAGGTCATTTCGAAGCGGCGCCAGGTATTGCGATTTCAAGGCCCCCATTTCTATTTCGATTCCCAATTTTGCCGTATAGGGCGATCCTTCGCCGGCCTGCTTTTTCACCTGGACGTATCGCTCGTTTGCCTTGAAATTGTGCGAAAAAATCAGTCGGTTTTGGGAACGCAGCTTATGGTAAACGAATTCACTTTCCATGGCACGCGCACAGATGGCAGAAACGCTGAACTGGGCGATGACGGCCCCTTGAGGTGTCTGATACTATTCAATGGGGGATGTAATGATGACGCTCTTTAGATCCTGAGACACCTGAAAGAGTGATTCCCCTTCGGCCAGGACCTTTCTTAAATTCAGGGTCTTAAGATCCTTGGGCGAATGCGGCACACTGGAACGAATCACCTTCCCCTCAAAATCCACGATGAAGACGGCAGAGAGGTCCTGGACTTTACTGAAATCACTAACCATTTTTGGGAGATACGATGTTCTCCCCGCGGGATCGATCAGGCTGTTGACGATAAAGTGGTTCCTGCTGAAGGTCGTCACGTTTTCCGCCAGAAAAGCCACCCTTTGCTCGATAAATTGTAAAGAATGAGAAGCATGCAGGGCGAGAGAAGTTTTTAACTCGCGGGTGAGTGCGGTCACGAACATAAAGGTCACAATAGCAATGATCGAGCCCATCATCACGGCGACAAAGATGGCAAACCGCCACATCAATCGTTTTTTCAGGCTGTTCTCTTGGTGATTGCACTCATGGGATTTCATAGGTTTTTCTCTCTACCGGCCTCCTAACTGTTCGCAAGGCACTGGAACGGTGTGTTGACCGCCGGCAGGTTATTGGCGACCGCTCACCGGAACAATATGGCCGTGATTGTTGTACCGGGTCATGATAAACTCGCTTTGACTCAGGGCCTCGTGCCTTTCCGGGGTAAAGGGCGGTGAATAGTCTTTGACCAATCCATTATAGGAATCTATCCTCTCTAGTTCGTCTCGGATTCGGGGCCGATCCAGGCTGCCCGCCCGCTTGACGGCTATGGCCAGCAGATGCACCAGATCGTAGGCGTGGGCCGTCCCGACCGGGGCTATGATCTCTCCCGGGCTTTGTACCCCATAGGTTTTAAAATATTTCCGGATCACCCGTCTGGTTTTTTCGCTTTGGGGATTCATGAATGAGAAAGTCTGCAGGAATTGCAGGTCCACCAATTCCAGTTCTCTGTGCGCGTACTCCCAGAAATAACCGCCCGTGATTCCCCAATGCGAGATGATAGGAAGGCGCTTTTGCCGTCTCGCCATAGCTTTGACGATAGAAATTCCTTCAGGGGCATTGGCTACGAGCAGGATAACCTCGGTGCCCGCCGTTACGATTCTTTCAAGCTGGGGCGCCGGATCTTCTTCTCCCCAGTTAAACCATTCCACTGCCACAGGGGTCAGGTTTCTCTCGGCCAGGGCTGCGGTCATGGCCTTCTGGTTGCTTCGTCCCCAACCGGTATTCTCCAGCAAAAGGGCCACTTTTCGATATTTCTTTAAGGCCTGGTCCACCAGGAAAGTCCCGGCATATTCGTCCCTTACCGAGACTCTAAATACATAATTGGGGCGAAAGCCGTTGTCCACAATAGGAGTGGCCGCGGCCCACGGATCCA
>JAZDOU010000138.1:0-5382 GCA_043798385.1 Pseudomonadota bacterium
CTCAAACATTATCGGTTCTTTCCGGATCTTTTCCATCCGGGAGGACCGTTATCAACTACCCCGCATTGATCGCGTAGCACCCTTTTATATCCTGGAAAGCAACGACTGGGTCAATGTCATTCCCCTGACCGACGCCGGGGAAGTGGTCTTGATCCGCCAATTTCGTTTTGGAACCGAAGAAGTGACCCTGGAAATACCCGGTGGGATTGTCGAGCCCGGCCATACCCCTCTGGAGGCGGCCAGGAATGAACTTCTGGAAGAGACCGGCTTCAAATCCGACCAGTGGGAGTATTTAGGCTTTGTTCACCCCAATCCGGCTTTTTTAACCAACCGCTGTCATAGTTTTTTAGCTCGGGGGGTCGAAAAAGTAGCTGAAATCAGGCAGGAAGAAAGCGAAGAAATAGAGGTATCGCTGGTCCCTTACGAGGAGATAAAGGACCTCATCAAGCAGCAGTCGATTACCCATTCTTTAGTCATTTGCGCTTTTCATTTGGTTGAGCTTGGCCATTTAGTATAAATTTACTTAATCGATCAATTTTTATACGACTTCGAGGTCTATTTTCGTTCCACAAATTCAACTATATTTCCATCCGGGTCTTTGACCATGGCAATGCGCACGCCGGGTCTGATCTCTCTTTCAGGAACAGTAAATTCCAGACCGATTTTTTTCAAATCATTGCAAAGCTCAGAAAGATTCTCTATCACGAAGGTCACATAACGAAAGCCTAATTGATTGTCCAAACCGATGGCGCCGGGGGGCGGCACCTCCTTTGGTTCGATAAGCTTGAAGTCGCTTTCGCCGAAACGGAGCCGGTGCATGGTCCCGAACCATAAGGGCGTCGTTCCCACAAACTCCAACCCCAATAGTTTCTGATAAAAATTAAGACTCGCCTCGATGTCGCTCACGATCACGCCGAGATCCAGAGAATTCTTGGCCGGTTTCATCATCTTGTTTTATTCCTTTCGCTCTTGTCACATTGGGAAAGCCGTCTTTTTTAGCCTCAAAAACCAAATGGGAAGGATGTCAACGGGGATCATTTCAGATCGGCTTGATTGTCATAGCCCTTTTTTTCCCAAAATCCTTTAAAAGGCTTATCGGAAAGCTCAATCCGAGTAACCCACTTGACCCACTTATAACCCAATTTGGATTCAGCCACAACCTGAAAGGGGAATCCCCGTTTGGCATCCAGGGTCCGGCCGTTTATTTCAAAAGCCAGCAGCAGGTCAAGCCGTCCGATATCCATATAATCCAGGGACGAAGAGTACCCGTCGGCCGCATAAAAAATTATTGTCTTAACCCCGGGCTTGACCTTGGCCCGCTCCAACAAGTCCTTTATTCGGATCCCCTTAAACAAAAGAGTCTCCTGCCAACCCTCCACACAATGCAAGGTGATAACCCTTTCATGGAGAGGGAGCTTCAATACCTCCTGATAAGCCAGAGATTGGGGAAACTCCACCAGACCGTTTATGGTCAACCGATACGTTTTGGGATTGACCTGTTGCGGACCTTTGATGGAGTTGTCATAGGCCCGATCAAAGGGATCAAGGTGTTTTCCCTGAAAATCTTTGATCTCTCTCTCCTTGGATACCGATGGGGCTGAATAGGAAAGAGCGGGAAAGACCAGGGCCAAAACAGCCACAAAAAGAAACCATCCTGAAATTCGAGCCTTCATTTGATCACTCCTGTTGTTTTATTCTTCCAAAAGACCCCAACCCGGACCAGCCGGAACCAAAATTGGATATACGAAATGTGTTAAAACCCTTGGTTGGTCCGGGTCAACGGCTTGTTCTTTAATAAATTCTTTCCATTTTGCGTAGAATTTTATTCTTAAGACCCTATTAAACAGACCCAGGATAAAGGACAGAGTTGTCCATAAGGCGCTTTCCGGAGTATACTTTATTGTTACTCTATTTAGTTCTTTCCGTAAAGAAGTTTCTGTATCAAATTAACAACTTCTCCATTTCCACCTTTTAAAACCCTTGGGTTTCCTGACATAGCCAGCAATAATCTCGTTGACATAGTTTACCCATCTCCTATAATGACCATATCAGTATATAATAACATATAATAACTAATTAGTTCTCATCCGGAAATGATCTTTCCGGATGAGAACATACATCTGCCGGCAATCCTCTATGGCCAGAAACCCTTTAAAAAAGGGTTTCTGGCGAGAGCTTCATGCCGGTCCCCGAATGGGGACCTTAGCGTGGGTCGATAAAATCGACCGGCCGAAATCGAGGTGTTTCCATCCGGAAATTCAAATTTCCGGATGGAAACTAATTATAAGGAGTGTGGGAAAAATGGTAAAAAAAATTTCGGCTCTAAAGGCCCGACAAAATCTTGGCCGAATTATGGATGAAGTTTCTCTTGGGGGAAACGACTATATTATTGAGCGAGGTGGCCGGCCCTTAGTCGCTATTGTAAAGATAGAAAAATACCAGCAGATAAAAGATAACCGGAAGACGGCCCTCCAGTCGCTTGGTAAAATTTGGGAAAAAATGAAAGAGGAAGAACCGGCGATAATTGAAAAAACGATTAAGGAGGCTTTAAAGGAAGCCAGACGCGTATGACCAGGCTTGTATTGGATACCAATGTCTTGGTGAGTGCCATTCTTAATCCCCGAGGAAAACCCGCTTTTATACTAAAACTGGCACTTAGGGGGGTGGTTGAATTAGTAATTTCCCGGGCAATTATTGAGGAAATGAACAAGGTTTTGCATTATCCCAGGCTGATTAAATTATTAAAAAAGAACAGGGTATCGATAGAAGAGATTGAGGCCTTTATTAAAAACATAGATACGATAGCCGAGATCACAAAAAGAGAATTGGTTTTAGATTTAATTAAGGATGATCCTACCGATAATATAATCCTGGCTTGTGCGGTAGAAGGAGGAGCGGATTTCATTATTTCCGGCGATTCTCATCTATTGGGCCTGGAAAGTTTTGAAGAGATTGAGATTGTGGCTCCCGCTACTTTTCTTAAATTAACGAATATCAAATATGAGGAATAAGACCGTTGCCATTTACGCTCGGGTATCCACGGACAAGCAAAAAGTGGATATGCAGCTTCTAGAGCTCGGGAATTTCGTGAAGAGGTCCGGATGGAATATTTATAAAAAATAAGTTGACCAGGGCTACACCGGCGCCAATACTAAAAGGCCTGCTTTCATAGAAATGATGATAGAGGCCAAAAAAAGAAAGTTTGATATTCTTTTGGTTTGGAAACTGGACCGGCTGAGCCGATCCCTGAAGGACCTTATCAGTACCCTGGATGAATTGGGATCTCTGGAGATTGATTTTATTTCTTATGAGAACAACCTGGATACTTTAACTCCAACCGGTAAGCTGGTTTTCCAAATCATAGGGGCCGTAGCAGAGTTTGAAAAGGATATTATATTATAAGGGAAAGGGTAATCGCCGGACTTAATAATGCCCGGTTTAAAGGCAAGACCCTTGGCCGGCTAGCCCTTCGAGACTACGTTATTGAGAAGGCTAAAAATCTTCGGGAGAAAGGATTATCTTTTAGAAAAATTGGGAAAGAGTTAGGCGTTGATGAGGGAACGGTTAGAAAAAGGATTAAAAATAATAATTAGTTCTCATCCGGAAACGATCTTTCCGGATGAGAACATACAGCTGCCGGCTATCCTCTTTGGCCAGAAACGTTGGCCCGGTCCGACCCCAAACTAGTAACTTTTATTTTTTATCCTCCCTGTTTTATTTTTGTTTGGGGGGAAGAATACTGATCAGATCCCCATTAACGCCTTTATAACCTTCATAACCTTGACTTCCAAATGTTGTCAAATTTTCAATAAGAGAGTTTTTCGAAATATTGATGACATCCCAAGAATCGGTTTTATCATAGCAGACAAATGCATCTTTAAGAAAATTTATCACGGCCATCCAATGTCCCTGGTTAAAATAAACCAGCGCTGATCTATTTTTCTGACATTCGGACAGAAAACTATTCACCCCTTCGAGACAATCATCCTTTATGGTTTTATCAGCCAGGTCAAATTCCTTCTTATATAAAGGCAGAATATTTGTATATAGTTTTTTAATTGGTTTCTCTATCGCTTTCAAAATGCCAGCTATTAATTTAGCTTTATAATTTTGTTTAAGGAGAATTGTATAAACCTCCAGGGCTTTTTGTAATCCCTGATGATTCTGATCAGATGAAAGTTGTTTAACCTGGGAAAGAAATTGAGTTTGTTTTTCCTGACAAAAATAAATGAGCGTTGTATTACAATTAAGCATATCGAACACATAGTGAATAAACCCTTCATAATTTAAATGGTCGTTTTCTAAAGCCTTGCACACCTCAAAATAATATTGGTCACTCAAGTTCGTTTTAAACTTCTCTAAAATATCAGAAAAAAGAGCTGGCCTATTTTCATCTCCAGGTAAGCCCGATAACTCGGGCAGGAAGTAAGCCAGCGATTCAAGTTCTTTTCCTATGTTTTCAATAACACTATTAATATTTTTTGACATACTGTCATTATTGTCTCCATTAATAACTAACCGTGGGTTCAAGGATTGCAGTTGTTGAGTTATTTTTGGGGTGGCGATCGAAAGAAATGCTTCCATCCTTTTTTCAGCTTCATCGGTATAAGCTTTTTGAAAAAATTCGTGCGTTTGATCCCAATTTTTAATAAAATTGTTTTGAATTTTTTTTGATGGAATCTTAAATTTTTTCAGACGTTTCGCTAATATTTTTCTGAATTGATCGATATTGCTGTCAAATTTAATTTTTCTTCGGGAAGTAAGATTCTGCTGGTTTTGATCCAAAACCAGTTTCCCAATTTTTAGTTTTAAGTATTTTACCAATTCATTTAAGATCAAATCCATTCCACCCGAATTGTTTTCGTCAAACTTTAACAGTAAAGTAATAAATTCATTTTTTACCAGGTCTATATCTCCCTTCATCTCGTTTTCAAAGTTAAAGATTTGAATACCGTTTTGATTATCCTGTAAAGTTTTAAGCCTTTCCCATTTATTTCTTTTTCTCGTAAAATCTGACTCTTTTTCTAACAGAGAGTCGTATCTCAAACCCAAAGCCTGAAGCACCTCGGTGACGGTGCCCATAACTTTCCTTCTCCTGCCAAAAAATCCAACCAGGGCGGCCTCAAACACTTGAACCAGCCGGGGACGTTTATCATCATTTAGTGGGGTGAGCAAATGGGTTGGACCAGGGTTGGAAAACTGGTTCATATTCAATGAAATTTTAATCGAGCCGTCTGCAATCGTAATGATTTCTTTTAAAAAAACCTTGCCCCAATCTTTATAAAGGAGCGCCGCCAGGACAGAGTGTATGTAACAGGTATTCATCTTTCGTGATACTTGATCATACTTTACCTCATCGATCAATTGCTCGATAGTCAAGCC
>JAZDOU010000150.1:0-4573 GCA_043798385.1 Pseudomonadota bacterium
CCAATGGAAAGGGTTGATTTTTACCCCCAGGGTTTTGAGACTTGGTTCATATTTTTTCCTTTGCAAGAGCCATTCTCTATGGCAGCCCTCTCCGGCCCGATAGACATCCTGACACCAGGTCTTTTCAAAACTCTGGACGACATCAAAGGATTCTTTGGCCAGGAGTCGCCGGACCCCATAATTAAAAGACCATAACTTCAACAATCCCATGCCCGGGAGCATCGGGACTGGATGAAGGCTGACGCCGTCCTGTTCCGGCCAAAAATGGCTGAACAGGTGAACGTCATGTCTGCGTTCGACCAAGTGCCGGGAGAGATTTTCCACGTAACGTTCGGCCCCCCCATGAGGGGTATATTGACGGCGGATCAGGGCTATTTTCATAAATGGGCCGAGTGACGAGTGACAAGTGACGAGTGACGCAGGGTTTCAATGCCCGAGATCACTTCGTCGGTGGTGATCTCCATTAGACATCGGCTGACCTTACTCCCCTGGCAACCGTCCTCTCCACAGGGACGACAATCCCAATCCTTTTTGATCACCAGGTGACCTTCTCCCCAGGGACCCCACATGTGGTCGCCGGAAGGCCCGAAGAGGGCCAGGACCGGTGTTTCCACAGCAGCCGCTATATGCATGGGCGCACTGTCCACCCCGAAAAAAAACTTCCCCCCGGCGATCAGACACCCAAGCTGTTTGAGATTCAGTTGACCGGAAAGATCCACCGGGTTCGTTTGGCATTGTCGGCTGATTTCCCTGACCGCATCGAGTTCTTTTATGTCCGGCCCGCTGGTGACCAGGACGGTCCAGCCCAGGTTCTGTTGGATATGATCGATGACCTGGGCATAGCCCTCCAGACGCCAGGTCTTGAACATCCAGCGGGAGGTGGGGTGCACCACCACATAAGGGACGCGATGGTCAAATCCCTTCTGAAGCAGGATTTGGTTCAAGGAATCCTCATCCGCCGGTTTCCAGTAAAATCTTAGTGGACATTTGGGAGGGTTGATTCCCAATAAACGAACCGCCTCTAAATGGTGATCCACAACATGCTGGTCGGCGCCCGATGTTTTTACGGTTCGGGTAAAGGCCTTTTTCCACCACCATTGGTTCCGCTTCCGGGGATGGTACCCGATTCGTTGGCCGGCCCCGGCAAGCCAGGAAAGGATGGCACCGCGGTCCCCGCCGCTGAAATCAATGGACAGGTCAAAGCATTTTCGCCGCAAATGAGAGATGAACTGCTTCTGATACCGCCATTCGTCCCAGAGTTTTTTCTTGGGGGCCCGTTCCAGGGCGACAACCTCCGAAAGACAAGGATTATCCCGGACCATATCCTCGGTTCCCTGATTGACGACCATGGTAATCCGGGCTTGAGGATAGGCCTCTTTGAGGGCGGTTAAACAGGGGGTGGTTATGAGCACATCACCCAAATGCCTTAGTTTTATTATAAGAATATTCAATATCGAAAGATTCCGTTAGGGAATTAACTTAAATCCGGCAACCGTAAAATGGCGATCAAAGGAAAAGGCCTCTTGAATCCCCTGTTGCTTCATCAACGCAAAACTGACTGCATCCGTATAAGTAAAATTTTGATCGGAATATTTTCGTAGTATTTCTCCTGCCATGATCTCCAGTTGATGATCGGAATACATTTTAACTATTCTGGGGCTGGCCTCTATTTTCTCCAATAAAATAATAGCCGCCTGGTGTCCCAACGAACGTCGTATCAAAGAATAGGATTCAGCCACTACTAAATTCGTAGTAACCAACCGGTTGAATTCATTTAAAATCCTTGGGAAAATAGCCACTGTTTTGGAGTGATAGCCGTCCGAGCGGTCGGCTAAGGCAAACCAGGCCCCGGTATCTACAAAAATTTTTTCTTTTTTCATGGGCGGTTTTTACTCCAAAGAGGCCAGATAATCATCGTGCCTACGAGAAATATCTTTTTTTCCCGAAGCCCCCAAGTTTATCAATTCCATGGCCGGATCGGTTTCAGGGGGTAAGCTTTCAATATACTTGGAGATGCAGAGACGAATGATAAAGGCTTTCGACTTCCCACTGCTCTGGGATAAATGCTCGACCATTTTTTCTTGGTCTGGGTCCAGATAAATTTGAAAGGGGATTTTCCTGCTTTTATTCATGGCAATATAACCTCAATTACAATTAGTGATGTATATATTATTAATGGATTAAATGAAAAAAGTCAAGGATAAATATGGGAGGGATAGAAAATCATTTCTTAACCATCTCTTTTAATTTTGCATACTTGATAAAAGTATAATAGGAATAAAGAACAGCCAGAACAAAACCGTTGGCTCCATCCAAAATCCCCCCTTGGAGGAGCCACATCTTCAAAAAGGTATACTTGGTTCTGAAAAGGATTTCCAGCCAGGAGACCTTTTTCCCCTCCAGCAGATACTGCCCAGCCGAAAGATCGGAATAGCGGTCCATCCTGTTTAAGTAATCGGAGAGTGAATCATAGGTGAAATGTTCCAGGGGTGTTTTCAGGATCCCGACCCTTCCCTTAACCACCACCTGTTCATGCACTTCCCGCTGAGTAAAGGAGCCGGCCTCTTTTTGATAAAGCCGTAATTGATAATTGGGATACCAGCCGCCGTGTCGAATCCATTGGCCGCAAAAAAAATTCTTCCGGGGGATCTTAAATCCGGTATAAGGAGATCCATTCCGAAACAGCGATAAGATCTCTTCCTTAAGCCCGGGGGTGACCCGCTCATCGGCATCGACATTCAAGATCCAGGGTCCCCGGGCCTTGTCCTGGGCCAGGTTTTTTTGCCGGGCAAAGCCCTGCCAGGGTTCCTGATATATCTTATCCGTAAATTCCCGGGCGATGGAAAGGGTCTGGTCTTCACTCCCCGAATCCACGACAATGATCTCATCGGCGAAGGCCACGCTTTCCAGGCAAGCCCGCAGGTTCTTCTCTTCGTTTAAGGTTATGATGGTAACCGAGAGCATTTCGATCCCCTGGGAAAAAGGTTATCCCTTACCCGACCTCTCTTATTTATCGCCGGTTAAGGGCTTGGCTTCGTCGATCAACATGATCGGGATGTCGTCCTTGATTTCATAGATCAACCGGCATTTTTCACAGATCAGACCATCCTGGGTCTGGTTTAAATAAATATCCCCTTTGCACTTGGGACAGGCCAGTATTTCTAAAAGTTCTTGACTGATAGCCATAATAGACCTCCTAATCTCAATAATTTTTTTCTGGCGAAACGTATATAGCCGCCAGGTCAGAACCGGGGATAGGGGGGTCTTATTTTCAGGGTTGTCCAGCTATAAGCCCTAAGCTTCTTTCCCGGGCCAAATAGGAAATAGCCTCAAAAGCAGGCCGTCACCAAGGCTTGAAACAGGCATTGGTGGATGCCCTGCTCCTAATCCACTTGGCCGTCCGGGCCGGCATACGGGCAGTGGGCGTCCCTTTGGACAATCCCTGAAAATAAGACCCCCCTATCCCCGGTTCTGGCAAGCCCTTTGATTCTTGTCTCAACTTTTGAACGATACTAACTTATTTGGGCTTTATTGTAGCATATAATCTACCCGGCAGGGGATGAGAAAATATAAAAATAGTTTTTCGCAGCCACTTATATCCGGTGTCCTTAACGGTCACCCGCTTAAGCCGAAGCAAATCTCCTCCGGGTTGATTAAGCCCCCTTTCCGTGGTGCAAAGGGCGGCAAAACCCGCTTCCCGGGCGGCAGCGCTGCTCTCCCGGTTGTAACGTCCTCCCGGCCAGCAAAGACAGGTAGGGCTTTTGTTTAGATGGTCAAGGATCGCCTGGCGGGAACGGTTCAAATCCGCTTTCAAGGCAGACCTGTCCTGATATAATTCTTTGTTATGGGAATGGGTGTGGGATTCAATCTCGATCAGGCCGCTGTCCTGGAGCAGACGAACTTCCGGCCAGGTCATGGCGATTTGACTCCCCAGACCTTGAGCGATTAACTGGTTGCATTGATGATGAGAGACCGCCTCTTGTCTCCCGGGTAAACGGTTTGTCTCGGACAGCCAGCCGGTAGTAATAAAAATAGTCGCCTTTAGGCCGTACTTTTTTAAAATAGGAAAGGCATAATGAAAATTATCCCAAAATCCGTCGTCAAAGGTCAAAACCACAGACCGTCGGGGAAGCTCTCTTTTCCCTTCCATCCATTCCACCAACTCGGAGACGAAGAAGGTCCGGTATCCTTTTCGGTGTAAGAAAGACATCTGTTCTTCAAAATGATTCACCGAGACGGTCACCATGTCCCCCTCCAGGGGGTTTACATGGTGATAGGTCAAAATAGGAACGGCCCTGGTCATGCTATCCGCTCTTTCTTATATTGAACATCTTCAAATAAACCTGATAGACCTGTTCAGCCATTTGATCGGCCGTATATTTTTTCCCGATCAACTCTTGAGCCTTCTTTCCTAACCGCCTGGCATCGGTCTGATCATCGAGAAGCTTTAAAACCGCACCGGCCAAGGCCTGCGGATCTTCGGGGGGGATTAAAAGGCCGTTGACGCCGTCCTCAATGATTTCCGGTATGCCCCCCACTCGGGTGGCCACCATCGGTTTGGCCATAGACATGG
>JAZDOU010000161.1:0-3490 GCA_043798385.1 Pseudomonadota bacterium
ACGGGCCAGGGGTGGTGTGGGACTCTTAACCCTTGGCCCTATCGCCGTTGACCAGGTAGGTTGCGCCCCGGTTACACTTGGGTTGTTTAACGATCAACAGATCGCCCCCTTGAAGTCCCTGGTAGAAGAAATACACGGTGAATCGGAGACCAGGGTAGGGATTCAGCTTATTCATATGGGCCGTTATGCCTTCTCTTTCTTAAGTGGATTGACCCCTATTGCCCCTTCCGCGATAGCCAGCAAATTGACCGGAGAGACCCCGCGGGAGATGACCCGGGAAGACATTGAAGAGGTGCAGCAGGCCTATGTCCGTTCGGCCGGACGGGCTAAGGAAGCGGGATTTGATTATATAGAGATCCTGGCTTGCACCGGTTATCTCATCAGTCAGTTCCTCTCCCCCATCACCAATCAACGAAACGATGAATACGGGGGAGACATTGAACACAGGATGCGGTTCGGTCTGGAGGTTATTCGCAGAGTCAGGCAGGCCCTGGGCGACCATACCCCCTTGGGGATCAGGGTGTCCGGAAATGACTTCATGAAGGGAGGACATACCAATACAGAATCCTCCCGATTTGTGGTTGAGGCCCAAAAGATGGGGATTAATGCCGTCAATGTCACCGGCGGATGGCACGAGACGGCTGTCCCTCAGCTCACCAGTGATGTGCCGGCCGGGGTCTTTCTTTACTTAGCCAGGGGGATCAAAGAGAAGGTCAGCCTACCGGTCTTTGCCTCCAACCGCCTGGGAGATCCGGAAGTCGCTGAACGGGCCTTGAGGGCAGGATCTTGTGATTTGATTTGTTGGGGAAGACCCCTTCTGGCAGACCCGGAACTCCCCAATAAGGTAAAAGAGGGCCGACGGGATGAGATTATCTCCTGTATTTCTTGTAATCAGGGCTGTTTTGATCCCATCTTTTCAGGCAATCCCGTGGGCTGCATCCTGAATCCCCGGACAGGGCGGGAACAGGAGTTTCAACTCCAGAAGGCCCCCGGCAGGAAGAAGATTATGGTTGCCGGCGGGGGCCCGGCGGGAATGGAATTTGCCCTGACCGCCGCCCAAAGAGGCCATGAACTGACGCTTTATGAGAGTAAGGACCAACTCGGCGGTCAGGTAAACCTGGCTATGGCCGCCCCTGGAAAAAAGGAATTCCGCAAGATCATCGGCAGCCTGACAACCCGGATGGCCCGCTGGGGGGTGACGGTGAAACTCAATACACCGCTAACCCCGGAATTAGTCCAAAGTGAAAAGCCGGATCTCCTGGTTGTTGCCTCAGGGGCCGGACCGGCTGCGATGGACTTTCCTGGTGTCGAGAGGCCTCAGGTGGTCAGTGCCTGGGATGTCCTCAGCGAGAAGGTTTCCCGGATCGGAGAACGGGTGGTTATTGTCGGAGGAAATGCCACCGGCTGTGAGGCGGCCCATTTTATCGGGGTTATGGGCATCCCTGGTGCCGAGACCTTCACCTTTTTGATGGTCCACCTGGCCGAGGACCCGGAGCGGGCCTTGAAATTACTCCACCAACCGACCAGAAAGATCACCATCATCGAGATGGCCGGAAAGGTGGCCAATAATGTCAGCCGTTCCTCCCGTTGGTCCTTGCTCAAAAGTCTGAGACTCCTGGGTGTTGAGATTCGGCTGGGGACTAAGCTGCTGGAGATCACCGCTGATTCCGTGAAGGTAATGACCGACGGCCGGGAAGAGACTATTGCCGCGGACACGGTGGTCATGGCCACCGGGGTCAGGCCGGTGGATGACCTTAACGGCCCTCTGGCCGACCAGGGGATAGAGATCATCACCCTGGGAGATGCCGGGACCCCGGGAAAGATCGGGGATGCCGTCAAGCAGGGATTTGAAGCGGCCTTCAAAATATAAAACGTTCAATGTTGATGGACCGGTAAAAAGTCAAAATTTGGCCTTTTCCGTCATTCCGGCGAAAGCCGGAATCCAGGGAATTCAACTGTTTCTGGACCCCGGCCTTCGCCGGGGTGACGACCAGAGAGACTTTTTACGAAGCCATCAAAGTTCAAGGTTCAAGGTTTAAGGTACAAGGTTTTTGGACCTTAGACCGTGTACCTTAGACCGTAAACATGGGGAATTGATTTATGGGACAATGGATGGACAGCTACCTGGTGCGACTGGAGGGTGTCCGTCGGGAAAACCTGGCTGGGGGCGGAGCAGAGCGACTTCAGAAGCAGCGTCAGTTAGGTAAGTTAAGCGCCAGGGAGAGGATTGATCTCCTGGTGGACCCGGGGAGCTTCGAGGAGATCGGCTCGGCGGTCCGCGATGGGCGGCCACCTTTTGATGGTCGGAAAAGGCCCAGCCCCTCGGATGGGGTGGTCATGGGCCTCGGTCTGGTCCGGGGCCGACCGGTGGCCTTGTACGCCTTCGATTTTTCGGTTCTCTCCGGATCTCTCGGTGATCAGGCCGTCTGGAAGTTGACCGATTTGACCAAGATGGCCGGCCAGATGAGGATGCCGATTATCGGGATGTTCGATTCAGCCGGGGAGAGACTCAGTCTTAAAGGAGGCGATTCCGGCCTGAACGGCCTGAGTGAACTCTTAAGATATACCTGCCTATATTCCGGGGTCATTCCCAGGATCGGCCTGCTTCTGGGTCCCTGTACCGGGGTTATGGCCTCTCTGCCGGTACTTTATGATTTCCTGATTATGAACCGGGAGACCGGTTTTCTTTGGTTGGGCGGCGACCTGTCTTCCGCTGAGGCCGGAACAGCCGAGTTCCACATGACCAGGAGCGGGCAATGCGACAGCTTAACGGGTAGTGACGTTGAGGCTATTGAAAAGGTCAAGGACATCCTGGCCTACCTCCCTCAGAGCTGTTGGGAGAGTCCTCCCTTTTTCGATAGCGGAGATGATTCCGAAAGAAGGGAGGAGGAACTGCTCCAGGTCATGCCCGACAACCCCAAGTTCACCTATGACATCCATGAGGTTATCGAGAAGATCGTGGACCGGGGTGATTTCCTGGAGCTCAAAGAGGACTTCGCTTCCCATCTGGTCATCGGCCTGGCCCGGTTCGGCGGATTTTCGGTCGGTATCGTGGCCAATAACCCTGATGAGTTGAGCGGTATCCTGGAACCGGATTCTTCGGATAAATACGACCGCTTTATGATGTTTCTGGATGCCTTTAATATCCCCTTGGTCACCCTGGTAGACACCACCGCCTTTCCACCGGGAGACCGCTGGGAAAGGCTTGGCGTCATCCGTCACGGCGCCAAGCTGCTTCATTCTTATGCCCACCTGACCTGTCCAAAAATTACTGTGGTCCTGAGGCGTTCCTATGGCGGGGCCAATATCGTCCTGGGTTGTTCCAAGATGTTTCCGGATTTTGTCTACGCCTGGCCGACCGCCGAATTTGCCCCGACCGGTCCGGAGACGGTAGTCCAGGCGATTTTTCATAAAGAGCTGGCCAAGGCCAAAGAGCAGGGGAATTATGATCAGGTATTCAATCAATTCCTGGGGGTCCTCAAGGAACAGT
>JAZDOU010000182.1:0-9404 GCA_043798385.1 Pseudomonadota bacterium
AAATTGCTGCCAAATAAAAACCTTTCATGAGGGAGAAAAAATTTTCGCTGAGGGGAATGAGGCCTCTTTTCTTTGGGCGGTTATCAAAGGCGGGGTGGACCTGCGTTTTGACCTGCCGGGTCGCAAATCGGGGGAAGAAATGACCGTCACCACCCTTTCCGAAGGAAAGGTCTTTGGGTGGTCAAGTTTTGTCCCCCCTTATAAATTCAGGCTTTCCGCCTATTGTTCCTCCGGCAACTGTCAACTCATCGAGATAAGTAGAGAAGGTCTCATCAAGGTTTTTGAAGCCAATTCATTGATCGGCTATCGGGTCATGACCAATGTTGCTAAAGTTATCGGAATCCGGTTTCAGCAGTTACAAGGTGAAGTGGCCTTTAACGAAGGGAAACTTCTGCTGCATCATCAGGACAATTAGATTGTTACAAAATATCATCTCAGGATTTATCTCGCCTTGGCCTAAGACCAGGAATCAATTGTTTCCGACGGAGAGATACTGGATGCTGGATCAAACTGCTGATACTTGATACTGGATACTGGATACTGGATCAAACTGCCGATACTGGATACTGGATAAAAATTCAAATTCCAGCATCCAGCATCCAGCATCCAGCATCCAGTATCCAGTATCAAGTACCCAGCATCCAGCACCGGTCAAGGGGACTCAGTCAGCCTCTAATCTCCGGCGGATCGGGTTTAAGACTATAACGTTCCAATTTTTCGATTATGGTTGCCCGCTTCTTTTTCAATGGCCCCCAGCAATTCTTCAAAAGTCTCTTCCCGTAAAGCACAAACGGCTATAGCCCCATATCGGAGACATTGCCTTTGGACATATTCCTTGGAAACCAAATCCCTTTTGTTAAAAACCCGGACCTGCGGGATTTGAGAAAGGTCGAGCTGGACCAAAAGATCTTCCACTACCGTCATCTGTTCTTCAAACCTTGAATTACTGATATCAATAACATGCATCAAACAATCGGCCTCTTCCAACTCCTCTAGGGTTGCTCGAAAGGCCATCAGCAGATCTTTGGGCAAATTTTTAATAAAACCAACCGTATCGGTAATGATTATTTCCCGGTCTTTGGGGAGTCGGAGCCGTCGGCTGGTGGGATCCAAGGTGGCGAAATAACGGTCTTCAGATACCAGCCGGCTGTGGGTCAAGGTATTTAGCAAGGTAGATTTCCCGGCATTGGTGTACCCGACAATGGAAATGACCGGCAAATCTCTCCGTTTTCTTTTCCCTCGCCGCTGCCTCCGCTGGATCCGGATGGCATCCAATTCTTTCTGGAGGCGATTGATTTTTTCCCGAACCCGGCGGCGGTCGATCTCCAGCCGGGTTTCTCCCGGTCCCCGGCCCCCGATGCCCCCGGTCAAACGGGACAGGGCATCGTCTCTCCCCACTAAACGGGGCAGGGTATATTTCAACTGGGCCATCTCTACCTGAAGTTTCCCTTCCCGAGTCCTGGCCCGTTGGGCAAAGATATCCAATATCAACTGGGTTCGATCAATTACTTTCAATTCGGTGAAATCGGTCAAGGAGCGGACTTGAGAAGGATTCAGGTCCTGATCAAAGACCAGCAGGGTGGCCCCTAATTGAAGGGCCCGGATGGACAAGCTGCTTAAGCGATCTTTTCCCATAAGGAAATTGGGACTTATCTCTTTGCGGGTCTGAATGACCGTTTCCAGGATACCAAGACCGGCTGAACGGCCTAACTCTTCCAACTCTTTTAGAGATTCCTGGGCGGCAGCCCGGGATTGGGTGGTTACGCTGATCAGT
Organism: Pseudomonadota bacterium; assembly: GCA_043798385.1. Classification (GTDB taxonomy): domain Bacteria; phylum Desulfobacterota; class RBG-13-43-22; order RBG-13-43-22; family RBG-13-43-22; genus RBG-13-43-22. Next base: position 1,775 of record JAZDOU010000182.1, read on the forward strand.
ATGGCCCGCTCCTGGTGAGATTGAATCTTCTTAGAAGCAATTTTCCGGCCCCATTCTTCTTCCAGGGAACGCACTAACCCGGCGACATCGATCTGGGATTGTCCCACCTGTTCCGGTTCGAGGCTTATCCATTGTTTGCCTTCCGGATTGTCGGGCAGGAGGTGGGCCGTATACAGCCATTGGGCCTGGCCATTTTTATTCATTCCAATGGCGGTAATCATGTCCAAACGCAGGAGGGCCAAGTCCATTTTGTCTTCTTCGCTGATCGGCTCCCCCCTTAAATGGGTATGCAGAAGTCGCAGGCCTTTAAGCCGGCCGACTCCGGCCCTGAATGAAGTCAACCGGGGGATGACGATGGATTGGTCATTACCCAGGATGACGGTCTCAATAGTGCCTTTGCGGTTGATTAAAAGACCAATCTGACGATTAAGCTCAAAGGAAAGTTGGGCTAAAAAATGGGCCAGTTCAGGAGAAACAATCTGAGAGGGATTTATATGGCGGCGAAAGATAAGTTCGAGTCTTTTTAAATGAAGGGCTTTGAGGCTGGAAATCTGTCCAACAAGGCGGCTAATCCTGTGGTCCTCCTAATAGGGTTCTTCGACACCGGGTGCCAAATTTTCAAAGCGGGTGTATTCAGTCAAAAAGGCCAGAGAGACCGAACCGGTCGGGCCGTTGCGATGCTTTCGGAGTAATATTTCAGCGATCCCTTTTTGCTTGGAATTCTCGTCATACATTTCTTCTCGAAAGATAAAACAAATCAGATCGGCATCCTGCTCAATGGCCCCGGATTCTCTCAGATCGGCCAGGACCGGTTTTTTATCATCCCGGCCTTCCGGCCTTCGATTGAGCTGGGACAGGGCGATAACCGGAAGATTCAATTCTTTAGCCAGGGCCTTTAAGGATCGGGAAATCTCGGAAATTTCCTGCTCCCTTCGCTCAGACCCCTCTCTCCCCTTCATTAACTGGAGATAATCGACCAGAACCATCCCCAGGCCCTTCTCAGACTTTAACCGCCTGGCCTTGGCACGCATCTGTAAGACGGTCAAGGTAGGAGAATCATCAATGAAAATAGGTGCTTCTGAAAGAGTACCGGCGGCCGCGGTCAACTTGGCCCACTCTCGTTCACCGATAAAGCCGGTCCGCACCTTGTTGGAATCCACCCGGGCCTCACTGCAAAGCATCCGTATGGCCAATTGCTGCCGGGACATTTCCAGGGAAAAGATGACCACTGGTACTTCATGATCAACAGCGGCATTTCGGGCGAAATTTAATGCCAGGGCTGTTTTCCCCATGCTGGGACGGCCGGCGACAATGACCAGGTCTGAATTCTGAAAGCCGGAGGTGAGCTTGTCTAATTGGGTAAATCCGCTGGGGACACCGGTCACGGTTTCTTTTCGGTCGTACAGTTGTTCGATTGTCCCGATGCTTTCTTTAATGATATAACTCAGAGGATAGACTAAGGGGTTGATCTTGGCTTCCGAGATTTTAAAGATGGCCTTTTCGGCCTCATCTAATAGATCCTCGGCATCACCTGCAAAATTATACCCTTTGCTGGCAATCTCGGTAGCTTCGTTGATCAAGCGGCGCAGGATAGATTTTTCCCGGACGATACGGGCATAGACATCAACATGAATGGCCGAAGGGATGGCATCGGTCATTGAAATCAGATAGCTGGCCCCTCCGATATCTTCCAACTGTCCTTTATTCTGGAGAATTTCGGTCAGGGTAATGAGGTCCACCGGGGTCCCTTTTTGATAAAGATCCAACATGGCATTAAAAATCTTTCGGTGGGCCTCACGGTAGAAATCCTCCCCGGTCATGACCTCCAGGACCCGGGATAAGGCTTCCGGTTCCAGCAGGATACTTCCCAGAACCGATTGTTCGGCTTCAAGGTTTTGGGGAGGGATTTTCAGGTTCGCTCCGTTCGAGCTGTTCATAGGGGATCTTATTTGTCTTCTATCACCGAGACCTTCAGAGTAGCCGTGACCTCCGGATCAAGTTTAATGGGTACTTCATAGGTTCCCAAGGTGCGGATCGGTTCCTTTAAGAGGATCCTTTTCCGATCCAGACTGATGTTTTTTTCGGCAAGTTTTTCCATCAGGTCTTTTGTCGAGACTGATCCATATATCTTTCCTTCCTCCACCACCTTGCGGGACAACTCCAGTGTCAAGGCCTCAAATTGTCCAGCCAGATTTTGGGCAGCCTCCAGATCTTTGGCCTTCCTTTTCAGAATGATCCTCTTCTGTTCCTCCAATTGTTTTTGATGATGAGGGGTTGCTTCCAGGGCTTTTCCTTGGGGGATCAAAAAATTTCGCCCGTAGCCTCGGGCCACCTCTACCAGGTCTCCGACCTTCCCCAAGGTGGATATATCTTCTTTTAATAGCACTTTCATAGGGTAAACCTCCTGAAGATGATGGAGTAATTTTATCTAATTTTTACGGCCAAAGCAAGTAGTTGGGATGAAGGGCCTCGGCCAGGAGATAAAGGAAGGGTTGTTTTCCTTTTATTTATTCGAAAGCCTCTCCCCCTTCTCCAGCTTCGGGAGGACGGGGAAAAGGCTCAAGGGACATTTTAAATGAAAACGATCCAATTAATGTTGAATGGAGGAGGCCAGATAAGGCAACAGGGCAATCTGTCGGGCCCTTTTAATGGCGGCCGTGAGTTCCCGTTGATGTTTAGCACAATTTCCGGTGATCCTCCGGGGGATAATTTTCCCCCGTTCCGACGTAAAATGTTTTAAGATCTTGGAATCCTTATAATCGATGGTCAAGGAATTATCGGCACAAAAACGACAAACCTTACGGCGGGGGAAAATCCTTTTTTTCCTTCTTTGTTGTAACATGGCCTAATCTCCCTCCTTTTCGGAATCATTTTCTTCCACCACCGCATCTTGAGGGGCTGGCGTCTCAGGTTCATCGGGGGTGATCTGGGCTTCCTGAAGGAGCTGTTCTTTTTTTCGTTCTTCTTCCAAGGACTCGGGATTAAAGGGATCTTTTGTTTTAACTGTTAGAAATTTCAAGATATTATCATCAATCTTGAGGTTCCGCTCTATCTCCCGAATCATGGAACCTGGGCCATAAAAATCAACCAGAATATAAGTCCCTTTGGATTGCTTGTTAATATCGTAGGCTAAACGCCGTTTGCCCCAATCTTCGGTCTTAATAATGGACCCTTTTTGGGCAGTGATGATTTGAAGATACCGATCTGTAACGGTCTTGGTTTCCTCCTCGCTCAGATCCGGCTGAACGATAAAAATTAGCTCATATCGCCTCATAGTTCCTCCTTATGGATAATAAAGCCCCCTAATGGGAGCAAGGGGAAATTTGTATTATTACTTTTCTTCTTTTATTTTGTCAAACTAAATTTTAAAACCATCGTGGGCGACCATTGATTTCTGGCCCCCCTTCACTTTCAGTTAATTATTTAATAATAAATGATTTTCAGGCCGGAAAGGGGGCCAGCCGTTGATTTACCTTGACAGCCAACCAAAATTTTCGATACAGTTTCTGAAAAAATTTGAGGCTGTCCCCTGGTTAGCTGATCGATGCCTTTAAACATCTTACTTGGGGACATTTCCAAAAATTTTCAAGTCGTTAAGGAGAAACTGATGGAACGAACGCTATCAATCATTAAACCCGACGGGGTGGCCAAAGGACTGACTGGAGAGGTGCTGCGAAGATTTGAATTAAATGGCCTGAAAATTCGGGCCATGAAGATGATCTCTTTGAACAAGAAGCAAGCCGAAGGTTTTTATGCTGTCCATCGAGAAAAACCTTTCTTTGACAGTGTGACCGCTTTTATGTCTTCCGGGCCCTGTGTGGTCCTGATCCTGGAAGGGGAAGGGGCCATCGAGAAAAACAGAAAATTGATGGGGGCGACCGATTACACCAAGGCCGAACCCGGGACTATCCGGGCGGATTTCGCCAGCAGTATTGAAAGAAATATCGTTCATGGTTCCGACGGACCGGAAACCGCCCGGTTTGAAATCGGGTATTTCTTTAACGCCCTGGAGATAGCCGAATAGGGTCAACTCTAACCATTTGTTTCGGGTTTCGAGCCTCGAATTAGCTCCGTCCTAAGGCAAGGGTTCATAAAGATAAAAAATAAATTTTCAAAGTAAAGGATGCCAGAGGCTAATGGGTGCGGAAAAACCAGCTAAAAGGATTTTTCTGGCTTTCGCTTTAGTGGTTGGTTTGTCCTTGGTAGGGACAAGCCTGGCCGGGGCATTCTATTACACCTTTCCTCCCTCCCTGACTATCTGCAGCGAACCGGTCCCTTTGTCAGATCGAAAGGTCTGGGAACGAATGGACCGGGAATTTACAGTCAATGTCTATGACCGCGCCCAGGTTTATTTGTGGTTAAAAAGGAGCAAACGCTATTTCCCTTATATTGAGGCCCGTTTAAAAGAGAAGGGAATGCCCGACGACCTGAAGTACTTGCTGGTGGCTGAAAGTGCCCTTCGTTCGTTGGCACTATCCAATAAGGGGGCGGCCGGATTCTGGCAATTCATTGAAAAAACAGGCAAAAGGTTTAGCCTGCAAAAAAAACCCTGGATTGACGAACGGCTTGATTTAGTCAAATCCACCGACGCAGCCATCAATTATTTAAAAATTTTATATGATCAATTTGGGAAATGGACCCTGGCTATGGCGGCCTATAATTGCGGGGAAGAAAGGGTCAAAGATGAAATATCCCAACAGGGAGAAAACGATTATTATCGCCTGGCCTTGCCACAGGAGACGGAGCGTTATATCTTTCGTATCTTGGCGGCCAAAATTTTATTATCCGATCCCAAACGATACGGCTTTGAACTCCCGGAAAAAGAAGGCTATCTGCCGATTGAAACCGATCAGGTGGTCCTGCAGCTTCCCCGTTCGATTCCCCTTCGGGATATTGCCAAGGCCTGCGGGTCCTATTTCAAGGAGATAAAAGAATTAAATCCCGAAATACAAGGCTACAACCTGCCGGCCGGCGTTTATCAACTAAAAATTCCCTCCGGGAGAAGGCTGCTCCTGGAAAAAAATAGTAAAGAATGGCTAAAACCCACCCCCTAAGTCCCCTGTCCCGTCTTTTCTTTTCTTGCCCCCCTTCACTTTAAGTTAATTATTGAATAGAAGAGCACCTTCCAAAAGAAGGGTCGAGGGGTCTTTTTTCAGGGTTGTCCAAAAGGCAATCCCCTGCCCGATACCGGCCCAATGGGTTAACTCAATTAGGAGCAGGGCATTCACCCGACTTTATTTGGAATACTTGTGTTGGCCTGCTCTTAAAGGTTATTAAAAATTTGGCCCGGGAAAGAATCTCTGGCTTTATGGTGGACAACCCTGAAAAAAGACCCCTCGACCCTTTTGGTTTCGGATCACTAAGTGTCAAAAGTAAAGGGGGGCAAGGTTTTCTTTTTGATTGACACCCAATATATTGTATAGTAATCTTAAAAAAGATACTATATAAAGGGAATGAGGGCCTTACAGACCCACCCCTCCGGTATCTCATTAACCGGATTTTCCCATGAAAATGGTACCCTCAAAACATTTCGAGTGGTTCTTTCCCAAGGAGGGACGATGGAAGAGAAATTGCAGGAAAGCCATTTCTGTTATAATTTAAAGCTCCCCGATCCCCAATGTCAACAATGCATCTGGCTGGAATGGAATGAAACCGCCTTGACTTGCCGCAACAGGAAACGGATGATCTGCGACCTCTATATTGAGGAAGTTTTCGGAAACTTGGTCTCCAAAACAGTTAATTAGTGCTCATCAGGAAATAATGTTTTTGGATGAGAGCTGTCAGCGATCAGAAAAACCCTTGAAAAAATAGCCTAAAGTCCTTTTTAATCCTTCCGGCCTCCGGCCAAAGGGTGACTACCAGAGAGCCATCCAAATAACTTCCAGGATAACTGTTTGGATCTTTGAAATAGAGTTAGAAATAGTCTCTTTCTCACGATCCATGGGCTAAATCCCCCTCAATCCCCCTTTTCCAAAGGGGGAAGTTGGTCTCCTCCGACACCTTTTTTAAAAAGCGGGGGTAGGCTAATAACCCAACTGACGTATACGCTTCTCGGGAAAGCCGAAATGATGGGCCATTTCGTGGACCAGGGTCTTTCTGATCTGGTCCAGAATCTCTTGTTTGGATCGGCAGGAACTAAGAATGGGCCTGCGAAAAAGTGTAATACGATCCGGGAGGCTGACTCCCTGAAAAGTGCTCTTTTCCGGCCGAGGGATCCCTTGATACAAACCAAAGAGTAGGTCTTCTTTCCCAAGCCCCAATTCTTGTAACACTTCAGGAGAGGGTTCCTCTTCAACAATAATTTCCAGGTTTTCCAGATATTCAAGAAATTCTTTGGGAATTTCCTGTAGGGACCGGGTTACCAGTTCTTTAAACTGATCCAGATTGAAATGAATTTTCCTTTTCCTTATTGAGAAAAACGTTGATAAGACTTTGCTTTTGTTTGGAAAGAATATAAAATAAGATGAGAAAGGGGTCAAGATGAAAAACGAAACTCACCGCTGGAGAATATCCCTAGAATCTGTCCGAAAATGCGGCTGAGCTTATTCATGGGGACCTCCTTTCATGGGCCGGGCGCAATTGACTCAATGATGCTGTTCGGTTATATCCTTATCCCGGACCGGAGAACCTTCAGAAAAACACCATGACCGTTAATGAAAATTCCAGGGATGCCCTGATCATCTTCAGTGTGGCACTGGCAACCTTCATGGCAAGGCTGGACAGCTATATCGTCAATGTGTCCCTGCCGACGATGGCGCGCTATTTCGACGCCAGCCTGAGCGACATCTCCAGGGTGGTCTTTATCTATGTCCTGGCGGGGTCGAGCACTCTCCTGCTGTTCGGCAAATGGGCGGACAGGGCGGGACTGAGAAGGCTTTTCCTCTGGGGGTATGTACTCTTCACCGGGGGCTCTCTCCTGTGCGGTATTTCCCCGACCATCAACCTGCTGACCTTCTCCCGTTTCGTGCAGGGTCTCGGGAGTTCCATGCTGGCCGCGACGTCCCTGGCCATCATATCGCGGCACATTCCGCGGGAAAAAACCGGAAAGGCCTTCGGGATTTTCACCTCGGCCAGCGCGCTGGGGATCACCCTGGGGGCGCCGCTGGGAGGATTCATCACGGACTGCATCTCCTGGCACTGGATTTTTCTCATCAACATCCCGATAGGGATCGCGGCCATCGTCATCGCCGGAAAGGTCATTCCCGGGAAAGTCGTGCCTGAACGGGACATCGTGGTCACCCGGTTTGACATTCCGGGGGCCTTCCTGAGCCTGGCGGCGATATCCCTGCTGTTGTTCACCCTGAATAGCGGCCAGGAATACGGCTGGACTTCCGCAATCGTCTCCTCCGGATTCATTCTCTTCGTCCTTTGCGGCCTTGCTTTTATCGTCAGAGAAAAAAGATGTCCTTGGCCCCTGATCGATATTTCGCTGTTGGGGAATCCGCGGCTCACCCTTCCGTTAATCGCCAATTTCATCATCTACATGACCATCGCGGCGCACAATTTCCTGATTCCCTTCTATCTGGATCTGCTCAAACACATGACCCCGTCGCGCATCGGCCTGTTCCTGATGATCTACTCAGGCGTGTTCGTCATCGTTCCCGCCCTTTACGGGAAATATTCCGACAAA
>JAZDOU010000189.1:0-8289 GCA_043798385.1 Pseudomonadota bacterium
TTTTTTCAGGCGGCCATTAATTTTTTAATCCGTTTTAAATGACTCTCCAATTTTTCAATCTTTTTTTCAAGGGAGCGGATCTTCTCTTTCTCCTTGCCCACCACTTCCTGGGGCGCCTTTTGTAAAAAATCTTCGTTGGCCAGTTTCTTCTCGATCTGGGTCCACTCTTTCCGCAGTTTGGTTAGTTCTTTATCTAAGCGTTTTTCTTCCTCCTCAAAAAGAATAATCCCTTTCAGGGGAATAAAAATCTCCACCCCTTCAAAGACCCCGGAGGCCGAAGAAGGTGGATTTTTTTCATCGGTCAAAAAGGTCAACCCCGATCCCTTGGCCAAGGTCAAAAAATTTTGTTTATGGGTCTCAAGTATGGCCCGGTTGAAAGAGTCGGAGACCCGCAAACAGATGGGCACATTTTTTGAAGGGGGTATGTTCATTTCACCCCTTATGTTGCGGACCTCATAAATCAAACCTTGGATGATCCCAATCTCCTTCTCGGCCTGGTTATCTTCCGGAAAATCATCAGGGATCGGAAAGGGCTCCCGGAGGATGCTGAGTCCCTTCCCGGGAAGGGATTGATAGATTTTTTCACTGACAAAGGGCATGAAGGGATGAACCAACTTCAACAGGGCCAGGAGGACCCTGAAGAGCGTAATCCGGGTAATCGCTTTGTCCGGACTTTCTTCTTCCTGATATAAAACGGGCTTGATCAATTCCAGATACCAGTCACAGAATTCGTGCCAGATGAACTGATACAGTTCATGAGCGGCTTCATTAAAACGATAATCCTTGATCCCTTGTTCGACGGCTTGAATCACCTGGTGCATCCGGCTGATGATCCAACGGTTAACCGCATCCCCGGGGGCCTCCGACGGTGACTTCCAGTCTTCCAGTCCTTCGAAGTGAGAGAGACTGAAGCGGGCGGCGTTCCAGATCTTGTTGACAAAATGGCGATAGCCCTCAATCCGTTCCTCTGAAAGTTTGATATCCCTTCCCTGGGCCGCCAGGGCAGCCAGGGTAAAACGAAAGGCGTCCGTCCCGTAACGATCCATGACGGTCAAGGGGTCAATAACATTTCCTTTGGACTTGCTCATCTTCTGCCCCTCGGCATCCCGAACCAGGGCGTGTATATAGACATGATGAAAAGGAACCCGGCCCATAAAATGAATGCCCATCATCATCATTCTGGCCACCCAGAAAAAGAGGATATCAAAGCCTGTAACCAGGACAGAGGTGGGATAATAGACCTGGATTTCTTTGGTCTCCTGAGGCCAGCCCAGGGTGGAAAAAGGCCACAGGGCCGAACTGAACCAGGTATCCAGGACATCGGTTTCCTGGCGAAGCTCCGAGGAACCGCAGGTGGGGCAAAAAGAAGGGGGTTCAACGGCGACGATGACCGCTGTGCAGCCCTCACAATACCAGGCCGGGATCTGATGACCCCACCAGATCTGTCTGGAAATGCACCAGTCCCGGATATGAGTCATCCAGTCAAAATAGGTCTTTTCCCAATTCTGGGGAAAGATTTTGGTCTCTCCTTTTTGGACCGCTTCCAGGGCCTTTTCTGCCAGCGGAGCGACCCGGACGAACCATTGTTTGGAGAGATAGGGTTCAATCATGGTCTTGCAGCGATAACAATGGCCGATATTATGGGTATATTTTTCAACTTTTTCTAAAAGTCCCAGGGCCTTTAAATCTTCCAGGACCTTCTGGCGACAAGCCTTCCGATCCAGTCCCTGATACACCCCGCCGGCTTCATTCATCCGGGCTTCCGGATCCATGACCTTGAGGATATCCAGGCCATGGCGACGCCCGATTTCAAAATCGTTGGGGTCGTGGGCCGGGGTGATTTTCAATGCCCCGGTACCAAAACTTTTATCGACATACGGATCAAAGATAATCGGGATTCGTCTCTGAGTCAGAGGAAGGTGGACCTCCTGACCAGCCAGCTCTTGATAGCGCTCGTCTTCCGGGTTGACGGCCACAGCCGTATCCCCGAGCATGGTCTCCGGCCTGGTTGTGGCCACAATGACAGCCCCTTTTCCATTTACCAGGGGATAGCGGATATAATAAAGGCTTCCTTCGTGAGATTCGTGCTCCACCTCCAGATCGGAGAGGGCGGTCCGGCAGCGTGGACACCAGTTGATAATATAATCCCCGCGGTAGATCAGCCCTTCCTGGTAAAGGCGGACAAAGACCTCCTTAACCGCCCGGGACAGCCCTTCATCCATGGTAAAGCGTTCCCGGCTCCAGTCACAGGCCGCTCCCAGGCGTTTTAACTGGTTGATGATCAGGCCTCCAAATTTTTCACGCCACTCCCAGACTTTTTCCACAAACCGTTCCCGGCCCAGTTGATGACGGTCAAGCCCCTCCTGGGTCAACATCCGCTCGACTACATTCTGGGTCGCAATCCCGGCATGGTCGGTCCCGGGGACCCATAGGGCGTTATGGCCTTTCATCTTGTAATATCGCCACAGGATATCCTGGAGGGTGGTGTTCAGGGCATGCCCCATGTGAAGTGTTCCGGTCACATTGGGCGGGGGAATGACCATGGAAAAGGGAGGCCCTTCGGCATTCTCACGGGCCTGAAATAATTTTTGATCGATCCAAAACCGGTATAAATCTTCTTCCACCTGAGCCGGTTCGTATCCTTTAGGTAACAGGGAATCCTTCATTTAACTGCTCCATTTGGTTATTTCTTCAATATTGATGGCTTCGTAAAAAGTCCACCTGCTTTGTTGCGCTGCATCCTTCGTCGTTGCGGCGTACCAGTAAGTACGCCTCACTCCTCAGGATTTGCGCGCCTCGCATCTGGAGCTTTTTACAAACCCATCCTTTTTTGACTTTTTACGAACTAGTCAATATTGAAAGACTGTTAAAAAGTCAGAGTTCAATATTCCTATAAAAGAAAAGGGGATTAATTATCTTAACCCCCTTATTTCTTATCCCGCATTTCTCAAAAATATTATGTTTTTTTCAGGCTCTCTATCTCCCGGGCGATGGCTTTTTCAACTTCCTGAGTAAGGATCTCCCGAATCATTTTAGGGAGGTTTTCATCGATCGTTGCGCGCAGCAGCCTGTCTACTTCACTTCGAACCAGGGTCTCCAGCTCCTTCGGATCAGTGGGGTGAATTGTCTTGACCTCTTCACGACTGATAGGGGTTGAAACTTTCTCAACTTCTTTCTGGAAAAAAGACTCCGTTTCAGGATGTTTAATGTCTGCAGGATGTTGCCCCTCAAGGCTTAACCCCATGAGTGACGTTTTTTCGAACCCCCTGTCCAGCTCCGGCCCGGCAACTACATCCACTAAATCAATAATTTTTTCTTCAAATCGTTCCATTTTCATTTCCCAAGAAAAGGATTAATTGCGTTACAGGTGTCATATTTTTGGATGACTTTATTGTGATTATATAGTATTTTGAATCATTATGTCAATACGTTTAAAAATCTTGCCCTTCGGCACTACGGCCCTCCTCGCAAAAAACAAGATCCGATTTTATTCCGGGGAGCGGGATCTCCTTCTCGGGATTGTCCAATCGGGCCCCTGCAACCCCGGAGAGTTGATCGATCCATGAACTTATCGGAGCTGGATACCCATCTTTTTTTCTGGATCAATCAAGGGCAGCGAAATCCCTTTTTTGATCTTATCATGCCTTATATCACCGAATTTGACCATTGGAAATACCTTATCTTAGTTGCCTGGCTCCTCCTTTTTGCCCTGGGAGGAAAAAAAATGAAAATAGCCCTGGGCTTGACCGCTATCCTGGTGGGGCTATTGGATTACTCCAACAGTTTCTTTTTCAAACACCTCTTTACCCGCCCGCGCCCCTGCAACGTCCTGGCCGGGGTTCACACCTTCTGGCCCTGTCCGAGGTCCTTTTCCTTCCCGTCCAACCATGCGGCCAATATTTTTGGAGCGGTCTTTTTCCTTTCTTATATCTACCGGAGCTGGTCTTTTTTCCTGCTACCCGTCGCCATCCTGGTCGGCTATTCCAGAGTCTATGTGGGTGAGCATTATCCGTTTGATGTCTTAGGAGGGGCCTTTCTGGGGGCCCTGGGGGCGGGGTTAGCGATAGTCTTATGGAGGTTATTGATCTCCAAATGGCCGGAGAAAAAACCCGGGGACAGGAGGACCGAAGGATGAGGATCAGGTTTTTACTTTCTCCAATCTTCTTTTTTCTTCATCCCGGATTTCCCGTCTGAGGAGTTTCCCGACCTTGGATTTGGGAAGCATGTCGCGAAATTCAATATATTGAGGGACTTTGTAAGGGGCCAGTCGTTCCCGGCACAACCGGATTAATTCATTGGCCCCTACCCCTTTGGCATCGGCCTTTAAGACTACGATCCCCTTGATCCGTTCCCCTACTTTGGGATCAGGGATACCGACCACACAAGCCCCAATAACCGTTGGGTGGTCCTGAAGAACCGCCTCGATCTCTGAGGCTGAGACCCGGTAGCCCTTATGTTTTATGATGTCGGCTAAGCGCTCCACGTAAAACAACTCCTCGTTTTCGCCCTGCCTGACAAAATCTCCCATTCTATAATAAATATTCTCGTCAATATTTACATAAGAATTGGAAGTTTCCTCAGGTTTATTCCAGTAATACTTGAGAGTAAAGTCAGAAGTGACTACCAATTCACCTATTTCTCCAAACGGAAGGAATTCCAGCGTCTCGGGATTGACCACGCGGCACTTCCTTGATTTCAGGGGCAGGCCGATAGACAAGGGGTCCGGCTCCTGGTGCAGGCGGGAATAGGTAATATGACCCACTTCGGTGGATCCATAGACCTGATAGATGGGAATTCCTAATTTTTCCTTCCAACGATTGAAGACCTCCAGGGGAAGGACATCGCCTCCGCAATAGCAATATCGTAGCGAATCGAGCCGGTATTGATCCAAACGGTCGTTTTCCAGGAACATCCGATAAAGGGTCGGCACGCCGAGCATCCAGCGGACCTTGAATTTTTGAATGGCTTCCAGGATAGGGTCGACCTGAGGTTGAGGCATCAGGATGGTGGTGTTGCCGTTATTCAGTCCAACGGCCACAAAAAACCCCAGGGCCATGATATGAAACAGGGGATTTATGGCGATATAGGTATCTTTCCCTTCCTGCAGGTGGCCTTTCAGGACATCCTCCATCAGATCATTGACATAGGAGGTCATACCGACATGATTGCCCGGGACTCCCTTCGGAAACCCGGTCGTTCCACCGGTATAAAGGATATAGGACAAGTCCTTCCAGGGATCGATTTCGACCGGCGGGAGAGCAGGCGGAGACTTTAATAAGTCTTTAAAAAAGAGGACCTTTTCATCTTTTTCCACCATACCGTGGGGGATCTTATCGAAAAGGAACCCCAGGGCTCTTTTATATAAAGGGAGCAGATCGATCAGGTTGGTGACAATGGCCCTTTTCAGTCCGGTGCCGGTAAAGGCCTCTTTGACGTACCCATAATTGGTGTCATGGCAAATGATGGTTTCTGCTCCGGAATCATTGAGCATATAAATGATCTCATGGGAGGTATAAATCGGGGAGACCGGGACGACCACCGCCCCAATTTTTTGAATTCCAAAGAAGGCAATCACCCATTGGATGGAATTGGCCAGATAAAGCAACACCCGGTCACCTTTTTGGACCCCCAGATGAGACAAACCGGTGCCGAAGCGGTCGATCAAATCCATCAGCCGGGCATAAGAATATTTCTCTCCCAGAAAAATAATGGCGGTCTTGTGGGGATATTTTTCCGCCATTTGAGCAAAGCGGGAGAATACCAGTTCCGCCGATTCGTTAGAAGCTTTTTCGTTCCCCATAGTATTTCTGGTCAGCACCTTAGTTTGAAAATACCGTTCAATGTTCAATGTTCAATGTTCGGAGAATGCCATTTTCATGTCCCGGCTTCCGAAGGGAAGCCTCCTTTTAGGTCGGCAGATCGGCTTCCGACCGATCGGCTATGCCGATCTTTCGAGGAGACTCCCAGAGGGAGTCAGACAGGGAGCCTCTTCGAAAGCTCGACAGACGGTCGGCTTTGCCGACCTTATAGCAAGGCTCCCATTCGGAAGCCGCGTCGAGCGGCCCGACCGTATGGTGGTGCCACGCCTCTGGCGGGGCATGCCGGTTGCATATCGAAGACGGCTCTGATTTCAGCTCTCAGCCAAGTCTTTCCAGGCCGGAATCAGCCCCAAGCCATCGGCTTGGCGGATCGCCTGTAGGGTGGCCTTTTGGAGCATTTCCTGTCCTAAAATCCCGATCTGGTTCAGGTCGGCCTCGATATCGCCCAGAGAAAGGGAGAAAATGGTATCACCATCAAACAGGGTATGGACCGGGGCTATGCTCCTTGCCAGGGCATTTTGTCCCATTTGGGCCAATTTACGGGTTTGATAAGGGTTGAGTCCGGCGTTGGTCAGGATAACCCCCAGGGTGGTGTTATTCTGGACGACAAAATGCGTTGGAATAATGCCCTGTTTAAAAGATTCCCAGGTATCGGCAAAGGTTTTACCGGAGGGAGAAACCCTGGCCCCGGCCATGATCTTCCCCTGCTCATCTAAGACATCTCCAAAGGCATTGACGACCACCAGGGCGGCCACGGTCAATCCCCCTGAGGCCTGAACCGCTGCGTAGCCTAATCCCCCCTTAGTGGCCTGGGTGATACCAAAGAGTTTACCGACCGAGGCCCCGGTACCGGCCCCAACACTGCCCTCCACTACCTCATCGGCCGAGGCATTGAGACAGGCCTGATACCCCATGGCTTTATCAGGCCGACAAAAAGGATCACCCAAAGAAAGATCAAAAAGGATCGCCGTAGGGACAATGGGGATTCGGGTAATTCGGACATCAAAGCCAATGCCCCTTTCTTCGAGATATTGCATGACCCCACCGGCGGCATCCAGGCCGAAGGCGCTTCCGCCCGAAAAGAGCAGACCGTGGATCCGGGGGACCCGATGCAAGGAAAACAAGGAATCGGTCTGCCTTGTGCCGGAGGCCGATCCGCGGATGTCGATCCCGGCAACAGCCCCCTGGGGACAGAGGATCACGGTACAGCCGGTCGGGCCGTTGAGGTCGGTGGCATGTCCGATCATAAGGTTTGGGAATTGGATTAGGGCCATTTGTTTTTATCCCAACCCGGACCAGCCGGAACCAAAATTGGATATACGAAACGTTTTAAAACCCTTGGTTGGTCAGGGTCAACGGCTTGTTCTTCAATAAATTCTTTCCATTTTGCGTAGAATTTTATTCTTAAGTCACTGACTTTGATTTTAAATAAGGCAACAGCCCGCCGGCCAGCAGGAGTTCTATTTTATCCTCCGGAACCAGGGCAATGAGCCGGAGTGATTTCTTGGTTCTTTGATTGAAGACTGGTATTTCTTTCCCTTTCTGAAGAGATTTTTTCAAATCGGTAAATGTCAGCCGGTCATCCTGTCTAAGGTCGTCATAGTCTCTGGGATCCTTAAAAATCAAGGGAACGATCCCGTAATTGATCAGATTGCTTAGATGGATGCGGGCAAAGGACTTGGCCACTACGGCTTGAATACCTAAGACCATCGGGGCTAAGGCCGCATGTTCCCTGGAAGATCCCTGGCCATAGTTTTCTCCACCGACAATCACCCCGCCCTTGGCCTTTACCGCCCTATCCCAAAAAGTCGGATCCAGACGTTGGAAGGTAAAGCGGGAAATGGCCGGGATATTGGAGCGAAAAGGCAAGACTTCCGACCCTCCGGGAAGGATATCATCGGTAGAAATGTGGTCCCCGACTTTGATCAGGATCCGGGTCTTTAAGGAGTCGGGAAGTGGTTTTTTGGAGGGGATGGCCTTGATGTTCGGGCCTCGGATGACTTTTACCTGACCGGGGTT
Source organism: Pseudomonadota bacterium (assembly GCA_043798385.1). Classification (GTDB taxonomy): domain Bacteria; phylum Desulfobacterota; class RBG-13-43-22; order RBG-13-43-22; family RBG-13-43-22; genus RBG-13-43-22. The sequence goes on from JAZDOU010000189.1 coordinate 7,839, forward strand.
CTTGGCCGGCCTTTGAATAAATGGGTCCGGAACGACCATGGAAGGGGGAGTGAAGGTCGGCGGTATGAACAGCCGGACCCGAAGGGGATTTAACACTTCACCTTTGAGGGCAATCAAGGCCGCAACCAAGGGATTAACTAAATACACCTGGGCTGTAAGAGTCCCGCTTCGTCCTTTAAAATTTCGGTTATAGGTGCGGAAGGATACGCCCTGGTCCGGTGGGGCGCCGCCCATGCCGATACAGGGTCCGCAGGCCGATTCGAGGATCCTGGCCCCGGAGGAAATGATGGCCAGCAGATCCCCTTCTTCCGCCAGATTTCGAATGACCTGCCGGGAACCGGGATTGATTAACAGGCCCAGGTGAGGGGCAATGGTGCGGCCTTTCAGGATGGCCGCAACTGACTTTAAGGTGGCATAAGAGGAATTGGAGCAACTGCCGATGCAGACCTGA
>JAZDOU010000220.1:0-5649 GCA_043798385.1 Pseudomonadota bacterium
GGGAATGTCCCAAAGTTACGTGCTAAGAGGCATCTGGGGGTATTGATTTTGAGGATTGTCCAAAGGGGAGTCCATCGCCCGAACCCGGCCCTGATTTCTAAGTTAGTCTGAAGCCAGGAATTCATCTCAGAGAGAAAAAGCTTTGGTGTTGGCCTGCTTGAAAATTAAACGTGAGACTCCCGACTCGTTTTTAGACCCTGACGTTTAGGTGGACAATCATCAAAATCAATACCCCCAGATGCCTCTGGACACACTCAATAGTTTTTCCCAGAGCACCAAGATCTCGTAACTTTGGGACAACCTCTATTTTTTATTGACTTTCAGGCAAAGAAGGGATAGGAATCTATCATAAAATATTTTTCTTTTTAGCAACCATTTTATGTAGGATTTTAATGAAAGAATATTAGACCCCATTTCTTAGGTAAAGTGATGGGGTTTTTTATTTTGTCAACAGGGGGAAGGATGATGTCCAATAAAGTGTTAATTGTCGACGATAGCAGCGTTAATCGATATGTGCTGGAAAGCCTGCTGAAGGAAGGCGGGCTGGAAGTGACTTCAGCGGGACATGGTAAAGAGGCCTTGAATAAAGCCCGTCTCCACCCTCCGGATTTGATTGTCAGCGACATTTTAATGCCGGTGATGGACGGCTACGCCTTATGCCGGCAATTGAAATCAGACGAAGCCCTCAAGCATATACCGGTGGTTTTTTACACCGCCACCTATACTTCACCAAAGGATGAGAAATTTGCCCTGAGCCTTGGAGTGGATCGATTCATCCGCAAGCCCATAGAACCGGAACGATTGATGAGTATTTTCAGGGAGGTGTTGGATGATAACCGGGCGGGAAAGAAAACGATGGCTAACCCTCTTGGTGAAGAAATGGAATTTTTCAGGGGACATAATGAGATCCTTTTCAATAAGCTCGAAAAGAAAAGGTCGGATCTGGAGATGGCCAATAAAAATCTGAAGATGTCGGAGGAGAAGTATCGGCTGAGTTTTGAGAATATAGGGGATGTTATTTTTATGGTTGACTCCGATCTGACTGTTTTAAGTATCTCCCCGAGCGTGGAGAGAATATTAGGGTACAAACCACAAGATTTCATTGACCGACCTGTTTCTGATTTGGGAAATATCCTTACGCCGGAATCTCTTGAGCAGGCCAAAGTCGATATCGGTTTAATCTTAAAGGGTGAAACCATCTCGATGACGGTTTATCGGTTTATTGCCAAGGATGGAACCATAACGGTTGGCGAAGTCAGTGGATCTCCCATTTGGCAAAGTGGCAGGGCTATCGGGATGATTTGCGTTGCCCGTGATATTACCGAGCGGAAAAAAGTTGAGGAGGCCTTGGAGGAAAGAGAGAAACAATACCGTGAACTGGTCAAATACGCCCCGGCAGGTATTTACGAAATTGATTATGAAACCGGCCGGTTTACCAGTGTGAACGATGTAATCTGCGAGTACACGGGATACACCAGAGAGGAACTTTTAACGATAAGTCTATTCAATCTGCTCACAGAGGAGAGTCAGAAGGTGCTGAGTGAGCGTCTTGGAAAATTAGTCGCCGATCAGGAAGTTTCCGGGTTGGTTGAGTACTCCATCAGAAGAAAAGATGGGGGCAAACTATGGGTTCTTCTTCGGGCGCGATACACTTACCAGGAAGGGCGATTGAAGGGGGCAACCGGTGTTATCTATAATATCACGGAGAGAAAGGCCGCCGAAGATGCCTTGCGGGCCAATGAGGAATTTCTCCGTAACATCGTCGAGAATATTCCCAATATGGTTTTTGTCAAAGAGGTGGAGGACCTTCGATTCTTAAAAGTAAACCAGGCCGGAGAAGCCTTGCTGGGATATAGCCGTGAAGAGATCATTGGGAAAAAGGACCACGACTTCTTCCCTAAAAGTCAGGCTGATTTCTTTACAGAAAAGGACAGGGAAGTCCTCAAAAAGAAGCGACTGGTCGACATCCCCGAGGAGGTCATTTTGACCAGGCAACGGGGTGAGAGGATACTGCATACCACGAAAATACCCATTATGGGAAAGGAAGGAAAAGTAGAGTACCTCTTGGGTATCTCGGAAGACGTCACCGAGCGGAAGCAGGCGGCTTTAGAACTCAAACTCAGTTTGGAAAAACTTAAGAAAGCCATGGACGGGATTATCCAGGCCATAGCCTTGACCGTAGAGATCAGAGATTCCTATACCGCCGGTCATCAAAGGCGGGTGACCGAGTTAGCCCGGGCTATTGCGCAGGAAATGGGGCTTTCAGAAGATCAGGTGGAGGGGGTGCGCATGGCCGGTATTGTCCACGACTTGGGGAAATTCGGGGTTCCGGCCGAGATCCTCAGCAAGCCGACTAAACTGAGCGATCTTGAATTCGGGTTAATCAAGATCCATCCCCAAATCGGTTATGACATCCTGAAAGACATAGAGTTCCCCTGGCCGGTGGCCCAGATCGTTTTTCAACACCATGAAAGATTGGACGGATCGGGTTATCCTCAGGGACTGTCCGGAGGGGATATTTTGTTGGAGGCCCGGATTTTGGCCGTGGCTGACGTTGTCGAAGCCATCGCCTCTCACCGGCCTTATCGTCCGGCCCTGGGGATAGATAAGGCCCTGGAAGAAATCTCCAAAAATAAAGGGATTTTTTATGATCCGAAGGTGGTGGAGGTGTGCCTGAAGCTCTTCAAGGAGAAGAAGTATAGGTTAGATTAACTCAGGATGATTTTTTTAGGGCCCCTTTCCATCCGTACGTCCGCCGCGAGGCTGCACCCGGGATGCGGGAAGAGCCCTCCGGCCTATCAAAAAGGATTCAGAAGCCCCGACTTAAAGCCATAGTGATCCTCAATCGACGTAATCCCAATGGAGCAATCCCCGGGACTTTAGGCAAAAGTCTTGAAATGCCATAAAATATAGTGTAGAAGAAAATATAGGTCAGTTCAAAATGGGCCTTTGAGGACAAATCCTGTTGTCCTGTTGCCGTTGATGTCAAAAGTTAAAAACTCCGCACCTTCCCCCTGGAAAGGAGAGTCTTTATGAACGACATCTATGCTGAGAAGCCCTGGCTCAAGCATTACGACCAGCATGTGCCCGCGACGTTAGCCTACGAGGAAAAGACCTTTGCCGAAAAATTTCGGGAAATGGTGGAAAAATACCCTGCCAAAACCGCCCTGATCTACCTGGGAAACCGGATTACCTACCACCAACTGGACCTGCTCTCCAACCAACTGGCTGCTTATCTTGTTCGATGCGGCCTGAAGCCCGATGACGTCGTGGGACTTCATATGCCGAACATACCGGCGAACTATATCAGCATTATCGGGGTGCAAAAGGCCGGAGGGGTTTCTACTGGTCTAAGTCCTTTACTTACGCCGCAGGAGATGGAGCATCAGATCAACGATTCGGGCACGAAAATAATCATAACCGTTGACCTTTTATTCGAGAAGATTGCCGAGGTGTCTGATAAGACGGGGTTCTCGACTGCCATCGTCACCGAGATCGCCGATTTCCTGCCGGGTGTCAAACGGTTCCTTGGAAAGCTCCTCAAGAAGATCCCGACGGCAGAGATCAAGCCTCTTTCGGGAAAGACCGTGACCCGTTTCAGGGAGGTCCTGAAAGGGATGCCCCAAGATCGAGTCGAGGTGAAGCGGAGTATGGAAGATACTATCTTCCTGATGTACACCGGCGGCACGACAGGACCTTCGAAAGGGGCGGTACTGACCCAGCGAAGCTACATGTCCAACCGACTGCAAACGATCACCTGGCTTGACCTGGAGACGGATACCTTGGCCCTGTCCGCCTTTCCGCTTTTTCACATCGCCGGGCTCGCCCTGGGAGGGTTTTCGTTAACCCATGGCGCCACTCAGATCTGCGTACCCAATCCCAGGGACTCCCATTTTCTCATCGCAGCCATCAAGTCCTATAAACCCGATATCATTGTGAACGTTCCCACGGTCTTCTTCGAGTTGATGAAGAAGCCTGAGTTTAAGCAGTTGAACTTGAGTCACCTCAAGTGGTGTCTCAGTGCTGCGGCGCCTTTTCCTCCGGAAAATATTAGCGAACTGGAGGGTCTAATCGGAGAGAATCGATTCATTGAGTTATATGGGATGACGGAGACCTCTCCGGTGACCAGTTGCAATCCCCGCTATGGAAAGAAAAAGCCGGGATCTATCGGCTTGCCCCTGCCCGATACCGAGTTCAAGCTCATTGATCCCGGGACAGGCCGACCTGCCGAACCTGGAGAGCCTGGCGAGATTGCCGTCCGGGGGCCGCAACTTATGAAGGACTACTTTAATCAGGCCCAGGAAACGACCAATGCCGTCCGGGACGGTTGGATGTATACCGGTGATATCGCCCGGATGGACGAGGAGGGCTATTTCTACCTGGTAGACCGCTTGAAGGACATGGTCAATATCTCCGGATTCAAGGTTTTCACCAGGGAACTCGACGAGGTACTCATGAAGGTTCCCGATATCGATATTGCTGCCTCGGTCGGAATAGCCGACCCGGCAAGACCCGGGTCCGAGCGCGTCGCAGCAGCCGTTGTCCTGAAGCCGGGCATTGAAAAGAGCCAGGCCGAAAAGGATAAGATCCTTGGGGTTCTTCGTGAAAATGTGGCACCCTATAAAGTGCCGAGGGTAATCGAGTTCATGGATCAGCTACCCACCAGCGGAGTTGGCAAGGTTTTGAAACGTGAGCTTAGAAAGAAATTGGAGGGTAAAGGATAAATGCGGTTAGCAGGAAGGAGGAGCGGCATGAATAAACAAGCAACGATTATTGGTGTTATCGGGATCCTGCTTTTTGGGATGGCGATTATCGGTCCAGGGCCGGTGGAGGCACAATTTTGCAGCGACCAAATGGTTTGTTCCACGGTGTATTCCCTGGGTCCGGTTTCAAATTTGGTCCTCTGCCAGTTTTTGCATCCTACCTTAGACACGGCTCGAGGGCATGTAGACTACGTGTTTTGTCAATCCAGCGGCGACTCAAAAATGTGGGATTGCGATCGCAAGATGCCCAGGGGACTTTCTCCCGTTACGGTGACGGAATCGGAGTGGGCCAATGAAGCCACGAGGTGCGCCAAGGTATGCGGAGGATGCCCCTCCGGATGGAAGAGTGCCGGAATGCCATAGTTTCAACAGACCCCAAAACGTCTAAGCCGGCAGCAACCCTTTTTACGAGGTTATCCTTTCCGGCTAGTACTTGAGCGGCCCTAGTTTCCAATTCGAAAACGAGGATTTTTTTGTCCTGGCAAGGAAATCAAGGGATTGCGCGGAGGCGTACAGGGGTACGCCGCACAAGAAATCCCGAAGATTAACACAGCCAGGGCGGAAAAAGACCGTTTCCGGATGGACACGGCCCTAATCGTTGAGCGGAGGAGGAATGAAGAAGTTTATTGATCTTAGGAGTGATACCGTCACCAAACCCACAGCGGCCATGCGAAAAATGATGGCCGAGGCTGAAGTAGGTGATGACGTTTATGGAGAAGACCCTACAGTCAATGCCCTGCAGAAAAAGGTGGCTAAACTCCTGGGTAAAGAGAAAGCCCTTTTCGTCCCCTCCGGGACGATGGCCAATCAATTGGCCATTAAGTCACACACCCAGCCCGGCGATGAGGTCATTGTGGAGGCGACGGCTCATCCTTTTAATTTTGAA
>JAZDOU010000221.1:0-5083 GCA_043798385.1 Pseudomonadota bacterium
CCGCCGCGGTTAAAGGAAAGCTCAAGGTCCTGGTGGACGGTGGAATTCGCGGCGGGGTGGACACTCTGAAAATGCTGGCCTTGGGAGCTGAGGCAGTCCTGGTGGGGAGGCCTATGGCCATCGCTTCCGTAGGAGGAGGTCCGGAAGGGGTTACCCTTCTTCTCAACCAGTATGCCGACGATTTGCGGACGGCCATGATCTACACCGGCTGCAAGTCATTATCGGATATCTCCCCGGATATCTTATACGGATCAAAATAGACAACCATTCCAATTAAACCGGATGGGGCCTGGCACGGTAGATTACCGCGGGGTAAGGCATTAAGAGGGATTAGTCTGGATTAAACCGGCTTTACGCAACAAAAGCTCCCAATCGTCGTTAACCATTTCCTGGATCTGGTTCAAATCCTCCTCGGTCAGGTGCTTAAACCGGCCCTGGAGCTTGAAGTATTCCTTGACCAAATAGCCTTTCGATATAAAATTGATCGTATAGCGAAGGCCGTCTTCCACTTCATAGAGGGGGAAGATATTCGTCTGAACGGCCATGCGGGCGATTTTGACCGACAACTCCGAGGGGAGTCCCCAGCCCGTGGGGCAACTGGAGAAGATGTGTAGAAACCGGGAACCCTTGATCCATCTGGCCTTTTTCACCTTGTACATCAGGTCTTCAGGGAAGGCGATGCTGGCCGTGGCGGCATAGGGGATGCGATGGGCCACCAGGGCCTCGACAATGTTTTTCTTGCGCATCTTTTTCCAATCCGAGCCCGGGGTAGTGGTGGTCCAGGCCCCGTATGGCGTCGAAGAGCTTCGTTGGACCCCGGTATTCATATAGGCTTCATTGTCATAACAGACATAGATGAAATCTTCGTTTCGTTCCACGGCCCCGCTCAAGGCCTGGAAGCCGATGTCAAAGGTCCCGCCGTCACCGGCCCAGGTCAGGACGGTCGTCTCCGTATCTCCTTTCATATCCAGGGCCGCCCGCACCCCACTGGCCACGGCCCCTCCGGTTTCGAAGGCACTATGGATCAAGGGGATTCGTAAGGCCGACTGGGGATAAGGCCCGGCAATAATGGACCAACAACAGGCCGGCAGGACCATCATGGTCTTTTCCCCTAAGGCCTTTAGAACAAACTTCATGGCGATAGCCGCCCCGCAGCCGGGACAGCCCACATGTCCGGAATACATGTATTCAGGCTCAGACAGGTTGATGGTCATGACTGACCTCCTGAAGTCCCACCCAAAGGCTTTCTTGTGCGGGGTATTCCTGATTTTTTGTTATTTGGTAAATTTCTCCCAGGGTATTCAGGGTCACGTCACGCCCCCCAAGGCCGGCAATGTACCCAAAGACGATCGGGCGCTCAGGAAGGCTGCAAAGGGCGGCCCGTATTTCTTGGGCAAAGATGCCGCCGGCCCCAAAGGAAAAATTCCGGTCTATGACCGCCACCTTTTTAGCCGACCGCAGGTGTTTTCGGATTAATTCAGAGGGAAAGGGTCGGAACATTTTGACCTTGAGCAGTCCAATTTTTTCGCCCTGGAGGTGCAAATCCTGAAGCAATTGCCGGCCGGTGCTGGTGATGGTCCCCGAGGTGACCAGGATGATTTCGGCCTCCCGGCAGCCTATCGCTTCCACAGGCCCATACCTCCGGCCGAAATTTTTTTCAAAAATTATTTCCAGGTTGTCAAATCGGTGCCGGACTTCCTCCATAGCCTGCTGAAGGCTATAACGCATTTCCATGTAAACGCCCGGCGGGGCCATTTGATGGAGGGCACAGGGATTCTGGGTGTCTAATTGAAACCTGGGCTGATAGGGGGGAAGAAACCGGTCCACGGCCTCCTGGTCCGGTACATCCACCGGCTCGTAGGTATGGGAGAGGTAAAAGGCATCCAGGATGACCATGACCGGAAGATTGACCGATTCGGCCAACCCAAAGGCCTGGAGGGTGGTATCCAAACATTCCTGTCCGGTTTCACAATAGAGTTGGATCCAACCGGTGTCTCTCTGGGCCAGGCTGTCAGTCTGATCTGCCCAGATGTTCCAGCCCGGGGCCAAGGCCCGGTTGACTTCGGCCATGACGATCGGGAGTCGGGCCCCCGAGGCCCAATGCAACAATTCGTGCATCAGGGCCAGCCCCTGAGAAGAAGTGGCCGTAAAGGTCCGGACCCCGGTACTGGAGGCCCCGATCAGGGCCGCCAGGGCCGAATGTTCGCTCTCCACCCGTAAAAAGCGGGCCTTAAGGGAACCGTCGGCACAGAAGTCCGAAAGCCGTTCCACGATATGGGTTTGAGGCGTTATCGGATAGGCGGAAATCACCGGAACCCGGGCCAGGCGCACGGCCTCGGCAACGGCCTGACTTCCCTCCAAGACACTTTTCATGGATTATCTCCCCACCTGATCAGACAGCGGTGACACAGGAGAATATCGATTCTCTATGAATACCCGCAGGCCTTTTTTTCTGTTTCATGGGTTTCTCCGGACTCCGAACCCTTTTTCGTGCTTCGATTATAACTCCTCTTCCAGGACCATGGCATTCCGGGGACATTCCACTACACAGATGCCACAGCCTTTACAATAATCGTAATCGATCCGGCGCCCCTGGGGGGTGTCTTCCCGGATGACCGACAGGTCCGGGCAGAAGAGGCGGCAGTTGTCGCACTGGTTACACAGTCCGCAATTAAAACACCGTTTCGCCTCGCCCATAGCCAGATGAGCTGAAATATTGAGGTCGATCTCGGCAAAAGACCGGACCCGTTCTTTTTTTAACAGCCGGGGTTTGATAATCCTGGGGCTGAACTGAAAATGGTCGCTGTTGATTTCTTCATATCCGACGACATGGGGGCTGCGCCGGGATCGGGGTCCCTTTTGATACACTTCAAAAGAAAGGGAGGGACCATGACCCACCTGAACCCTTTTGAGTTCAGGCTCAACGGCCCCTGGACCTTTTTGAAAAAAGATATCCAGGGCCATAGCCGCTTCTTTGCCGGAGGCCACGGCCTGGACCACACTCCTGGAGGCCACGGCCAGGTCCCCGCCGTAAACCCTTACCAGGCCCCCCGGCGGGGCTACCAAAACGGTATTCATCAGGGGTAGAACCCCCGGGCCTTCGGCCGGAGGATTGGTCCACCCCTCGGAGGCCGTAAGACCGACGGCCTTGAAGATCCGGGTCGCTTGCAGAGACTCGGTCTCCTGGGGTATGGGTTCCACTCGGGCCCTGCCCTGGGGATCCATATCCACAACCCGCATCCGCTGCAAGGTCAGCCGAAGGGCCTTACCCTCAGGCTGGATTTGGACCGGGGCCAGTAGTTCCCTTAATTCCACACCTTCCTCCAGGGCCAACTGGATTTCCTCTTCAAAGGCCGGCATATCCTGACGTCGTCGGCGATAGAAGACCTGAGCCTTTCCTCCCATTCGCATTACCGAACGGGCTACATCGACGGCCGTATTTCCCCCTCCCAGGACGGCTACTGCTCCCTCCAGGGTTGGAAAATGTTCCTGGTTAATATTTCTCAGAAAAGACAACCCGTCTTCCACACCTCCTAATGTCTCTCCGGGGATGGACAGATTCGGGGTTCGCCCAAGCCCGCAGCCTATAAAGATCCCGTCGTAACGGCTCTGGGCTTCTTCTAAAAAACCCTGGACCAAAGGTCTTCCCAGGTGAAGAGCGAATCCGACCTGGGTGATCCGTTCGATTTCCGATCGTAAAGGAAGCAGGGGAAGTCGATAACTGGGAATCCCCCAGCGGAGCATCCCGCCGGGCTCAGGCATGGAGTCAAAGACGTCACAGGCATATCCCAGCAAGGACAGAAAATAAGCAGCGGCCAGACCACTGGGGCCGGCGCCCATAACGGCGATCTTTTGCTTTTTGGCGGCTCCTCGTTGGAGGAAGGGCTTTAAACCGTAACGGGCGGCATTTTCCGGCAGGAAACGTTCAATGACGGAAATAGCCACGGTCTCATCAAATGACCCTCGATTACAAGCCGTTTCACAGGGATGATAGCAGACCCGCCCGCAAACGGCCGGAAAGGGATTTTCCAGAAGAATCGTTTCCCAGGCCTCTTTAAGCTCCCCCTGACTGGTGAGCATTTCAATGCGACCGATATCTTCCCCGGCCGGACAGGCAGTGGCGCAGGGAGCGGTTTTTTCAACGTAACGGGGCCGGAGAAAGCGCCAGGAACCCGTCTTGTTGCCTTCACTGGAGAGATAGGAACGGGGGATGAATAAGGAACAGGCCCCCGGGTTGTTTCGTTCGGCTGTCATGGTTTCCCCTCAAGGGCTATCCGCACCTCCTGGTAGGCCTCCTGGGCCGCCCGGATGTTCTCGGCAGGTTTCCCGGGAACATCCTCTTTAATGGCCTGGACAACGGCCTCCAGAGGGGGCATTCCCAACACCCGGGCAAAGGCCCCCAGGACAGCGGTATTGACAATGGGATGAGTCCTGGTGCCCAGTTGATGATGAAGGGCCAGGCGTGTGGCATCCACAAAGGCCAGGTGAAATCCCGAAAAAGGCCCGAAATCAGTAGCAACGGCTGGGGCATTGATTAAAACCCAGCCACCGGCTTTCAATCCCTGAACCACATCCACAACTTGCAGCAGGGTCCGATCCAAAACCACCACGTGATCAGGGGTATAGACATGGGACCTGACCAGAATTTCTTTATCATCCAGGCGCAGGTAAGCCTCAACCGGCGCCCCTCTTCGTTCCACCCCGAAGACGGGAAAACTCTGAACAAAAAAACCAGCTTGAAAAAAGGCCTTGGCCAGGAGGATGGTGGCTACCACCGTCCCTTGACCGCCTCGGCCATGAAAGCGGATTTCCAACATTACCGTTTTTTCTTCACCCTTAGAAGATGCCCTTCTATGTTTTGCTCCAGACCACGACAATGGCCTTGGCCGGCACCTGGCTCAGGCATCGAAAACTATGACTGATATCCGATTCAAAATAGATGCTGTCTCCGGGTTCCAGCACTTCGACCCGGTCCACGGTGCGAAATTCCAATTCTCCTTCCAAAAGATGGAGAAACTCTTCGCCCTCATGGCTGACAAAGACCAGTTCGCTGGTGTCCAGGATTGGAAATTCTACCAGGAAC
>JAZDOU010000198.1:0-33532 GCA_043798385.1 Pseudomonadota bacterium
AAAAGCGCCTTTTTCTTTCCGGATGAAGGGAAAACTGGGCTGAAAGTTCTCTTTCCCAGGCCACTTTTTCCCGGCGGGCCTTTTCAATTTGGTCATCGTTAAACATCTTGGACATAGTCACCTCGCAAAATCAATTCCGTAGTTATCAGGTCACCCCAACTCCGCAGAATCAGAAACCCAATAGGGCCTGATTTAATTGGTTCAATTTATACCAGAGGTCCTTCTGAGTCAAGAAAGAAACCAGAAAAGTGCTCTAGTCTAATTTTAGCCAACGAAAGGCTGATTCTTACCCAGACAGGATCTTAATTGGCTAAGCACCACCTCTTCATCCACTTGCCAGCCAACGAAGGCCAGCTTGGTAGGCCCGGGCTGATCCAATTCGATCCACTCGGTTTTTCCCCCGACGTGATTCAAGAAGAATCGCTTTCCATCCAACAGGGCAAAACCTTTTATCCGGTACAGCTTCAAGGGAAGTTGTTCGATAAATCGCCGGAAACAATCGGCCTTAAAAGGGCCTTCATCTTCAAAAGCAAAGGCCACATAACCCATCTCATCGGCCGACCCGTGGTGGGTCTGAAAAGGAGATAGATGAAAAACCGGCTGCTGGACATTATGATCCCTAACCGAAGTAAAGAGCGTTTCAGGATCGATTTGACAATTAAAGGTAGGGATAAGTGAGCAGGTCGGATTGAATCCCCGGATCTCCTCCAGACACCCGGGAATATCATCTTTAGACAGGAGATCGATTTTATTGAGCAATAACAAATCCGCTGCCTTGATCTGGCTATAAAACACCGACCCGAAATAGTCCCGCCCCTCCCAAAGCTCGGCATCCAAAACCGTAACTACTTTGGGTGGCGAAAAAAGCGACGACAAGGTGGATGACTTTAGAAAATTGAGAATATCAAAGGGATCTGCTACCCCGGTAGCTTCTATCAAAAGACGTTTGGGCTGAAATCCTTTCAGGAGTTCTTCCAGTGCCTTGAGCATATCTCCCTGGATGGAACAACAGATGCAGCCATTAGTCAATTCCACCATGGGGGTTTGAAAGGTCTCCAGAAGTTCTCCGTCAATCCCCAACCGGCCGAATTCATTGATCAGGAGGGCCGTTCTGGTCAAATCTCCGGGCCATTGCAGGATATGACGGAGCAAAGTAGTCTTTCCCGCCCCCAGAAATCCGCTGATCAAGACCATTAGACAGCGCGAATCCCCTCCAAATTCTCGATGATCCCTTTGGTTCAAAGGCATGGCTTCACCTTTTATTGCGATGCTTCAAATCGAATGACGGCATCCTTTGGAAGGGCCATGCCCATGGCCACTTCAACGGCCTTAAGAATGCCGACCGGGACAGGGCAGGAAGGATGACAACCGGCCGATTGGGCCGCCGAAAAGACCGGGTTTCTGCTGATCGGGGCAAAGAGGTCCTTTAAATTCATCTCCGGCACCAGTTCAGACAACCGCTGGATTTGTTGACATTCCGATCCGGAAATCCTGATCGAAATCTTTCTTTTTTCCTTCTCCCAGGCCTCGATAGTAAAGTGAAAACCGCAGATGCCCGACTCGACCGCCACCCTGATCACCTTCTGTTTAGATGAAGTTTGTCCTGTCATTGAAATCCATCCCTTCTCATTATATGGTAAACGGTATAGGGGGGGACCGATTATCGACGGGATCGATTAAATAAGGACAGCACCCTCTTGAGCTGACGTTCAGCCGCTGATCCAAACGCGACTTATTCGGCCGCTACGAATCCGGCCTGCGGCGGGATTGGGAGGGGGTGGCCTTCCCGGTCGCCTCCTCCCGGTTCATCATTAAGCGATTCTTTGAGTTTAGGCGGTTGTTTTCAACTGCTCCACAAATTCAGGAAATAATTTATAGAGGGGATGATCCGGATCCTGCGGCAGACGCTTGGTTTCGGCATAGGCAGCCGTCGCCAGAAAGGCATCGGCCATGGCCACAGCCGGGAATATCCGGTTGGAACCCGCCATGGGGCCTGAAAAAACCATATCATGATAAAAGAAAGCCGCTAATCCTTCTAAGGCGGCGTCAGCAGCCGACCAGCCTTTGAAGCCCCACAACTCACGCGCCTTTTTCCACATATAGGACCCGTTGCTCGGGGCGCTGGCAGTAGGAAAGCCCCACTTCTCCTTGATCAGTTTGTTGGCCAGGCCGCACAGGGCCGTGGCTGGTCCGTTCATTACCGAAGTGTCAACAAAAATACTTTCGAACCGGGCTCCTACTTTTTCGATGGTATCCAGGATTTTCTGTGTCCCCGTAATCCGCCCGGATGGCATCTGGTCGGCTTGGTCGAAAGCCACCAATAAGACATGTTTGATCCCAATCTGATAAATTTCCTTGATCTCCGTTTCAAGGTCTTTTTCCCAGATGGTCAGACTGTTATAAAAAATCCGATCGAGCAATCCCTTTTCAGCACAATACTTCGCCCCTTCCAATTTGGGTTTCATCATCCAGGCATCGATACAGAAAGGCAAATTGCAATTACTGCTTACAAAGTCGATGTATTCCTTGAATTCGGCACCGGTGTTGGCCACGATATCCGGCATGCATTTGATCCCCGTCTGGCTGACAAGATTTTCGCAATCTTTCAGCATCTCCCTGCCCCGGGGTTCATTAAATCCTTCCTTGCGCTTAGCCCCTTCAAAGACTTTATCCCCTTTCTGAAATATGGATGGACATAGAACCGTCGGGTATTCCCCGGGCTGGCCTCCAAATTTCACCCCTCCTATACTGCAGACACTCTGCTCTCTGGCTATCTCAAACATGGGTCGTTCCTCCTTTCTTGGTTTTTGGGGAGTCCTTCTGTCCCAAACATAAAAAATTCATCGTTCGGTGCTGATGCGATCGGGAACCCCATTGTCATAATAATGTTTCAGGTTTTTCATCTCCGTTATCAGGTCGGCTTTTTCCAATACCTCGGGATGGGCATTTCGTCCCGTTAGGATCAATTCCATCTGCTCCGGCTTGGAATCCATAACCTCCAGGAGATCCTGGACCGGGACCAGGTTATAGGTCACGGCCACATTCACTTCGTCCAGGATAAGGATGTCACAGGCCTCTTTTCTTATCAGGTCTTTGGCATATTCCATGGCCTCAAGGGCCAATTGTTTATCCGCCGGATCGGGATTGACGGTGTTGATAAAGCCATGCCGTCCCATAGGGATAATGGTTAACAAGGGGGCCAAAAATTTGGCCGACACCCGCTCTCCGGAAACCTCCTCCCCTTTCAGAAATTGGACGATAATCACCCTACGACCGTGCCCGACCGCCCTTAGCGCCAATCCTAAGGCCGCGGTTGTTTTGCCCTTACCGTCTCCGGTATAAACCTGGATCATGCCTTTGATACGATCATTATTCATCTAATCTGCCCCCAACAGCTCTCTGGCTATCACCAACCGTTGGATTTCCGAAGTCCCTTCATAGAGGGTAGTCACCCGCACATCCCTGGCCAGACGCTCCACCGGGTAATCGGAGGTGTATCCATAACCACCCAAAATCTGAATGGCTTTATAACAGGCCCGGTTGGCCGCCTCGGAGGCCAACACTTTTCCCATGGAAGCCTCCCGAGTGAATGGTTTACCTGTTTCCTTGAGAAAAGCCGCCCGCAGGACCAGCAATTGGGCGGCTTCCAACTCGGTATAGGCATCGGCGATCATCCACTGGATGGCTTGAAATTGCGAGATGGACTGTCCGAATTGTTCCCTGGTTTTGGAGTATTCCACTGCAAAATCCATGGCGGCCCGGCCGATGCCGATGGCCAGCGAGCCGATCCCGATCCGGCCGCCGGACAATTCCATCAGGGCAATCCGGAAGCCGTCATCAACCGACCCCAGAAGATTTTCTTTGGGAATACGACAGTCTTCAAAGATGAGTTGATTGGTGCTGGACCCTTTTTGACCCATCTTTTTTTCATCGGCCCCAACGATATAACCTGGAGTCCCCTGTTCGACCACAAAGGCGCTGATGCCCCTCCCCTTGGGGGCATTCCGGTTCGTTACAGCCCAGACCACCACCACACCGGCATACTCGGCACTGCTGATAAAGATTTTCTGTCCATTAAGGACCCATTCGTTCCCGTCCAAAACAGCCGTGGTCTTCATCCCGGCCGGGTCGGATCCGGCCCCTGATTCGGTCAGACCAAAGGCCCCGGCCGGATATTGGCCGGAGCAGATGCGCGGGATATATTTTTTTCTGACTTCTTCCGTTCCGAATTCAAGTAACACCTCGGCCACCATGCTGGTTACCGACATGGTTACGGCCGTGGAAGCACACCCGGCCCCGATCTCGGTCATGGCCAGACTGTTGGCCACGGCTCCAACCTGTATCCCTCCGTAGGCCTCGGGGATATTCATCCCCATAAACCCCAGGTCGGCCATTTTTTTCAGATTGGCTTTCAACAACGATCGGTCTTTGGTTTCATCCAGATGAGCCGCCTGGGGGGCCAACTCGGCCCGGGCAAAATCCCGGCACATCTTCTGAATCATCTTCTGTTCTTCGCTGAGCTCAAAATTCATAATTTCCAATCTCAGGCAAGAGGCACGAGGCGTGAGGCGTGAGAAAAAACTTATTCAACTATAAATTAGGCAATAATACTCTCGCCTCGAGCCTATCGCCTTATACCTATTTCCCTTTTAAAATATTATTGGCGATGACTACCCGCATAATCTCGTTGGTTCCTTCGTAGATCTGGGTAATCTTGGCGTCCCGCATATGGCGTTCCATGGGGTATTCTTTGCAATAGCCATAGCCCCCCAAGATTTGAACGCCTTCAATGGAGGCCTGCATGGCGGCATCGGAGGCATACAGCTTGGCCATGGCGGCGGCTTTTTCAAAATGGAGGTGATGGTCTTCCAGCCAGGCAGCCCGTAACGTCAAAAGTTCGGCGGCATCCAACTGAGTGGCCATATCAGCCAGTTTCCATTGAATAGCCTGGAGGCTGGCAATCGGTTTACCGAACTGCTCCCGGACCTTGGCATATTCAATGGCCTCCTCTAAAACCGCCCGACCGATCCCGATGGCCTGGGAGGCTATGCCGATCCTTCCACCATCCAAAGTGGAGAGCATTTGTTTAAAGCCTTCTCCCGGGTGACCCAACAGGGCATCTTTGGGGACCCGGGCATTATCGAAAATCATTTCGGCGGTCCCGGAGGCATTGATCCCCAATTTCTCCTCTACCCGCCCCAAAGAATAACCCGGGGTGTTTTCCAGATCGACCACAAAAGAACTGATCCCTTTATGACCTTTTCCCTTATCGGTGACCGCGGCCAGCACACAAAAACCGGCCACATTGCCGTTGGTGATGAACTTTTTCTCGCCGTTGATAACCCATTCATCGCCATCCAAAACCGCCGTGGTCCGCATACGGACCGGATCCGATCCGGCGCCGGCCTCAGTCAGTCCGAAACAACCCAACTTTTCACCGCTGGCCACAGGATGGAGGTATTTCATTTTCTGTTCCTGGGTCCCAAAGGCCATGACCGGAAAGCAATACAGGGAATTATTGACCGACATAATAACACCGGTGGAGGCGCAGGCCTTGGAAATCTCGATCAGGGCTACCACATAGCTGACATAATCCATGCCTCCGCCCCCGTATTCTTCGGGAACGGCAATGCCTAAAAATTTAAGCTCCGCCAGTTTTTTACAGATCTCGGCCGGATGTTCATGGGTGGCATCCAAACGAGCGGCCACGGGCTTGATCTCGGCCTCGGCAAACTTCCTGGCCATATCCCGGACCATCTGCTGTTCTTCGGTTAATTCAAAATTCATCCCTATCTCCTTTTGATTCCAACAATACCAAGCCTGAGAATTTATCTCTATCAGAAACAATGGTTACGGGTTAAAAATCAAAACCATTTCTCTAACAACGCCTAACCCGCAACAGTAAATCTCAAATGTCTTTGCTTAGCCCTTAACTTGCCAATTTCATTTTTATCCAGCATCCAGTTTTTATATCTCCCCTTTAAACTCCGGTTTACGTTTTTCCAGGAAGGCCGTCAATCCCTCTTTGGCATCAGGGCTGGTAAAGGCGATAGCAAAGGCATCGACTTCCATGGCACAGCCATTGCGGAGATCGACATCAAAGCCCCGGTTCATGACCTGCTTTATGGCCCTGAGAGCCGCCCGGCCTTTGGAGGCCATAAGCTTGGCGGTCTTCATGGTTTCGGCCATTAATTCTTCCGGAGAAAATACCTTATTGACCAGCCCTATCTCCCTGGCCTGCTGGGCCGAAATCATCTCCCCGGTGAGACACATTTCTTTGGCCCAACCTTTCCCTACCAGACGGGCCAATCGCTGGGTCCCTCCAAATCCGGGAATGATACCGAGGTTAATTTCCGGTTGTCCGAATTTGGCCTTTTCCGAGGCATAAATAAAATCACAGGACATGGCGATCTCGGTCCCGCCCCCTAAGGCAAAGCCGTTGACGGCGGCAATAATCGGGATCTCCAAGGCCTCCATGGCAAAAAGGACCTCCTGGCCGGAAGCTGAAAACCGTTTGGACTCCAAAGGAGTCTGTTTGGCCATGGTCCCGATATCCGCCCCGGCCACAAAGGCCTTATCACCCGTCCCGGTCAGGATAGCGACTCGAACGCTTTTATTTTGAGAAATTTGTTTCAGGGCCTCTGCCAACTCCTCCATGACCTCGGGATTCAAGGCATTCAAGGCCTTGGGACGATTAATGGATATGATGGCGATGTCTTCTTGGATTTCCAAGAGGATATTATTGAATTCCATATCTGCTCCTTTCTCTTAAACTAAGGGATACGAGTTGCGAGTTACGGGTTATTAAGTCTGGTTCTATTACCCGCAACTCGTAATGTTATTTTCTTTCTAATATCAAAGCCGCCCCCATGCCCCCGCCGACACACAGGGTAGCTAAGCCTAAGGTCGCCTGCCTTTTCATCATCTCAAAGAGCAGGGAAATCAATATTCTGGCCCCACTGGCCCCAATCGGGTGTCCGAGGGCAATGGCCCCACCGTTGACATTAACCTTTTCCATATCCCAACCCATGGCCCGGTTGACGGCAGCCGCCTGAGAGGCAAAGGCCTCATTAGCCTCAATCAAGTCCAGGTCCTTTACCGTCAGTCCGGCTTTCTCCAGGGCCTTCCTGGAGGCCGGAATGGGGCCGGTACCCATAATCGAAGGGTCCACCCCGGCCGTGGCATAAGAACGGATAGTGGCCAGAGGTTGAAGACCCAATTCCCTGGCTTTATCAAAAGACATGATGACCAGGGCGGCGCCCCCGTCGTTGATCCCAGAGGCATTCCCGGCCGTCACGGTCCCATCCTTCTTAAAGGCCGGCTTGAGTTTAGCAAGGTCTTCCCAGGTCGTAGCCCGGGGGTGTTCATCGGTATCAAACAGCCGGGGCTCCCCTTTGCGTTGAGGAATAGGCACCGGGATAATTTCATCCCTGAACCTTCCCTCGGCCAGGGCTTTCTGGGCATTTTCCTGACTGCGAAAGGCCAACCGGTCCTGATCTTCTCTGGATATCCCAAATTGTTCGGCCACCTTCTCGGCCGTGATCCCCATATGGACTTGTCCAAAGACATCCATCAGCCCATCATAGAGCATCAGGTCCACCATCTCGGAACTGCCCATGCGGGCACCCCAACGGGCCTGACGAAGGGCATAGGGAGCCATACTCATGCTTTCCATCCCGCCGGCCACAATAATTTGGGCATCCTCTGATTTAATGGCCTGGGCGGCCATCATAACCGACTTAAGACCGGAGGCGCACACCTTGTTGATAGTGGTGGCCGGAACTTCCTGGGGGATACCGGAATGGATCAGCACCTGGCGGGCCGGGTTTTGCCCCTGACCGCCCTGAAGGACGTTGCCTAAAATAACCTCATCGACCGTTTCCGGGGAAATAGCGGCCCGTTTTAAGGCCTCCTTAACCGCCAAAACCCCTAATTGAACCGCCGGGACTTCTTTCAAGGCCCCTCCGAATCGTCCCACCGGGGTTCGGGCTGCACTGACAATGACTACTTCTTTCATAAGACCTCCTCTATCCTTGAATCCTTTACTTTGATTCGAACAATAATCACTTCCTGAATTGATATCTGAGTCTATCTGTTGTTACGGGTTGCGGGTTGCGGGTTGCGGGATAAAACACGTCAAAACTTTTTCAAAAACAATCCGTAACTCGCAACAAAAAATTTTCAATTATTTTGCGTCAATTTCTTTCCACAATCAAACTAACTGCTTCGCCGCCACCCAAACATAGAGAGGCCATCCCTCGTTTGGCCCCGACATTTTTCATGGCATAGAGCAAGGTAACCAGGACCCTGGCACCACTGGCCCCGATTGGATGTCCTAAGGCCACCGAACCGCCATGAATATTTACCTTCTCCGGGTCCAGACCCAATTCTTTGATAACCGCTATGGTAGAAGACGAAAAAGCCTCATTGACCTCCTGCAGGTCAATATCGTGGATCGATAAACCGGCCTTTTTCAGGACTTTGGGTATAGAAAGCAGGGGGGCCACTAAGACGTATTTGGGGTCCAAACCGGATGAACCCTGGGCCCCTACCCGGGCTAAGGGGGTCAGGTTAAGCTCCCGGACCTTGCTCCCGGACATCAGAACCAGGGCCGCAGCCCCATCACTGATCTTGGAGGCATTCCCGGCAGTGACTGACCCGTTTTTTTTAAAAGCCGCTTTTAACCTGGCCAGGGCCTCCGGGCTGGTTTCCTTTAGAATTTCATCCTGGTCAAAAATCAGGTCTTCCTTTCCTTTTCGAGGGATGGAAACCGGGAGTATCTCTTCTTTAAATTTTCCATCGGCCCTGGCCTTCAAGCCCTTTTGATAGGATTGATAGGCAAATAAATCCTGATCTTCCCGGGTTACCCCGTACTTCTCGGCACAGTATTCAGCACTGATCCCCATCAAAAAATTATTATTGATATCCCGCAGGCCATCGTGATCCATAGAATCAATCAGCTCCCCATTCCCCATGCGATATCCGGTCCGGGCCTTTTCCAGGTAAAAGGGGGCTTGACTCATATTTTCCAGTCCGCCGGCCACAATGATCTCGGCATCTTTCAGGGCAATGGCCTGGGCCGCCAACATGACGGCCTTTAATCCGGAACCACAGACCTTGTTGACGGTAATCGCCCCCACGTCATAAGGAAGGCCGGCCTTGATCATGGCTTGTCGAGCCGGGTTTTGGCCCAGTCCGGCCGGAAGGACGTTCCCCATAATAACCTCGTCGACTTGCTCTTTGGTCAATCCCGCCCGTTGAATGGCCTCAGATATGACGGCCGCCCCCAATTCGGTAGCTTTGAAAGAACTTAGTCTGCCATTAAAGGCCCCTAAAGGGGTCCTGACTCCGCTGACAATAAAAACCTCTTCCACCATAACCAGACTCCTTAAATTTTTACTCCTCTAACCCGATAATTCATCTCTAAATTTCTATTTAAGCCGCCATGCCCCGCCTTTTGGGGCGTGGCACCATTAAACATGAAAATAGGACCGATCGAACGTGAGCCTCAAACTCTATTTTTGCACTAAAGGTCATAGGAGGGCCTAAAGCTCGTTTCGGGGGGTAGATCCTGGAATGTTGGCATGACGGCCGACATGAAATTCTTCATCTAAGTAATCAAGGGTCTTCTCTTGATGACGAATGATCTTTCCAACAACCATAAAAACAACCATCTCAGCCATATGAACGGCATGATCTGCGATCCGTTCCAGGGATTTTGCCACGAACATAACTTGCATGGCCATCCGGATGGCCAGGGTTTTCTCTCCCATCATCTTCAGAAGTTCTTCAATGACCCTTTTATAGGTATCATCAACATAAGAATCATCCCGGCAGACCTCTAAAGCCAATTCGATGTCTTCATTGATAAAGGCTTCCAGGGAACGATGGACCAGATCTTCGGCCGCTTCAGCCATGATAGGTAGATGGAAGCAGACACCGGTACGAGGCTCTTCGACCATTTCCAGGGACCTCCTGGCAATATTGGTGGCCAGATCTCCCATGCGTTCCAGAGTTGTGGTAACTTTCATGGCCGTAGAAATAAACCGTAAATCCCGACCGGCCGGCTGACGGAGGGCGATAACCCGTAAGCACATCTCTTCCGTGTCCACTTCCAATTCATTGACCTGATGATCGGAGTCAATTATAATCCCCGCCAAATCAATATCCCGATTGATAACCGAACTGATGGCCGAAACCACATTATGCTCCACCATCTCCCCCATTTGGAGGATTTTGTGTTTGAGCAGACTCAGTTCTTCATCATATTTAGTGTTAATATGAGAACGTTCCATAAGCCACTGACGGGATCCTTTCAATAATTTTTTTCCTGGCCCTCCGGCTGATTCCAGAGAAGGACAAAGGGCCTATCAAACCTACGTACGGGGCTTTGGAGTGATCTCAGCTAAAATATCCGTACTTCGAATTACCCCGATAATCTTTTCGGCATCCGCGACCGGGATAAAATCTAAATCCAGATCTTCCATAATCTGGATCACCTCTATCAATTTCTGATTGGGCCGGACAAAAATATCCAGGTGGACCAAGGCATCATTGACCGTTACCAGAGAATCATTGAGATCATGATCACGAAGTTGGGTCAGCCAGTCTTCTCTGCCTTCCTTCTTGGATTGCCTATAGAGAAAAATCACCTGGCTGATAATATCTTTTACCGTCAAAAGCCCCAGATATTCTCCCGAAGCCCGCATAACAACCAGCCCGGGGATTCCCGGTTTTTGCCTGCTATCCACGGTCAAAATGGTGCAGGCCTCTTTTAAAGGGGTTTCAGGGGTTATGGTTTCAAATTTTGAATCCATTACGTCCCAGACTTGTCTTTCTAATGGCATATCATTTTCCTCCTTATAAATCACACCATCCCGGGCCTGGAAAGGAAACTCAGGTTCACCATTAACGCCGACCCGATAATCCCAAGCGTTGTCCTGTCAGTCCAACGATTAGCTTAAAAAACGAGGCCTTCAGTCTTTTTTACGCCCTGGCTTCAAACCGTTTGGTTTCTATTTTCATATACTGTTAAAAAGAACTTGTCAAGCAAAGGGTTATTTATGATATAATTTTAAAAAATTTTAGACAAGGGTATGGAATGAATAGAATTACCGTTATTACCTTGATCCTCTCCCTGGGCTTTTTGCTTCTGGGATCGGTTTCGCGACTTCAGGCCCTGAATCTCGAAGACGTTTATGAAATCCGGCTGTCCAACGGGCTGACGGTCTTACTGCTCAGGAACACCAAGGCACCGGTGGTTACCGTCCAGGTCTGGTATAAAGTGGGTTCACGAAATGAGACCTATGGACAATCAGGGCTGGCCCATCTGACCGAGCATCTGATGTTCCGGGGTACGAAAAGGGTTGGTCCCAAGCAGTACTCCCGCATCATTCAAAAAAACGGCGGCCAGGACAACGCCTTTACCAGCCGGGATCAGACGGTCTATTTTGAAAACCTGGCCTCAGACCGTTTGGCCATTGCCCTGGATCTGGAAGCCGACCGCATGACCGGCCTGATGGTCGATGAAGACAAGTTTTCAACTGAAAAAAAGGTCGTCCAGGAGGAACGCCGTTTAAGGGTTAAAGATGACCCCTCCGCCACCCTGTTTGAAGAAGTCGTCGCTACGGCCTTTAAATCTCATCCCTATAGATGGCCGGTCACTGGTTGGATGGAGGACCTGGACGGACTCAAACGGGAGGACTTCCTTTCATTTTACCGGAGGTATTATCAACCGGCCAATGCCACCCTGGTCGTAGCCGGTGATTTTGATAAAAAGACCCTGCTACCATTAATTGAAAAAACCTTTGGACCGGTCCCCAAAGGACCCGGGGTGCCGCCTGCCAGTTTTAAAGAACCGCCTCAGGAAGCCGACAAGCGGATCACCCTTCACCGGGCAGAGGCCCAACTGCCCTATGTGCTCCTGGCCTACCATGTCCCCTCCTTCCCCCATCCGGATTCATTTCCACTGGAGGTCATGTCCCAAATTCTGGCTGGAGGGAAGAGCTCCCGGATGATCCAAAAGATGGTCTACCAGGAACAAAAAGCCCTGGATGCCGGGGCTGATTACCCCTTCCTGTCCAAGGACCCCTTTCTTTTCTTCTTCTATGCCCAGGCTATGCCCGGCCAGACCCCGGAACAGATTGAAAGCAGGCTTTTTCAAGAAATAGAGGAATGGGGGAAAACCCCTCCTACCCAGGAAGAAATTAATAATGCCAAAAATCAAATCGAAGCGGGATTTATCTTTTCCCAGGATTCGATCTTTAATCAAGGCAAGCTGTTAGGAAAATATCAAACCCTGGGAAGCTGGAAAGACCTTGAAAAATTCCTGCCGGGGATTCGGGCCGTCCAACAGGCCGACCTTCTGCGGGTCTACAAGACCTATTTCGAGACCAGAAATAAAACTATCGGTGTCTTGATTCCCCTCGGGGTGAATAAAAAAAATAATCCTCTGAGGTGATCATGATCTTAAAGGTTGGCATAATGATAGCCCTGTTAGTAGCCGCTTCTGAATCCTTTACGCCCAATATCGGGGCTGAACCCCTGGCCCGAAAAACCACCCTTTCCAATGGATTGACCCTGGTCGTTGCTGAAAGGAACCAACTCCCGACCATCCATCTACAAGTTTTGATCCGGGCCGGGGCGACGCAAAATCCACCCCGGCTTCCGGGCCTGGCCAACCTGGTCGCTGAATTGCTGCCCCAAGGGACCAGCCAAAGAGATGCCTCCCGGATCAGACTCCAGATCGAATCGGTTGGGGGCTCTCTGTCGGCCTCGGCTGAATCGGACTATGCTGTTCTAAGTCTGTCGATTCTCAAGAAGGACCTGTCAATGGGTCTTTCCGTCCTGTCAGACATCCTTTTAAACCCTCTCTTTGCCCCTTCTGAGATAGAACGTAAAGTAACTGAATTGAAGGCCCGTCTGAAGCGAATGGAAGAAGACCCCCAACAGGTGGCTCGATTGGCTTTTGCCAAAAAAATGTTTGGGCCTCATCCTTATGCTTTTCCTTCGGAAGGGTCCCCTGCCGGCCTTTCTTCTATAACCCGGGAGGATATAACCCGTTTCTATCAGGCCTATTACCGGCCGAATAATGTCACTATCCTGATTGTGGGCCAGATAACTCTGGAAGAAAGCGTTTCCTCGCTGCAAGACTATTTAAAAGGTTGGGAGCCGCTCCCGATCCAACCTCCGGCCCTGGTCCAACCAGCGCTTTTGACCGGCCCGGTCATTGAAACCATAGATCGGCCCATTACCCAGGCCAATATTATCTGGGGGCATCTCGGGATTGCCCGATCAAATCCGGATTTTTATGCCTTGCAAGTCATGAATTATATCCTGGGAGGAGGTGGTTTCGTCTCCCGTCTGATGGATAGTATTCGGGACAACCTTGGTTTGACCTATGGAATCTACAGCTACTTTGATGCCCGGGAATATCCCGGGTCTTTTCAAATTGTCCTGGAAACCAAAAATCAAAATGCCAACCAGGCCCTGTCCGAAGTCCTGAAAGAAATGAAAGGCTTTCTGGAAAACGGGGTTTCTCAGACCGAATTAACTGAAGCCCAGGCCTATCTGACCGGGAGTTTCCCCTTAAAGATGGACACCAATGCCAAACTGGTCCGTCTCTTAGGGGCCATCGAATTGTACGGCCTTGGTCTGGATTTTCCGGAACAATATTCCCGGCTCATCAATCAGGTGACGGCGGAAGAGGTCCTGCGGGTAGCCAGGAAATATCTCCATCCGGAAAAATTCCTCCTGGTTGTGGTGGGGGATCAGAAAGAGATCCAATTGACCCCCCTATTTTCGAACTAATCCGTCATGCCACGCTATTGGCGTGACACCACCATACGGTCGGCTATGCCGACCTAAAAGGAGGCTTCCCTTCGGAAGCCGGGACATGAAAATAGGACCGAGGACCGGTGGACCCCAGATTCTATTTACGTACTAATTCCCATGCCCTGCCCGAGGGCATGGCACCACGAAACATGAAAATAGAATGGAGCCAACGTTACCTCTTAAACCCTATTTACGTACTAATTCCTCATGACTGCCTGAGGCACCGACCAAGCATAAAAATGACTTTCTTCGAACATTGAACTTTGAACATTGAACCTTGAACGGTATTTGTGTACTAAAACAAGGCCCGCACAAATTCTTCCGGGTTAAACGGCTGCAAATCATCCACCTTTTCACCTATCCCGATAAATTCAATGGGGATCTTCAATTCGTTACTGATGCCGACGATGATCCCGCCTTTGGCCGTCCCATCCAGTTTGGTCAGGATAATCCCATCGATTTCCATGGCCTCGTTAAAAAGTCGGGCCTGGGAAATGGCGTTCTGGCCCATGGTGGCATCCAGGATCAACCAGGTCAGATGAGGTCCGTCAGAGGTCTCCTTCCGGATGACCCGACGGATCTTTTTCAACTCCTCCATCAGGTTGACCCGGGTATGAAGTCTCCCGGCCGTGTCGATCAGGACCACATCCATTCCCCGGGAACGGGCGGCCTTGACCGCATCAAACACCACGGCCGATGGGTCTGAGCCTTCTTTCTGTCTGACGATTTCGGCTCCCGAGCGATTGGCCCAGATCTCCAGTTGTTCCCCGGCGGCGGCTCGAAAGGTGTCTCCGGCAACCAATAACACTTTTTGTCCCGGCCCTCGAAACTTTTGAGCCAGTTTGCCGATCGTGGTCGTTTTTCCCACCCCGTTAACCCCGATGATTAAGATGATAAACGGTTTCTTAGAAAAATCGATGGGCTTCTTGGGTACATCCAGAAAGCGGAGAATCTCCTGTTGGAGATATTCTTTGAGCTTTTCAGGGTCACTCAATTCTTTTCTTTTAACTTTTTGTTGCACCGAATCAATCAAGGCCTGGGTGGTAAAGACCCCCAGGTCCGAGGTGATCAAGATCTCCTCCAATTCATCCAACAGGTCCTCGTCGATCTCCTTCTTGCCCAGAACCAGACGATCCACCCTGGTAATCAGGGTTTCCCGGGTCTTGCTCAAACGATCTTTAAGGCGGGCAAAAAACCCTTTTCTGTTTTCCTCCGACTCATTTTCCTCAGGGACGAGTTTCTCTTTCTCTTCCAGGCCTGACCCAGGGGTGGCGGTTTGTTCTTCATCCTCTTTCTTGCGAAACCATTTCAACATCGTTTTTCTCCGGTCCTCTCTTATGGCTCAATGACAAACAGGTCTGAAGTATAATGAAATCTATCTGCTTATAGAAGTAAAAAATACGGTTGGGTTTTTCCTTGCCCCCTTCACTTTTGACAACGATAGATCCGAATCTGGAAGGGTCGAGGGGTCTTTTTTCAGGGTTGTCCACCATAAAGCCAGAGATTCTTTCCCGGGCCAAATTCTTAATAACTTTAAAGAGCAGGCCAACACAAGAGTTCCAGATAAGGTTGGGTGAATGCCCTGCTTCCAATCGAGTTAAGCTATTGGGCCGGGATCGGGTCGGGGATTGCCTTTTGGACAACCCTGAAAAAAGACCCCTCGACCCTTCTGGTTGGGAAATGCCATTCTATTCAATAATTAACTTAAAGTGAAGGGGGGCAAGAGGTTTTTTCCCCTTGACCCCTTATCCGGTGTGTTTTATATGTTTATCAAAACAAATTTCTTAAATAAACCATCCAGCCTCGAAAGTCTCGTAGAAAGAAATTCCATGAAAACCAGGATTGAATCTCCCGACGGACCAACCGTTGTCTCAACAGGTTTCAACCTCAAGGTGCTGGGGGCCATCAGCTTTTCTCATTTTCTAAATGATATGCTCCAGTCTCTGATTCCGGCCATTTATCCCCTGTTAAAGGAGGCCTTTGCCCTCAACTTCACTCAGATCGGCCTTATCACTTTGACCTATCAGATCACAGCCTCCATGTTGCAGCCGGCCGTCGGGTTGTATACGGATCACCACCCGAAACCGTATTCCTTGTCCGTCGGCATGGGCTGCACCTTTTTGGGGCTGATAGCCCTGGCCATGGCACCGAGCTACGGCATCTTGCTCATGGCTGCGGCACTGGTTGGTACCGGTTCAGCGATCTTCCATCCCGAATCTTCGCGGGTGGCCCGAATGGCCTCCGGCGGACGATACGGCCTGGCCCAGTCTATCTTCCAGGTCGGCGGCAATGGCGGTACGGCAACGGGTCCCTTACTGGCGGCCTTGATCGTCATTTCCTACGGCCGGCACAGTCTGGCCGGGTTCTCGCTGTTCGCGCTGCTGGCCATGCTGGTTTTGTGGCAGGTCGGCGGCTGGTACAAGCGCCGGCAGTCGTCGGGGAAGCGTTCAGAGAAGGCCCAGGCGACCTCTCAGCCGCCAATCGCCGCCCGCAGGGCCATTGGGTCATTGCTGATCCTGCTGGTGCTGATTTTTTCGAAATTTTTTTATATGTCCAGCCTGAACAGTTACTTCATATTTTATCTGATTCACAAATTCCACCTATCGGTGCAATCGGCCCAGATCCACCTCTTCGTCTTTCTGTTCGGGGTAGCCCTGGGGACTATCCTGGGCGGCCCCATCGGTGATCGCATCGGCCGCAAACGGGTGATCTGGGTTTCTATTTTGGGGGTGGCCCCCTTCACCCTGCTTTTACCCTACGCCGATCTATTCTGGACCGGGCCATTGACCTTTATCATCGGCCTTATCCTGGCCTCGGCTTTTCCGTCCATTTTGGTTTTCGCCCAGGAGCTTTTCCCTGGTAAGGTAGGGATGGTTTCTGGGATGTTTTTCGGATTTGCCTTCGGCATGGCCGGTATCGGGGCTGCGGTGTTGGGAAAGTTGGCCGATTCCTATGGCATCGATACCGTCTACCGGATATGTTCCTTCCTGCCGCTACTCGGCCTTCTGGCGGCCTTTTTACCAGATTTAGGGAGAAAGACCACCGTCCACCGATAAAACTTAGGCCGTTTCAATGACACTGAAACGGCCTAAGCGAGAACCTTTTTTAGGTGACTTCGAGGTCTATTGGATGGTGTCTAAACGAACTGAAACCAGTTTGGAAATCCCCGGCTGTTCCATGGTCACTCCATAGAGGGTATCGGCCATTTCCATGATTCGGCGATTATGGGTAATCAGGATGATTTGAGAGTCTCGGACAATACCCTGAACCAGGTTCTTGAATCGTTCCACATTGGCCTCATCCAAAAAGGCATCAATCTCATCAAGAAGGCAAAAGGGGCTGGGTTTGACTAAGTAGGTGGAAAACAATAACGCCAGGGCCGTCAGGGCCTTTTCCCCGCCGGAGAGCAGACTCATGTTGGTCAGTCGTTTTCCCGGAGGATGGACCATAATATCGACCCCGGATTCTAAGGGGTCGTCTTCATTGGTTAAGGAAAGCTTGGCCGACCCGCCGCCGAACAAGATCGGGAAGACCTCGTCCATCTTTTCCTGAATAACCTTGAAGGCGGACAAAAAGAGCTCTTTGGAGGTGGAATTGATCTTTTGGATAGCCCGTTTCAGGGAATCCATGGATTTAAGCAGATCTTCCTCCTGAGTCTGATAAAATTCAAAGCGTTCCTTAAAGGCATTGTATTCTTCCAGAGCGGTCAGATTGACTTCCCCTATTTGTTCAAGCTTTTCTTTATATTCTCTTTTCTTCTCTTTAAGTTCATCCAGATTCTCGTCGCCTTTCAAGTAAAGGAGAACCACTTCCTCCAGGGACTGGCCGGTTTGTTCCATATTCTGCTCTTTCAAATGATCAATTTTCATGATCACCTGAGCCAGATCCATCCGCAGGTCGTTTTCTCTTCGTTCGGCTTCAGCCAGTTGGCCCCTCTTTTCCTTGAAAAGGATCTCCAGCTCTTCTTTTTGCTTATCCAATTTTTCACAGGCCTGTTTGCTGGCCTGGATCTGCTCGTTCAACCCGTTTACTTCGTTAATGAATTCCTTTACGGCCTCTTCTCCGGAGGAAATCTTTTCCAATAATCCGTCTTTGGTCTGGGTCCCGATCTCCCTCTTTTCCAAAAGCCTCTTTTGCCGGCCTTGTTTCTCGCCCAGGGATTCCTTTAAGCCTTCCCATTCTCTTCCGATGTGTTCACCTTTTTCTCTCAAGGCCGACAACTGGGTATAGGCCAGGGTCAAGGCCTCCCTTTCTTCTTCCAGGTTGACTTCCAGGACCTTGAGGCCCTCTTCCCTGTCATGGACCTCTTTCCTTAAGTCTTCTATCTCCTGGTTTACAGTCTCCTCTTGTAAAGACAGACCCTGTTCTTCCGAGGCCTGATCTTCCTCCTGGGTTCGATATTCCTCTTCTTCCAGGGTAAGCAACTGCAGTCGCCGCTGCATGGGTTTGGTCTCTTCCTGAAAGCCGATCAGGCGTTTTTCCAACTCCTGGATAGTCTCCTCTTCCTCCCGTTTCAGGTCTTCCAGTGCCTTGATTTGAAGGATCTGATCCCCCAGTTCTTTCTCAATGGATTGGAGGCCCTCCTTTTTCCGGTCGATCTTTTCCAGCCAATCCTGAACCTTTTCTTCCAACTTATGAATCAGATTCTTTTGAACCAGGATACCGCTTTCCGGCCGGTTGAGGCTGCCGCCGGACATGATCCCCTTAGCGTCAATCAGGTCTCCATCCCTGGTGACCACGCTGACCTGACCGGCGTTTTCTTTCCAGACTTCCAGTCCCTGGGTCAGATCCGTGACCAGGACAAAAGTCCCCAGTAACGATTGGAGCCAGGGCCGGAACTCCTCCTGGGCAACGACTTTAGATAACAAGGGAACCAGCCCTTTTTCTCCTAAATTTTCAGCATGGTGCCCATAGGATGATAAGGGAATACTTAAAGGCAAAAAGGCCGCCTTGCCTTGCCCACGGTCTTTCAAATAAGTGATCCCCTGGATAGCCTGTGACGGATCCTGGATCACCAGGGCCTGCAAGGCCTCTCCCAAAGCAGCCTCTACCGCCATCTCACACCCTGGTTCGGTTTCCAATCCCTCAGCCAGTACCAGTCGGAGGTTTGGGGAAAGAGCCGGATCTCCGGTCCCATCGGCCTGAAGCAGTGCCCTGACCCCGTTTTGATAACTTTGAAAATTTTCACGGATTTCCTGCAGATTCCGGATCTGGGCCTGGTCCTGTTTCCAGACCTGCTCCAATTCCCTAAGTTCGCCTTCTAATTGTTTTTGGGCCTGTTCGGTTTCTATCTTGTGCCCTTGGGCCCGGGTTATTTTTTCTTTGCCCTGTCTTAAAGAATCCCTTTCTTCCGACAAGTGGGTCTCGGTCTCCTGAACAGCCCTATTCAAGAAATCCAACCGCTCCATTAACTGGGCCTTCTCCTCGTTTTGGCGGATAATCCTCCTTTGCCGGTCTTCCTGCAATTTAACCAGCCCGGAGCGCATATTTCTAATCCGGCTCAACTCCGTCAATTTAGAAACAAGGCGATCTTTAGTCTGTTCGCCTTGCTCCTGAACCCAGATCAATTCCTTCTTGGCCTCTGCCAGCGATTGTTCCCGTTCCCGGACCCGGTCTTCTTCTAAGTCGACATTCTGGGTAAAAGTTGCCACTTCCTCACCCAAGGCTATCTCGAGGGGTTGTTTCTCATTCAGCCAGTCTTCAATTTCCTTTAATTCCCGGTCGATTTCCAGGTCCTCTAATCCCAGGGCCTCCAGTTCTCGGCGGTACTGGTGGATAAAACCTTCTTGTCTTTGCAACTCGTTCTTTTGCTGATAGAACCGTTCCTGTTTTTCTTTCAACAGCTTTTCGAGCACCACCAGCTCGTTCTGGAGCTGTTCTAATAAGCCCTCCTGGGACAGACATTCATTTTTAAAACCCTCCGTCTGCCCTTGCTGAATGATAAGATTTTGTTCCTTCAACTCTTTACCATTTTGAAGTTCCAGATATTCCTTGGCCAAAAGGACCCGTTCGACCTCTTTGGCCAGCTTGCGGATCTCCTTGAAGCGTTCGGCCTTTTTGGCCTGGCGATACAAGGAATTCATTTGCCTTTTAATCTCTGCGATCACATCCCCGACCCGCAAGAGATTCTGCTGAGTCAATTCCAGCTTGCGCAAGGTCTCATTTTTCTGGCTTTTATACTTTGAAACACCGGCGGCCTCTTCAATCCAGTGTCGGCGGTCTTCAGGTTTGGAATCGATAATGGCCCCGACTCGCCCCTGTTCAATGACCGCATAGGATTTGCTCCCCACACCGGTATCCATGAACAGATGGGTGATGTCTTTCAGCCGGCAGGGTTTACTGTTGATGGCATACTCGCTGTCTCCGTCCCGAAACAACCGGCGGGTAATGACCACCTCGCTGCTGTCGGCGTATTCTTGGGGAATAGCCCCGTTGTCATTGTCCAGAACCAGGGATACTTCCGCCATGCCGACAGACGATTTCCCGTTGGTACCGGCGAAAATGATATCTTCCATGCCTTTGCCGCGAAGCTGTTTGGGACTTTGTTCTCCCATGACCCACTTGATGGCATCGACGATATTGCTTTTCCCGCAGCCATTAGGTCCTACCACCCCGCTGATCCCTTTGGGAAAAGAAATAATGGTTTTTTCTGAAAATGATTTAAAGCCGTTAAGTTCCAATCTTTTCAGTTTCACTTTAAGACATCCTCTCCCTTGTTTTTACTAACAGCAGACCCCTCCCCACAGGTCTCCGATATCGGCCGGTCAGTACCCAACCCGTGCCGCTTGATTTTTTGGTAATTTTAATAGATAAAAAGGCCGTTTGTAAAGAAAAAAATACTATAAGAAGGATTTTATTTAAAAGGCATACAATATATAGTGGTAAGATCGGCTAAGTTTGGGTGAGTTCTCCTGCGGAAACCAGATAGTTTCCATCCGGAAAAACCGGATGGAACAAAAGGGGGCACTAACGGCCAAAAGATTAAGAATATTTTGAAAACAGGGCAAAACGGTTGAAGAGGGCGGTAAGTTGAAACAGTAAGGCCAGGCGGTTTTGGCGGAGTTTTTCTTCCGGGGCCATGACCAGGACTTTATCAAAAAAGGCATCAATCGCCGGTCGCAGTTGGGCCAGTTGGAGGAGATACTCGGAATACCCTTTTTGTTGGAAAAGGCCCTGGAGAACAGCCTCTTTTTCCAGCACCTTTTCATAAAGTTGTTTTTCCTGTTCTTCCAGAAACAGCTCGCTGTTGACCTTTCCGGCCTCGGATGGAGAAAGCCCTTTCAATATATTCAAGGCCCGTTTGCAGCCCATGGCCAGTGAGGAAAAATCAGGATGATTTTGAAAAGACTGGAGGGCCTGGGCCCGGAGTCTCACTTCCAGGAAATCATCCCAGCGGGCCGATAAGACCGACTCAATAGTCTCTCGGCCCAGCCCTTCCCCTTCCAGGAGATGTTGCAGGCGCAGGGCGAAAAAGTCGACCAGGGTTTTCTTGATTGCCAGGGGGTCCTCTTTAAAACGTCCCGGATAAGAGGCGATGGCCTGGGTTAGGGTTTCATCCACCGACAGCGAGTATCCCCTATCCCAGATAATCACAATAACGGCCTGGGCCTGACGACGTAAGGCATAAGGGTCGGCCGAGCCGGTAGGGATCTGGGCCAAACCGAAAAAGCCGACCAGGGTATCCAAGCGATCGGCCAGACCGACCAAGGCCCCGGTGGTGGTTTGGGGCAGGGAACTACCAAGTGAAGACGGCAGATAGTGTTCAAAAATCCCCTGGGCCACCTCTTCCGGTTCACCGGAGCGCCGGGCATATTCCCGGCCCATGATCCCCTGTAAATCAGGGAATTCCCCCACCATCAGGGAAGTCAAGTCGGCCTTGCACAACCAGGAAGCCCGCCTGACCAGCTCCTCTTTTTCCGGCGCCAGGGTTCGGGAAAGATAGGTTGATAAGGCCACGATTCGTTCCACTTTTTCGAACGAGGTCCCTAAACGGGAATGAAACACCACCCCCTTCAAGGCCTCCATTTTTTTGCTCAAAGGTTCCTTCAGGTCTTCCTGGAAAAAAAACCGGGCATCGGAAAGACGAGCCCGGAGGACCTTTTCATGTCCCTTGACCACCCGATCGGTATCGTGGACCCGGGTGTTGTTGACGGCAATGAAACGGGGAAGCAGGTGCCCCTGCCCATCAACCAAAGGGAAATAGCGCTGATGTTCCTTCATGGAGGTTATCAGGACCTCGGGCGGTAACCTTAAAAAATCGGGATTAAAACCGCCGGAAACCGGTTCAGGAAATTCAACCAGATAATTGACTTCCTGGAGCAATTCGGGATCAGTCAAGACCCGTCCCCCGGAACCGACGGCCAGGGCTTCAATCTCTTTATGTAATATCTCCTCTCGTTCTTTAGGATCCACGATAACCCAGGCCTGACGAAGCCTCTCCGGATAGTCTTGAGCTCCCTTAAGTTCTATGGCCTGGGGGGCCATGAAACGATGGCCATAGGTCCTGTTACCGGACACAATCTCACCCAGTGAAAAAGGGACCACCTGGTCGCCGAAGAGGGCCACCAGCCAATGGATTGGACGGGCAAAGCGCAGCGGAGAGCTTCCCCAGCGCATGAATTTCGGAAATGGCAATTCCAAAATCAATTGGGGCAGGAGTTCGGATAAGACAGTCACCGTGGGGAGGCCTGGGATGGTTTTCTTGATGCCCAGATAAACCCCCTTGGGCGTCTCGATGAATTCCAATTCCTGCACCGGTATCCCCTTGGCCTTGGCAAAACCAAGGGCTACTTTGGTTGGGGTCCCGTCAGGGGAAAAAGCGGCCGTTTTTGGAGGACCCATAATAGTCTCCTCCATATCGGCTTGAGAGGCGGAAAGTCCCAACATCACCAGGGTCAATCTCCGGGGAGTACCCATCGTCATCACTTCCCGATAGGGCAAACGGGCTTGTTTGGCTCGTTGCCGGGCCAATTCGTTCAAAGACTGTAAGGCCCCGGGAATAAAACGGGCCGGAATCTCTTCGGTTCCGATTTCAAGCAATAAGTCCTGTTCCATTATTTTCTCACCTTGAATCCTGGTTTTTCAGCAATGGAAACCCAAGGGTCTCCCTCTGGAAAAGATATTCCTGGGCCACCTGGCGGGCCAGGTCTCGAATCTTGGCTATATAGCTGGTCCTCTCCGTGACGCTTATGGCACCCCGGGCATCCAGGATGTTAAAAACGTGAGAGCATTTAAGACAAAAATCATAGGCCGGCCGGGGCAACTTCAAAGCGGCCAACCTTTGGCTTTCCTTTTCATAAGAAATAAAATGCCTTCGCAATTGTTCGACATCGGCTTGATCAAAATTATAGGTTGAAAATTCAAATTCGCTCTGGTGATGGACTTCCCGATACGAGATCCGGTCGTTCCAATTCAAATCATAGACATTGTCCTTTTCCTGGAGATACATGGCAATCCGCTCCAAGCCGTAGGTCAGTTCGACTGATATGGGCGAGAGATCAATACCCCCGCACTGCTGAAAGTAAGTGAATTGGGTGATCTCCATTCCATCCAGCCAGACCTCCCATCCCAGGCCCCAGGCCCCCAAGGTGGGAGACTCCCAGTCATCTTCCACAAACCTCAGGTCGTGTTCCAGGGGATGGATTCCAAAACTCTCCAAACTCTTTAAATAGAGATCCTGGACGTCCAGGGGAGAGGGTTTAAGAATAACCTGATATTGATAGTAATGCTGAAGCCGGTTGGGATTTTCGCCGTACCGGCCGTCGGTCGGCCTCCGGGAAGGTTCTACATAGGCTGCTTTCCAGGGCTCCGGTCCCAGGACCCTTAAAAAGGTTGCCGGGTGAAAGGTCCCTGCCCCGACTTCCAGATCATAGGGTTGCAAAAGCAGGCATCCCTGTTTGGCCCAATAGCCGTTGAGGGCCTCGATTAATTCTTGAAAGGTAAGCACATAACCTCCTGTAAAATATTGTTCAAAGTTCAACGTTCAAGGTTCAACGTTGCAAAGCGATAATTTATGGTACCTTTAAATCTTGAACCCCAAACCTTGAACATTGAACCTTGAACGTTGAACGTCGAACTGTTTCAAGCATAGCTTTCCTGTATCTGTTTCAGGTAACGGACCGAACTCAGTTCTCTTCCCATGATCTGGCAGGAAAAAACCCCCAAAAGGCCTTCGATTTCTCGCCGTATTTCCCGGCTGAAGCGGATTCGAAAGACCTGAGGGCAGTTCATGGTCATCGATTGGCGAATACTTTGAATCGCCCCGAGTGAAAGTTGAATCCCCTTGGCACCCGGCAGACAATTTGGGCAAAAGACCCCTCCCCGGGCCACGGAAAAGAAAGGAGCGTCAATCTCTTCGGTTTTTTTCCCGCAATGCAGACAGGCGCTCAAGTAGAGGGCATAACCGGCTAATTGAAGCAAACGAATCTGAAAAATGGGAAATACTTCCGGATCCCCTTTTTCTTGTTCGAGAACCCGGAGGGATTCTTTGATCAACTCAAAAACGGCTGGATTTGAATCGCCTATGGCAAACAACTCTTTGATCATTTCGCAGAAATAGGAGGCTTGTCCCCATTTCCTGAAATCCTTCCGAATCCCCTGGAAGGGGTCAAGCACCTCCCCTTGATCAAGACGAACCAGGGAACTGTTTTGTTTTTCAAAAAGGCTCAAGCGAACCCGGTTTAAGGGTTCCAGACAATGAACAAACCGTTTTTTACTTTTCTTGGCCCCTTTGGCAATTCCCCGCATCCGGCCGGCCTGGGAAGAAAAAAAGTCAACAATCAGGTCAGACTCCCCATAGAGTTTGACTTGCAGGATGATAGCCTCGACCGACTTAGTGGGCATAGAAGAAAATTTTCCTCTTGACGTGGCCGTTAGGGATTAGGGACTCGTAAAAAGTCAGAGTTTATCAAAGGACGTTCCGGGGTCTGGATTTCAATGGTTGTCCAAAAGGCGACTTATCACCCCATCCCGGCCCGATGGCTAAGTTTGATTCGAGGCAGGGCATTCACCAAAGCCTATTTCCCTCTTGGGTGTAGGCCTGCTTCTAATAAAATATAAACATTTGGCCCGGCAAAGAAACTCATAGCTTGGGATGGACAACCATTGAAATCCAGACCCCGGAACGTCTATGCCAGCCCATTTACTTTTTACCAATTCATTAGGGATAAAGCCGGTACAGGGTTCGGGGAAAGGGGATGGCCTCTCTAACATGTTTTAATCCGCAGACCCAGGCCACCATCCGTTCCAACCCCAGACCAAAACCCCCATGGGGAACCGTCCCGAAACGCCGAAGATCCAAATACCAGTCAAGATCCTCCTGGGAAAGGGCCTGATCCTGGATCCTTTCCTGGAGGCGTTCCAGGACCTCTTCTCTCTCTGAGCCTCCGATAATTTCTCCGTATCCCTCCGGGGCCAGGATATCCATATTCAGGACCAGCCTTCGATCAAGAGGATCCCTTTTCATGTAAAAGGCCTTGCATTCAGCCGGGTAGCGATGAATAACCACCGGCTGTTGGAATTGGGAGGCAATCCAAGTCTCTTCCTCCGCACCCAGATCGTCCCCAAAGGGTAAAGACCGACCCTGTCCCTTAAGGTTATCCAAGGCCTGGGTATAAGACAGGCGTGGAAAAGGGGGTTTGATCCTCTCCAGGCAGGAAAGATCTCTTTCCAGAAGCTTTAGCTCCTCCTGTCGTTTCTCTAAAACACGGCCGATCATAAAGGAGATCAGTTGTTCAGACCAGGCAATCAATTGGTCCAGGTCGGCAAAAGCAATCTCGGGCTCCACCATCCAAAATTCAGTCAAGTGCCGACGGGTCTTTGATTTCTCGGCCCTGAAGGATGGACCGAAACAATAGACCCGGCCAAAGGCCATGGCCCCGGCCTCCATATAAAGCTGACCACTCTGAGAAAGATAGGCCTTCCCCTGATCAAAATAAGGAGTGCTGAAAAGGGTGCTGGTCCCCTCGCAGGCTGCCGGGGTCAGGATGGGGGCGTCCAATTGGATAAAATGATGGGCATCCAGAAAATCACGGACCGCCCGGGCCAATTCATGACGTATCCATAAGATGGCCTGCTGACGGGCCGAACGCAGCCAGAGATGACGGTGTTCCATCAAAAAGGCCACCCCATGCTCTTTGGGTGAAATGGGATAGTCCGGCGTGATCTGAAAAGTCTCTAAAGCGGAGATTTCTAATTCCACCCCGCCCGGCGACCTGGCATCGTCATGTAGAATCCCGGTTACGGACAGGGAGGATTCCTGGGTCAATTGATCAAAGGCCTGAAAAATCCCGGGCTGCACCTTGCTTTTCAGCATGATGGTCTGCAAGAACCCGGTTCCATCCCTGAGGACTAAAAAACGGACCTGGCCGCTGGAGCGTTTATGGACCAGCCAGCCCCGGATGGTCACTTCTTGTTCCAGATACTGACGGCATTGGTAAATAAAAATAACCACGACGAATTGAATTCTATTAAAGAAGAACTTGAATATAGGAACGGTCTTTTAATTGTTGGACCCACTGTCCAAAGCGAAGCTCCACTTCTTCCTGAAAAAGCTTTTCACGGACTTGTTCCCTGACCTCCTCAAGGCCGATCTCCTTGGCCGTCTGAAGGGCAATCAACTTGACAATCTGCCATCCCTGTGGGGACCGCAGGACTTGACTAAACTCCCCTGGTTTCATTGCCGAGAGTGCCGTCTTAAGAGAGGGATCGATCTCATCCCAACCGAAAAAACCCAGATCCCCTCCCTGGACTGCCGAAGAATCCTGAGAATATCTTCGGGCCAGTTCGGAAAAATCTTCTCCTTTTTTAAGGCCCTCCCAGATTTCTTCCGCCTTCTTCTTTTGTTTCAGGATCTCATCAGAGGAAGCCTTTTCCGGGGTTGTCAGGACGATATGGGCCAGATGTATCCCCTCGGTCTTTTGAAATTTGGATTTGTTCTTTTCAAAATATTCCTGCAACTTAGCTTCGGGAACGACGATCTTACTTCCAATCTCCCGGCTTACCAGCCTAAAACGCAGGATTTGTTCCTTTATTTTATTTCGAAGCTCAGCTTCTGACATTCCTCCTTTGGCCAGAGCAGCGGCAAAATCTTCCGGGCGGTTCAACCCTTGTTCCTGCTTGATCCTGGCAATGGACTTTTCTATATCCTCGGAAGAAATCTTTATCCCCAGACGTTTTATTTGCAGCTCCACCAATTTCTGGTCTATTAACTGAAATAAAAGCTGCTTCTTGATTTCCTCCTGCCTTCCTTTTTCATGGTCGGCAGGTTGAAGACTCTTAAAGGCTTTTTCTAATTCGTAGTTGGTTATAATTTCATTGTTAACAATGGCCACAATCCGGTTGGCCACCTCGGCGAAGACCAATCCAGTGCTTACCAGGATTAGGTATAAGATAACTAAACCGCTGATTTTCTTTTTCATCCCCACCCTTAAAAAAGAATGCCCTGGATTTCAGGGCATTCAGAAAAGATTCTGCCGGAAAGAGTGCCCGGATTATTCGGCAATCTCATAGCCGGCTTTTTGAAGCTCTGCCACAACCTGATCCTTTTTATCGGACTTCATTCGGATATATACCCGCAACAAATCGGTGGTCCTTCTCGGGATAGAAAACATGCTGATGATTGTGGCCCCACATTTTTCAACTAAAGAGACAATCTTTCCAAAAGTCCCTGGTTCAAGGTCCACATTCTCCAGGGAAATAATTTCCTTTTTAATATTCATTCCAAATAACTGCATCATGGCCCTGGAAATATGGGTCTCGGTAATGATCCCGACCAAATTTCCTTTATCGTCAACGACCGGAAAGCCCCCAACGTCTTTTGAAGTACCTAAGACAATAGCATCGACCACCGTATCCTCCGGAGAAACGGTAATAACATTCTTTTTCATCAGGTCTTTTATCTTAATCTTCATAATCAAGTAATTTAATTCGTGGATACTCAAGGTATTGGCTGAAGAAGGGGCGGCCTCAATGAGATTGCGGAGGGTAACGATACCCACCAACCGGCCTTTTTCAACCACCGGTAAGCGTCTGATATGGTTATCTTTCATTAATTTTTGGGCTTCAACAGCCAGGGTATCCGGGGTTACGGTTATCGGATCTTTTGTCATCCAGTATTTAATCTTCATAACTGCCTCCTGATTGATAGGGCTTTGGATCTGTGATTGTCGAAGGGCCGACAAACACATATCTCAGCGGATTGTGAATAAAATTACCAGAATTGTTTTCCCAGGTCAACAGCAAAAAAAAGGCTTGGAATCCTTCCTGGATAGTCTAAAAATCAAGGGGCTTAAAGTCAGACCGAATAAAAATTCATAGCCGGCAACTCGACACAGGTCAAGGTATTCCCGTAAACCGCACCGGTATCAATACCGACCCTATTATTAAGGATGAAAGGTTGTGAAAATGCGGTGTGGCCGAAAACGATTGTCTTTCCAAAATTGAATTTGGAATAATAAAATTCTTCCCGAATCCAGAGGAGATCAAAAAGGTCCTGTCGCTCCAGGGGAATCCCATTCCTGAGGCCGGCATGAACAAAAATAGTGTCTTCAAGCTCATAATAGGGGAGCAGGGAATTAAAAAATTCCAGATGTTCCGGGGGAAAAACACTCTTTGGATCTTGGAGATAAGAGAGACGGCCTTTCCCGAGATAGCTGTTCAAGGTCTTCTGCCCGCCGTTAAACAAGAAGGGATTAGTATTTTCCCCGCTGAGATAGTCCAGCAACATATGCTCGTGGTTGCCTAAAAGAAAGACCGTTGAGGGCACTCTTTTTTTAAGTTCAATCAGATAATCCACCACCTCTTTAGCTCGATCGCCCCGATCGATATAATCTCCAATAAAGACCAGGGCATCTTTCCCGGGGTTTAGGTTCACTTTTTCCATCAGGCTGACCAGTTTGGCGTAACAGCCATGGATATCCCCAATGGCCAAAATTCTTCCCATTATTCAATACCACCTTGCACGATAACGAGGTCTACGCTGATCCAAGCGTAGGAGTCCGGCTTCCACGGCCCAATTAAGGGCCTGCCGATATTCTTCGGAATGGAGCCGTCGGTTAAGTCGCTGATCCCCTGAGGCCTGACCGCAAGGTCGATATTGGTCCATGATATTCACATAAGATTGAGGAGACACTTCCCGGGCAATAAATTTCATGATCTCTTGGGTCCCGGCCAGTTCATTGGGCATTACCAGATGGCGAATCAAGAGCCCCTTTTGAGCAATCCCTTCCTGATCAATCCATAGATCCCCGACTTGCCGGTGCATTTCTTTAAGGGCCTCTCTGGCCACCTGAGGATAATCAACGGCCTGGGCCAATTCTTGAGACACGGCGGGGCTCCAGAATTTAAAATCCGGCATATAAATATCAACGATATTTTCCATCCAGAGCAGGGTCTCCGGGGCTTCATATCCTCCGCAGTTATAGACCAACGGGAGGTTCAAGCCTTTGGGGATGGCTATCAACAGGGCCTTTAACAGAAAAGGGACCACATGCGTCGGAGTAACCCAATTAATATTATGACACCCTATGGCCTGCAGATGGAGCATTTGCTCGGCCAGGACCTCCGGGGGGCTCTCCAGGCCTTCCCCCAGATGGCTCAATTCATAGTTTTGACAAAAGATACAGCCCAGATTGCAAAAGGCAAAAAAAATTGTCCCCGAGCCATAGCGGCCGACTAAGGGATCTTCCTCTCCAAAATGGGGGCCTACACTGGAAACCAGGGCTGTCCGCCCGGTCTGGCAGAAGCCCCTCTCCCCTTCTAAACGATCTATCCCGCAGTTCCGGGGGCAAAGACGGCATTCTCTCAGGATTCCCCAGGCCTTCTGCGCCTTTTGTTTCAGAGAACCGGATTGAAATTCTTTTATATAAGAAGGCCCCAAGCCATTCTCCCCCCCTGGTGTCAGGAAGAAACTCTTGAAAGAGTTATTAATTTAACACAACTTTCCCCTCAGGAAAAGCACAAAGGATTTTTCCTATCTCTTTTTAATACGTTATTGCTCCTTCCTTTTATAATTTTGATTGATTTTTGATTTGATTTACTATAACTTTTTTGAAAATGGATTGGAGGGCCTTGGATGGGAAAAAGGACCATAAAGGTAGCCATCTGCGGGGTTGGAAATTGTGCCAGCGCCTTAATTCAAGGAATTGAATACTACCGACACAACCCCTTAGTCCTGGACGGCTTGATGCATAAAAAACTTGGGGGCTATTTACCGGAAGATATTAAAATTGTGGCCGCTTTCGATATCGATCGCCGGAAAGTCGGTCGCCCTCTGGAAGAAGCGGCCTTAGCGCTTCCCAACTGCGTCTATCCCATTTGGCCTTCCCTGCCCAATTATGGGGTGGTTGTTCAGATGGGTCCTATTTTGGATGGCCTGGCCCCCCACATGAAGGATTTTCCCGCCGAGCGGACTTTTTTGCCTGCCGACCTTAAACCGGTGAATGTGGAAAAGGTCCTCAGACAGTCTCGGGCGGAAATGCTGGTCAACTATCTGCCGGTAGGTTCAGCCGAAGCAGTCCGTTATTATGCCCGTTGCTGCCTGAACAGCGGGGTTAGTTTAATCAATTGCATGCCTGAATTTATCGCTTCCGATCCACAGTGGGCCAAACAATTTGAACGCCATGGGATCCCTCTGGTTGGAGATGATATCAAATCCCAGATCGGGGCTACGATCATCCACCGGGTCCTGGCCCACCTTTTTGAAGAACGAGGGGTCAGGATCAAACGGACCTATCAACTCAATACCGGGGGAAACACCGATTTTCTGAACATGCTGGAAAAAAGCCGTCTAAAAAACAAAAAAATTTCTAAGACCGAGTCGGTTCAGTCCCAATTAAGTGAACCTTTATCGGAAGAAAACATTCACATCGGTCCTTCTGATTATGTCGCCTGGCAGGGTGATAATAAGGTCTGCTTCTTACGTCTTGAAGCCGTCAATTTTTGCGGAGTCCCCTTTGAACTGGAGGCCCGTTTATCCGTCCAGGACTCACCCAACAGCGCCGGAGTAGCCATTGATGCCATCAGATACTGCCGGGTGGCCCGTGATCGTAAGGAGGCCGGGGTATTGCTCCCGGCTTCAGCCTATCTCATGAAACACCCCCCGGTTCAGATGGAGGAAGGGGAGGCCCGACGGCAAATGGAAGACTATCTGACCAGGAAAGTTGAAAGCTCAAAGCTTAAAGCTTAGAGAGGACAACTTCTTTGCTCCGTGAAAGCACTCTCGGGAACCACTATCTGAAATGGGTGGAAGGCATTCTTGTCCCTTTCTTCCATCGTCTAACCTTAAAACCCAATCACCTGACCTTCCTGGCCCTCTTTATCAGTCTATTGACTATCCCGGCCTATCTCCATTCCCTCTGGCTGGGGGGGATCGGGGTCCTTATTTCCGGGATCTTTGACACCCTGGATGGTGGACTGGCCCGAATGGCCGACCAAAAGACCCGATCCGGGGCCTTCCTGGATTCTGTTTTGGACCGCTACAGTGATTTTTTTGCCGTCCTGGGGATCTGGCTTTATTTTTCAGTTCACCCCGTTCACCATGGGGTCTTGATTACGGCCCTTCTTTTTCTTTTTTTAAGCGGGTCCTTCATGGTCAGTTATGCCCGGGCCAGGGGGGAAGGCCTGGGACTGTCGATTTCCAGGGGCGTTTTTGGCCGGGCCGAACGGGTGGTCTGTCTGGGTTTCGGATCTATCCTGAACGATTTATTGATCGTCGCCCTCCCCTCCCAGTCCTGGCTGACCGATTATCTCTTTTTTATCGCCCTGCTCGTCCTGCTCACCCTTGGAACCCATCTGACCGCCCTTCAACGGATTGTCACTCTTTCAAAAAGCCTTTAGCCTTGGCGGAAACAGACCCTTATTAACCTTTTTCCTTTTTATTTTAATGTCTTTTCCTCTTGACCCTCGTTAATGCCTCCATTTGGCAACTTCGCGGTACGTACGGTCACAATTTTCCTTAAAACCGTTATACAAAATGATGAACCAGAGAAAACACCGAAAACCGCCGTTGAGAGAGGGCTTGACAATGAACACAAATTGTGTACATAATATAAGATGAACCTTGAATGGGATGAACGAAAACGACGCTCGAATCTTGAAAAACATGGCCTCGATTTCCTCGATGTCAGCGCGGTTTTCGAGGCTCCGCATGTGGCTGTTCCCTCGGTTAATTATGGCGGCAAGGAAGAGAGATTCCTTGCCATAGGGTTATTTGAAGGGCGCAACGTGACCGTCGTTTACACCACCCGAAGCGAGGCGATCAGGGTTATTTCCTTTCGGAGGGCACGCTATGAAGAAAGACAAAAATATCAAGAGTTATACGGCAACTGGGCTTAAAGCAAAACGCGCGGAAAGCCGCACCGATTTTAGTAAGGTTGACGCCATGACGGATGAGAAACTGGATCGGCTGATTGCCGAGGATAAGGATGAGCGTGGCATTCGGCCCGACTGGACGCGGGCAAAACTTATTTTGCCGCACGCCAAGCAATCCGTACATCTACGCCTTGAACAAGACATCATCGAATTTTTCAAATCACTCGGCAAAGGGCATCTTTCGCGCATGCAAGCGGTTCTCAAGGCATACGTCGACGCCCAGAGGTCACACTCCAAATGAGTGAAGATCGAAAACGATTTGAAAGCCTGACGCGAAGAGTTGCTTGAGCCGGAGAAGCTTCAACGGATTCGTAAGAAGCTTCCTCTTTCATTGAAAACCGCTGGGCTGATTTTTGGGCGGTCCGCGGGCTTTACAGAAATACGAATCCAGCGACTTATTGCCAATCCGGCAACAAATGGCTGGCAACCCAGATTATCATTGCCAAAATTACAAAATTATGAAAAATTAAACAATACCTAACCAATTAATCTCAATAAAAAAATCAGATTATAGTACGTATAGCTTCCTGTACTCGTGCAAATTCCATTTGTGAAAAATCCAAAGACTTCAAATACAAATCAATTTGCAAGGTCCATCCCGGCAAAGTCCCTATTTCTTCAGAAGCCCCCTCTGTACCCTTTCCTTTAGCCCCTTTTTTCACCTTGACCGCGTTCTTTTTCTTGTTATAATCAGACCATCAAAGAGCAACTTCTATTATACGTTTAAGGCATATCATCCCTCCCTGAGTAGGATCATATACCTCATATTGACATGATGTTTTTGGGCTGTTAAACCTTTTTTTTGAGGCATAGCATCCCGGAAGGCGTGAAATAGGGATACTATTTTTGAGGCATAATATTATGTTAGGCAGTGACCGAATCTATTCACACCCGTAAGGAGATTTTCTGAATTGGATATTCCACGGATCTTCAACATCACCGAAAGTGCTCACCGCATCCATAACCCGTTCACACCCGAAAAGCTCGCCACTCTGGGCGCGGCGCTGCGTCTGGAAACGGGGACCCGAGTGCTCGACCTCGGCAGCGGTTCGGGGGAGATGCTGTGCACCTGGGCACGCGATTACGGAGTCATCGGCACCGGCATCGACATGAGCCGGTTGTTCACCGAGCAAGCGAAACTCCGCGCTGAAAAACTCGGTGTCGCCGATCAAGTCAAGTTCATCCATGGCGATGCTGCCGGCTTCGTCTCTGACGAGAAGGCCGGTGTGGCAGCCTGTCTCGGTGCCACGTGGATCGCTGGGGGAGTCGTCGGCACCATCGAGCTTCTGGCGCAGAGCCTCCGCCCCGGAGGGATCATCCTCATCGGCGA